>DYNE01000004.1:0-85000 GCA_020721225.1 Pelodictyon luteolum | reverse complement strand
GATTGTAGGGTAAAAGCCGATGTGCTCGGGTGCGAGCTCTACCCTTCCGCTGCAGACCGCAGTTTTGCGCACTCCCTTCCGGATGCCGGAGGGTTTCGGCTTGCCGTCTGTTTCGGCGCCATGCACGCTTCCAAGCGCTATCCGCCTGTCAATTTTGCCGCCGTTCTTTCGACGCTTTTTGCCGCGATGCCCGTGCAGGCGGTTCTCCTGGGAGGTAAAGACGATGCCCCATATGCGGAGCTTATCATAAAGGCACTTCCCGAACGCTTCCGTCAGAGGGTTGTCGATCTCGCCGGAAAGTGCTCGCTCATGCAGAGTGCGGCTGTGCTGGAGTGTTCAGATGCCGTGCTTACGAACGATACCGGTCTTATGCATATGGCTTCGGCATTCGGGAAAAAACTGTTTGTACTTTTTGGTTCATCGGTTGCCGCGTTCGGCTTTTTGCCCTACCATACGCAGTTCGAGCTGTTCGAGGTTTCAGGGCTGCGATGCAGGCCCTGTTCGCATATCGGGAGGAACCGATGTCCGGAAGGTCATTTCCGCTGTATGAACGATATCGATGAAGGTGTCGTTTCCGGAAAAATAATTGATTATTTCAATACGCTTCGGTCATGAAAATCGCATCATGGAATATCAACGGTATTCGTGCCAGAAAAGCGTCGCTTGAGGCATGGATTTTACGGAATCAGCCGGATATTCTGCTGCTTCAGGAGGTAAAGGCGCATGAAGAGGAGATTCCCCCGGCAATCAGCGATCTTGATGCATATCGTAAATTCTGGAATGGTTCGACTGTCCGAAAGGGGTACAGTGGAACCGGTATCCTGCTGCGCGATAGCAGCACGGCGGATGATGCCGTATGGGAAGTGCCCGCTTTCGATATTGAAAATCGTACTGGTGTTCTGCACACTACGCATTTTACGATTATCGGCACGTATGTGCCCAGAGGGGAGAGTGACGAGCACTATCGGATAAAGCTTGATTACCTCGATTCACTCCGGCTTTATATCTGCTCTCTGCTTGATTCGGGGCGGCAGGTTATTCTTGCCGGCGATATGAATATCGCACACCGCGACATAGATGTGCATCGTTCGCAGAACAAGCCGGGGGCAGTCGGACTCAGGCCGGAGGAGCGTGCTGCCATCGATGCCCAGATTGCATCCGGACTTCAGGATATCATGAGGAATATGCATCCTGACGCCGAGGATCTGTTTACCTGGTGGCCATACTGGAAACCCGCTCGAGAACGCAATCTCGGATGGAGGATAGATTGCTTCTATCTTTCCCCGGAACTTGCCGCAAAAGTGACGGCTGCCTCTGTCGATCTTGAGGAAAAAAGCTCGGATCATGCGCCGGTAATTCTGGAACTATCTCTTCAGTATACCCATTGAGAGCTTCCGGCCGGGTCTGTTGCGCAGGATAGCCTGCCCTCGAAACCTCTGCGTCCGGAGCCGTTCAAGGGCTCCGAAACAAAACACAAGTGCCCGATTTTAACCGTTGGAAAAGTGCGGCCAATGCCTTACCTTTAAGGTTCAAATTTGCAGGTGGTGATTGTCATTTTTCCTAAATGATGATGCCGAGGGGAGCGGTCTGCGCAATGCCGTTTTCCCGCCATTCTTGCAAGCAACTGAAGAGCTAACATTATCAGACTTTGCGCTATGGAAAAAACAAAACTTTATGAATGCACGGTCATCATTGACGGCGGGCTTCAGGACGAAGCAATCGCTGCTGCAATGGAGATGGTGCAGAGGGTCATTACCGAAAAAGGTGGAAGTATCAGCAGTGTCCTCGAGGTAGGCAGAAGAAAAACGGCATATCCGATCAACAAGAAGACTATCGGTTATTACGCTCATATCGAATTTACCGCTGCTGCACCGGTTATCGGTGCCGTTGAAAAGGTTCTCCGCTACGAAGAAGATCTACTCCGTTATCTGATTATTCACCTGACAAGCGCACTTCTTGAAATGCGCAAGAGAGTTGAAAAGTATAGTGTTGTTATTGGAAGTCCGGAAGATACAGCCGCTGCAGAGTCGGATGACTCCGGAAAAGATGCGAAATGACGGCCAGGTTACGTGGACATGCAGGCGGGAACTGAATTCAATGGAGAATAAAACGGAGAAGATGCTATGGCTGAATTAAAAATGCCTGAGATCAATAGCGTAATCATTGCGGGTAATCTGACAAAAGATCCTGTATTCAGGCAGACTAATTCAGGTGGAACACCTGTCGTTAATTTTTCTATTGCATGCAACAGACGGTTTCGCGACAGCAATCACCAGTGGCAGGAAGATGTATGCTATGTCGGTATCGTTGCGTGGAACAAGCTTGCCGAAAGCTGCCGTGATAATTTGAAAAAAAGTTCTGCAGTGCTTGTCGATGGCGAATTGCAGAGCCGCACATGGAAGGCCCAGGATGGATCGTCCAGAACAGTTGTCGAAATCAAGGCCAGAAGAATCCAGTTCCTCAACAAGAGGAAGAAGAACGGCGAAGAGGATAATGAAGGCTTTATCGAGGATGATTGTCAGGAAATTCACCATGAGGACATCAGCGATGATGATCCGGGACACATCTACGAATATAAATATCTTTCTTCCGATTGATTGAGGGGAGATAAGCAACATTTTCTGAAGAAACACTTATGAGACAAAAACCTACACATGTACAGGGAAACAAATCGTTAGGAAACGCTTTGGCTTCCAAAAAGAAAGTATCAAAAAATCAGGTCGTGTTTTTTGACTACCGTGATGAACGCAAACTGAAACGCTTTATCAACGATCAGGGTAAAATCATTCCCCGCCGCATCACAGGGCTTTCGGCAAAAGATCAGAACCTGTTGACCCATTCCGTGAAATGGGCAAGGTTTCTTGCTGTAATTCCCTATGTTGCAGACGAATACAAATAAACAATTTTGCAATTTATCGAAACGAGGAAGCTAAGCAGTGAAAATCATTTTAAGAAAAGATGTGGCTGCCCTTGGTGATGCAGGCGATGTTGTTGCTGTAAAGAACGGTTATGCGAACAACTACCTGATCCCTCAGGGAATGGCTATAAGAGCGACGGAAGGGACGCTCAAAGCGCTTGAGACTGAAAAGAAGCAGCAGGCGAAAAAAATAGAACAGCAGAGGAAGAACGCCCGTGATCTCGCACAGAAGATCGAGCAGATGACCCTCAAGGTTTATGCGAAGGCCGGCGAATCGGGCAAGCTTTTCGGTACGGTTACTTCTTCCGATATTGCCGAGGCTCTGAGTGCCCAGGGTGTTGAGATCGATCGACGGAAGATCACCCTCGAAGCTCCGGTTAAACTTCTCGGTAAATACGAGGCAGATGCCAAGCTGTTTATGGATGTTACCGTAAAGGTCAATTTCGAGGTCGAAGCTGAATCTTCCGCCTCCTGATCCGTATTTTCAGAACGGTTATTTGAAAAATAAGCTCCATGATACTCTGTTGTCATGGAGCTTATTTTGTTGCCGGCTTTGGAAATTCCTTATTCCTGCTGTAGAATAAGTATGACGATGTTCCATTGTTATGGTCTGTCGTCCAGTAAGTAGTACCATTGAACTCAAAAAAGAGGGAAGCCGCTATGATCCAGACACTATTGCAGGAGAAATACCCTATCTACACTCTTGAGCTTGATAAGGCAGAAACAAGCTGTGAAACGGTAGATGATATTCTGGCCCGTTATAAAGAGAGGATCGATGCCAATCCGATAATTAAGTATATCGGTGTTTTTGATCATTATGCGCATACATCTTCACTTGCCGAAGGCGTTATAGCTCCCGGTATCAGGGATGCAAAGAATATTCTGTTCTGTTTCGGAAAAGAGTTGCCGAATCCCGGAGTCCTTGCGGTTAGACCCCGTTCGATTGGTGTGGTTGAACTTGAAAATTCTTTTGTCATCACCTTTCTTGAAGCGCCTAATCCTGCGGCGAACGAAGCGATGGAAACATGGACAAAGCAGCTTAAAGATAAATAGGATACTGACGAAGGGTTTGCTCTCAATACGTTTTCATATACCTAAAAACCTCCGAACTTCTTTTCCGGAGGTTTTTAGGTATATGAAGGACGAGCGTGCTTAATTTCTTGTCCGTATTGAAACCGTTCTTCGGCGTTCAGGCCGGGAACTGGCGAAGCATGCGGATATCGTTTTCGAAAAGCAGGCGAATATCGTCTATTTTATAACGGAGCAGTACCGTCCGATCAACACCCATCCCGAAAGCGTAACCTGACCAGACTTCAGGATCTATACCGCAGTCGCGCATGACGTTGGGATGCACCATGCCGCAACCCATTATTTCCAGCCATCCCGATTTCTTGCAGACGCGGCACCCTTTTCCTCCACAGAGATAACAGGTTACATCGACCTCTGCAGAGGGTTCGGTAAAGGGGAAAAAGCTCGGTCTGAAACGCAGTTTTACATCTTTGCCGAACATCTGTCGGGCAAATGAAAAGATCGTGGCTTTCAAATCGGCAAAGGAGACGTTTTTATCGATATAGAGCCCTTCAAGCTGATGGAAGACGCAATAGCTCCGGGAGCTGATGGCTTCGTTTCGATAGACTTTACCGGGGCAGATGACGCGTATGGGCGGAGGGTTGTCGAGCATGACCCTTACCTGTACCGGCGAGGTGTGGGTTCTCAGCAGCACATCGCCGGAAGGGTTGCCCCTTGTGATAAAAAAGGTATCCTGCATATCACGAGCAGGATGGTCGGGCGGAAAGTTCAGCAGGTCGAAGTTATACCGGTCAAGTTCAAGTTCCGGTCCGGTTGCAATGCTGAAGCCCATTGCGTGAAAGATCTGCTTCATGTCGCCCAGTACCTTCTGCACGGGATGTTCGCTGCCGGTGTAATGCCGTCTTCCCGGCAGGGTAAGATCCAGAGCGGGCGCCTTTTTGTCGGCTTGTGCGGAGAAGGCCGTTTCTGCTGCTGTCAGTTTTTCGTCGGCATTTTTTTTGAGCGTATTGAGCAGCTGGCCTATTCGTGGCCGTTCATCCGGAGCAACCGTTTTAAGCTGTCCGAAAAGATCGGCAATGAGGCCTTTGCGAACAGTGTATTTAAGTCTGAACGCTTCGAGATCCTTATTGCTCTGGATCCCGAAGTCAGAGATTTCCTGCTGCAGACAGCGAATGGCATCTTCCATGAAAAGCGGGGTAATGCT
Source organism: Pelodictyon luteolum (assembly GCA_020721225.1). Classification (GTDB taxonomy): domain Bacteria; phylum Bacteroidota; class Chlorobiia; order Chlorobiales; family Chlorobiaceae; genus Chlorobium; species Chlorobium luteolum_C. The sequence goes on along the minus strand of DYNE01000004.1, from coordinate 79,850 downwards.
TAATCGATTACTGATTTGACAATCTGTGTAAATGCCGCAGGGTCTTTCACGGCAATTTCCGCCAGAACCTTGCGGTCGATTTCGACGCTTTTCTTGCTCATGGCATCGACAAGTCTGGAATATGTTGTGCCGTTGAGACGAGCCGCAGCATTGATACGCATGATCCAGAGAGAGCGGAAGGTGCGTTTTTTCGCCCTGCGGTCGCGGTAGGCGTACTGTTCTGCTTTATCGACGGCATGTTTTACGACGGTCAGAATATTTCCGCGTGATCCCCAGAATCCTTTTGCTTTCTTGAGAATTCTTTTTCTCCGTGCGCGTGATGCGACGGCATTATTTGCTTTAGGCATTGGTCTCTAAAATTAAGGTTAACGATTTATCCAAGTATCATCCGCTTGATCTGCTTTTCCTTTGTTCCGTCAAGTATGGTTGACTGGTGCAGGCGGCGTGTACGTTTTCTGTTTTTCTTCTCAAGATTGTGTGAACCGTTCATTCGTTCACGCTTGATTTTTCCGGATGCAGTAGCTTTGAATCGCTTGCATGCTCCGCGGTGTGATTTCATTTTAGGCATGATCGTCTCATTTGTTTTTATAAAAAAAGAGTCTATTCCGGCGTATCTTTCTGTTCGGGTGCCGGTACAGGAGCAGGTGCCAGTGCCGGGGTCAGTGCCGGACCGCTTGTTTTTGCTTTTATTCTTTCGAAGGCATCAATTTTTTTCTTGTCGGGCTCGAAATAGACAAAAAGCTTTTTTCCTTCGAATTTAGGGTCGCCATCCCGATTGCTGACGCAGCTGAGCCGTTCTGTCAGGCGTTCAGCAAGTTCAAGACCTTTATCCTTATAGATAATCGAGCGTCCGAGAAAGACGATCGTTGCCCGTACCCGGTTGCCTTTTCGCAGAAACTCCTCGAGGTGGGCCGTCTTGAAATCAAAGTCGTGCTTGTCGGTATTGGGATGAAACCGCAGCTCCTTGAGCGTTGTGGTTTTCTGTTTTTTCTTGAGGTCTTTATCCCTTTTGTCCATTTTAAAGAGAAGCTTGCCCAGATTGTCCAGTTTACATACCGGGGGTTCCGCATTGGGCTGCACTTCGATAAGGTCGAGATTCCGATCTTCAGCCATACGTCTTGCCTCGATGGTTTTCATGACCTGTTGGGTGCCATCCTGAAAGACAATACGCACTTCCGGAACACGGATCTGTTCGTTGACCCGGTAGGTGAGTTTCGGCTTCTGAGTCGTCGTCTTCTGTTTCTTCATGAGATCAGCATTGGTTTAAAAAATCAGGTTCTCTCCGATATTTCCTTTTTAAGTATGTCGATAAGTCCGGGAACCGTAAAGCTGCCCATGTCGCCGGAACGGTGGCGGCGAAGCGAAATCTCTTCGCTATCGCGTTCCTTCTGCCCGACAATAATCATACATGGAATTTTTCCGATCTCGGCTTCGCGAATCTTTCTGCCGATTTTTTCATTTCTGGTATCGATTTCAGCGCGAATTCCTGCGGCAATAAGAGCCGCATGAATGGTTTTTGCATAGTCGTGCACCTCTTCTGCTATGGGGAGAACCACGGCCTGAACAGGAGCCAGCCAGAGCGGGAAATTGCCTGCGGTATGCTCGATCAACACTCCGATAAAGCGTTCCATCGAACCGAACGGCGCTCGGTGAATAACTACCGGACGGTGTTTTTGACCATCGCTGCCGATATAGCTCAAGTCGAACCGTTCCGGCATGACGTAGTCAACCTGGACGGTTCCGAGCTGCCATTTGCGCCCGAGGGCGTCACGCACGATAAAGTCTATTTTAGGGCCGTAGAAACTCGCTTCTCCGATGCCGATAAAGTAGTCGATACCCATACGGTCTGCTGCTTCGCGTACGTCTTTCTCGGCCTGTTCCCAGATTTCGGCGGTGCCTCCGTATTTTTGCTGGTTGGCCGGGTCGTGCATTGAAAGACGGGTCTGCACTTCCGAGAATCCAAGAGTACCGAAAACAAACTGTGTCAGATCGATGGCATTGCAGATTTCATCGACAAGCTGGTCAGGAGTGCAGTATATATGTGAATCGTCCTGGGTGAAACCTCTTGCCCGAACAAGGCCGTTCAGTTCCCCCGATTGTTCGTGACGGTAAACCGTTCCGAACTCTGTAAGGCGGATCGGCAGATCGCGGTAGCTACGCAACTTCGAGCTGTAGATAAGATGATGGTGCGGACAGTTCATCGGCTTGAGCAGATACTGCTCCTGCTTTCCATCCTCGTCATGATAGGTCAGAGGAGGGAACTGCGAATCGCTGTAATATGGATAGTGACCTGATCGCTTATACAGTTCGATATTCCCGATATGCGGCGTATAAACCGGAAGGTAGCCGCGTTTCCGCTGTTCTTCCTTGAGGAACGTTTCGAGCTCGCTGCGGATGATAGCGCCTTTCGGCAGCCAGACCGGCAGTCCGCTCCCGATTTCCGGCGAGAGCATGAAGAGTTCGAGTTCCGTACCGAGTTTGCGGTGATCCCTGCGTTTTGCCTCTTCCAGACGTGCGATATGTTCCTTGAGGAGTTTATCCGAGGGAAAAGCGATGCCGTAGATTCGCTGCATGTTCTCTCTTGACGAATCACCGCGCCAGTAGGACGAGGAGATATTCAAGAGGAGTACCGCTTTGAGTTTGGATGTCGAAGGCAGATGCGGACCTGTGCAGAGGTCGGCGAAATCGCCCTGATGGTAGAGCGATACGGTATCGACATTTTTCAGGGTATCTTCGAGGATTTCTACCTTGTATGGATCGTTACGCACGCTGGTGAAATATGCGATGGCGTCGGCGCGGTTCATCTCTTCGCGCTGAAGCATGATATTCCGTTTGGCAATTTCAAGCATTTTCTGCTCGATTGCCCGGAGGTCTTCCTCGCGGAAACGGTGCTCCGAAGCTACGTCGTAATAAAAACCCTGTTCCGTCGCCGGGCCGGCACCGAAGCGGCTGCCAGGGAAGATCTCTTCTATTGCCTGCGCCATGATATGGCTCGCGGTGTGCCAGAAAATATCTCTTCCGAGTTGCGAGTCGAAAGTGACGATTTCTATGTTTGCATCGCAGAGAAGGGGCGCGTGGAGATCCGACGGTTTACCGTTGACCGTAACGGCAAGGGCATCGTCGGCAAGCCGTTTGCCGATAGAGAGTGCAATATCAAAACCGCTGCTTCCGGAGGGAACGTTTCTTACCGTCCCGTCAGGCAGGGTTATGGCTATTGAAGCCTGCTGTTCCTGTATGTCGGACATGCTGTTGTTGTCGTTTCGTCATGCTGCGCTGCCGGATTACTTTCCGAAGCAACGCGATATCTCTCCGAAAGGAGAGACGATTGATATTCTGTTCAGCCTCTTTTTGTCAGTACTACACGGACGGGGGGGCTGACCGGTTTTTTTTCGGTAATCCCCGTTTCCGTTATGTGGATCTTAACTATACAAATAAAATTCGAAAAAAACAAAATCAGGTCATTTTCCGGAGCAGTTCGACGGTTACACTTTTTTCTCCTGTTTTACGGGCAAGGCTCTCTGCTTTCTTTTTCAGTTCGCGTCCAAAGGATATCTGGCTGATGAAAGGGGCTTTTTTAACCATTGCATCGAGCAGCGATTCTGCTTCGCTGCTCCAGTTCATCTTGATCCGGGGTTCTTCGGTCTCTCCGGTGCGCTTCTGTATGGGAAGGAAATTAAAAAGCATATCGTAGAGCGAATTGACGATTTCCTGCAGGAGCCAGACTGCTCCGCTGTGGCCCATGAAAGGAGTCCCGAGGGCTCTGCGTACAATCGGACCGGGAAATCCTGCCGGAATGAAGCGGGTTTTTGCGTCAAGTTCGGCAAGATAGATTTTGTCTGCCATGCGCCCGAAAAGGAACTGCGGCTGTTTTGCCATGATCTCGTCGCGCAGGAGTGTGTTATCGGTTTCCGTGGTGTCGTGGCTGAAGAGACACTGCATTCCCATCTCTTTGGAAAGAAAGGTTTCGAGTCCGAGCGCATAACTTTTTCCGGCGGTTACACCGAAACGGACTGTCGGAAACCACTCCGCCTGGGGTCCTCTCCAGAGATCCCATACCGGTTTCAGTATAGAGCGTTTCTCCTCCTCCAGAAATGCCGCAGAGGAATCCTCATTGCCGGTCAGACGGCCGATCTCAAGAATGAAGCGACGGGTTTCCTCGATGCCGAACGGAGCGTAAAGCACCGGACGTCCCAGTACGGAGGCAAGATCGCTGCCGAATTCCCGGTACATCACCACAATGACTTCCGAGTTTTTCAGGTCGGAGATGTCTCCCAGGTCACTTTCGAACGGATAGATATGGCGAATTCTGGCTCCGGTGCCGGAAATAAGGCGCTTGACTTCGGCAAGGTCGGAGGGGCTGTTGAAACATCCGTAGGTGGGGCCGATTATGCTGACGGTTCCTTTTTCGATCGTGGCAGGTTTTTTGTCGTCGAACTGATCGAACAGCCACCTCAACGCCCTGTCGCGTCCCTGCCATTCATTCTGGCCGAGAGAGTCGGAAGGGAAAAATCTTACGCCGGGGAACTGCATTTTCAGCATTCGCTCATGATCGCTGCCGATCATTTCACTCTCTGCGCTCGATACCAGAATAAGTTGTTTATCGCTATCAGCAAGTTTGGCAAGGGTGTCGCAGACGACTTCCGCGCTTCCCGAAGATGAGATTTCTTTTTCGGTCAGGCTGGTAGGGGTGAAGTTTTCGAGGTAGGGGATTGCATCGGTATAGTCCATTACGGCAACCCCTACAAGATTGTAACACCCAACCGGAGCATCGGCTACGACATGAACGTTTCTGAGTGCGCAGAACGTATTGACCGCGGCCCAGTAAGCACTTGCGGCAGATTCGTCACGAACGGTTTTTCCCATAATCGATCTTGAAAAAATTCCTGGTTACATTTTAATAAGAGGGTTCAGGAAGTACGCCCTGGAGCGATACGGGCAGATGTCCCACTGGTTTGATTTCTCCTCTGAGCAGCAGCAAGGCATAATCTTCACTCTCCCTGTTTGATGAGTATGTGCAAACGGCAGTTTTGATTTCAGGAAAGGCGCTTATCAGATAGGGGGTGCCGAAGGAAATGAAAATAAGCGGTTTATTTTCCGGAATCGATTGTGCAAGTGAATGGATAAACTGCTGCTGCAGCCCGGTAAGTCTGAGTGTTCCCGATCCGGAAAAAACCTGCACATAGGAGGAAATGATCACGGCATCAGCCGTTCCGGCGACGGCAAGTGTCGAAGCATAGGTCTGGGGATCGGTTTGTGGATCGATTCGTACCGTTGTTGATTGAAAAATGCGGTTCAGTTTTTCCGCATATTCCCGCCCAGGCTCCGGATTGCTCTTGTCCTGAAGGATGATATTGAGCACGCTGCCGTTTTTCAGAGGCAGATGGCGAGGGTCCTGTCTCACTACGGTCAGTGAGCGGGAAGATATCTCTGCAGCAAGCTTGCGGTGGGAGTTGGTACTTATCTGGCTTTGTACCCGGTTGAGATCGACAAGGTTTTTTTCTCCGAGCTGGAGCCAATTCTTGACCTGAAGAATACGCTTTACCGATGCGTCGATCTGATTCATCGGGATCGCGCCCTCCTGTACAGCCTGGATTATTGCGGCATGCGCAAGTTCGGGCGCGGGAGAAAAGAGCAGAAGGTCGTTGCCTGCCTGAACTGCTTTAACGGACATTTCCGACACGTTATTGCCGTTATAAAGCGCTTTCATGTTCATTGCGTCAGTGATGATGAGTCCCTGAAACCCAAGTTCGTTTCGAAGCAGTCCGGTGACGATGGCTTTTGAAACCGAAGCTGGTTCCATGGAGCCTGTCAGTCCGGGAACGGCAAGGTGACCGGTCATGATGCTGATGATACCCTGGTCGATAGCGGCTTTGAATGGTCTGAGTTCATAGGCAAAGAGGCGCTGTCGATCTGCATTGAGTACCGGCAGGGCGAGGTGGCTGTCAACAGTGACATCGCCGTGTCCCGGAAAGTGTTTTGCCGTTGCAATGACGTTGTTGGCCTGGAATCCTTCGATCATTGCATTGCTCATGGTTATGGCAAGCGGGACATTGTCGCCGAATGAGCGGGTATTGATGACCGGGTTGGCCGGATTGATGTTCAGGTCAACGTTTGGCGAATAACTTTGGTGAATACCGACTGTTCGTGCTTCACCTGCAATGGCTTTTGCCATTGCAAAAGCAAGTTCAGGGTCCCCCGTTGCCGCCAGCGCCATGTTCGGAGGGAATTCCGTAGCGCCGGAAAGACGCATGGCGAGTCCTCTCTCCATGTCGGCACTCATCAAGAGAGGGCGCGAGGCAAGCGATTGAAAATTGTTTGCCATCATTGCGGCATTGAATGCGTCGCCTTTCATGAACATGATTCCGCCAACCTTGCCCTGCTGCACCAAACGCTGGAGCTGCAGGTAATTCGGGTCTCCGCCGCTGTTGTTCCGGCTTTCTGTCTGGGCGATAATCATCTGGCCGATTTTTTCGTCCAGCGTCATCCGTTGCAGTTCTTTTTCTATGTCGGAATCCTTACGGCTGAAGATATACTGTGCCTGCCATTTTTTTTGTGACGGTTTCGATTTTGCGGCAGCCGGGACGGAAATGGCGATCAGCAGCGCAGCAAAGCCGAGGAGCGAAATCGTTATGAGAGAGATTTTTTTCATGAACATGAACTTGCCGGTTTACTGAATGCAACCGCTGTTGGTAAGGAGCTTTGTGAAAGAATACAAAAAAAAGCGCTGAATCGGTACAGGCTGATTTTTTGAAAGATTTTCGGATTTTTCTACTCTCTTCATCGGCGATGCTACTTCTCCGGAGTGGACTACTCGATTAGTGAGCGGATTCTGCTTGACAGGCCTTCGGTTTCTCCCGCATCGTTTGTGCGTTTATACTCGTTTATTTTGTTGCGTGAACACGAACCGCCCTCGACAATGATAGATAGGTCCATATGTGGCATAGAACAAGATTCCTTTTTATCTTCAGAAGATACTGCCGTGTTGTCAAGGCAGTCGAATCACGATGAGCGTATAAATGAAGATAGCTGTACTCTATACCGGCGGAACCATGGGATGTGAGGGGAGTCCGCTTGCTCCGGTGAGCGGCGAGCTTTTCAGGAAGAGAGTTTACGCTCTGCCCTGTTTCAGGAACGGCAGCATTCGTTGTTCGGAGGGTGATATTGCGTTCAGCATCGAATGGACGGCAAATCCTGTGGACAGCTCGGATCTTATGCCGCTTGATTGGGTGGCAATGGCTTCATGGGTGCTTGAGCGTTATGCGTGTTATGATGGTTTTGTGATTCTGCATGGAACCGATACCATGTCGTGGAGTGCTTCTGCGCTCTCTTTTCTGCTTCAAGGGCTTTCCAAACCGGTTGTATTCACCGGATCGCAACTGCCGCTTGCATCCGGGCGAACCGATGCCGTGCAGAATCTCCTTACAGCGATCATGTTTGCGGCGAATTTTAGAATTCCCGAAGTAACTCTTTTTTTCGATCATCTTCTTCTGAGAGGAAACCGTTCTGTCAAAGTGGATTCCCGTTCGTTCAATGCCTTTCTTTCGCCGAACTATCCGGTACTTGGCAGTGCCGGAACAGATATGACCGTGAACCCCAGGGTTCTGCTTGATCCTCCGGGGGGTTCTGTTTCATTGGACGAGCAACGAAACCATGCTCTGAGGAGCCGAGAGATTACGGAGCTGAGTCGGGTACTGCCGGAGTATTCAGTGATTGCCCTGACGCTTTTTCCGGGTATTCAGGCCGGCATGGTGGATGCTCTGCTTACTCTTTCGCCTTCGTTGAAAGGCATTGTGCTCAAATCGTTCGGTTCGGGCAATGCACCGGCTTCAAGCGGGTTTATCGACGCGCTTGCAAGGGCTGCCGATAAGGGTGTTGTGATTGTCGATGCGACTCAGGTACTCTCAGGCCGGGTACAGATGAAGCGTTATGAAACCGGTTACCAACTGCAGCGAAAGGTGCATGCGGTATGCGGACATGACCTTACGGCTGAAGCGACGCTTGCAAAGCTGATCTGTCTGACAGGGAGAGCCATGATCGATGGAAGTGGCCGTGAAGCGGTTGAGCGGGGAATCGAAACCGTGCTCTGCGGGGAGATGACCCTTTAGCGGAGGGGGCTTTTTGTCGTTACCTTGCCCGTTGCGGATTATAAATCGGGCCGCCTCCGGTATTGTATGCTTTCAGAACGGTTCCAGCTTCGCTTCTGCATAGCTCGGTGATAACGGTAATGCCTCGAGCTTCAAGGCATGCTATCCAGTTGTCCGGTTTCGGGCCTTCGTCAAATCCGGCCGCTTCTGCATCGCGGCTGGTTGCTCCCGAGATGACCTTTCTGATCCCCGACCAGATAATTGCACCGAAACACATGGCGCAAGGCTCTGTCGATGTGACCAGTTCAAGATCCGGCAGTTCCGGCAAGCCGAGGTCGTATGTTTTCAGATAGTGTTCCGCAGCTGCGAGCGCAACCATTTCCGCATGGGCATGTGAGCAGCGGCTTTCGACAACGACATTGACGCCGGCTGCAATAAGTCTGCCGGTTTTGCTCGTAAATACGGCAGCTCCGAAAGGTCCGCCGGTAGAGTGCAGAACATTGAGACGGGACAGCTCGATAACCGTGAGCATTCTTTTTTTCTGATCCGGTATCGTATCCGGAAGGGTTTCGATAAACGCCCGTATCGTATCGGGCAGCAACAGTTCCGGATTGCAGAAAAGCATAGTCGGCTTTTTCGAAAGTTGGATGGTTCAGCTCATGAACAGATAGGGCTTCCATTCGTCCGACACGGAAGCTGTCAACTGCTGCATGAAGATAATGTGGTTGGGTCGTGCCGGTTTAGACCGAGTTGCCATTCCTGCTTCCGAGGGAGTTCGGTTCCCTTTTTTTGTGTTACAGCGGAGGCAGGCCGTAATCAGGTTTTCCCATGATTCTTCACCACCTCTGGATCTGGGCAGTATATGATCGACAGTCAGCGGCAGATCCGTTCTTCCGCAATACTGACAGCGGAACGCATCCCTTCTGAGAATGTTTTTTTTGTTCAGCATGATTTTCTTGAAGGGTACCCTTACAAATACATTCAGGCGGATAATGCTCGGAAGGGGAAAACAGCAGGAAACCGTACAGATCGCTTTCTCCGGGTGGTGCGCGACCGGCACGGCTTTACCGCCGAAGAGCAACAGAACGGCTTTCTGGGCGTCGCATATACGTAATGGCTCGTAACTGCTGTTCAGAACCAGAACTTTTGAACTGAGCAAGGACATCTTCCCGGTTTTTGTTAGAGTATACGTCCGGATAACGCTGCAGCAAAATCATCTATGTGAACTTATGGTTACTTCTGAGTCGAATGGCCGAGCCTCCTCCTCAGCGTTCGCAATCGTATGGTTACGTACGCTGGGGTGACGCCGCCTGGAGTCAACCCTGACAGCAGATATTCAGCTGTCGCGAGGCCTGTGCTTCATCGAGTCTTTTGACCGGAGTGTTTACCGGGGCCGAAAGTATCAGTTCCGGGGAATTTTCGGCTTCGTCCGCAATACAGAGCAGTGCTTCTGCAAAGAGATCGAGCGTTTCGCGAGTTTCGGTTTCCGTCGGTTCGATCATCAACGCTTCGCAGACAATGAGCGGGAAGTAGATGGTCGGTGCATGGTAACCGTAGTCGAGCAGTCGCTTGGCAATATCGAGTGTTTTTACTCCGTGTGCTTTTTTCTGTCTGTCGCCGGAAAGACAGAACTCATGAAGAACCGGTTTCGGGTATGGAAGATCGTAACGGCTGTCGAGACGGGCAAGAAGGTAGTTTGCATTGATAATGGCATTCTCTGAAACTCTTCTCAATCCTGCGCCTCCAAGCATGCGGATATAGGTATAGGCCCGGATGAGTACCGCGAAGTTTCCATAGAAATTCATCATTCTTCCGATGCTTTCCGGATGGTTCGTATTCAGACGATAGGAGCTTCCTTCGGGGGTTTCGATCCGATCGATAACCGGTACGGGCATATAAGGTATGAGTTTTTCGCAGACACCTACCGGACCGCTTCCCGGTCCGCCTCCGCCATGAGGGGCTGAAAAAGATTTATGGAGATTGTAGTGTACGACATCGAAACCCATATCTCCAGGCCGTGTGATGCCGAGCAGGGCATTCATGTTTGCACCATCCATATAGAGCAGACTGCCGTTTTCATGCACCATCTGTGCTATGGTCAGGATATCTTTTTCAAAAAGGCCGATCGTATTGGGGTTCGTGAGCATGAGCGCAGCAACCTCGCCGTCAAGTTTTGCTTTCAGATCGCCAAGATCGGTACGTCCGTCAGCATTGCTCGATACGGAAATAATCTCATAGCCGGCGATTGCCGCCGAAGCGGGGTTTGTACCGTGAGCCGAATCCACGACCAGCAGTTTACTGCGTTTTGATCCTCTTGCTTCGTGATATTTTTTGATAAGCAGAATTCCTGTCAGCTCTCCGTGAGCGCCTGCAGCCGGCTGCAGGGTAACGGCGGCCATTCCGGCGATTTCAGCAAGCATGCCGCTGAGTTCATACATCATCTGCAGGGCGCCCTGAACCGTTTCTTCGGGCTGGAGGGGGTGCAGTTCGCTGAACCCGGCCAGATCGCATGCGGCATCATTGACTTTCGGATTGTACTTCATGGTACAGCTGCCCAGAGGGTACATGTTTTTGTCAACATGGTAGTTCATGTTGGATAGCCGGATAAAATGTCTGACAACTTCACTTTCCGGAACTTCGGGAAGATCTGCCGGTTTGGTTCTCAGGAATTTATCCGGAAGAACCGCTTCAACGGAGAGTTCCGGTATGTCGTTACCGGAGAGGCTGTATCCTTTACGGCCATCTCTGGATAAATCAAAAATCAGTTTTTCTATCATGATTGCACTGCGTCGTGAAGTGGTCTGAATGGCATAATTGAAAAGCAATATAGAGCACTGCGGTGAAATGCTCAAACCCATAGGCCAAAAAACAGCGTCGTTCGCATGGATCGGTCTTACAGTTCCGGCAATGCGCTCTGTCCCGCTTTTACGAGTATCTCGACAGCTTCCTTCGCGGCAAGCTGTTCGGCATCTTTTTTTCTTGGAGCGGATCCCCTGCCGCATATACAGCCGGCACAGGAGACTTCGATTGTGAAAACCTTTTCATGCTCGGCGCCTATCTGGGCAATGACCGTATAAACCGGAGGAGGGATGTGATGCGACTGGGTGTATTCAATCAGCCGGCTTTTATAGTTGTGTTCCGAGGCGACGATGGTTTTGAAATCGACATGTTCGATGACCTGCTTGATGACGAAGTTACGTACGGCATCAAGTCCCTTATCGAGATAAATCGCGCCGGTGAGGGATTCGAAAGCATCGGCAAGAGCCGATTCACTGGTTCTGATTTTGTTGCAGTCTGCCGACTCTCCGATAATGAGATAGTGTCCCAGTCCCATGGTTTGTGCAAAACCGGCAAGAGATTTTCTGTTGACGATTTTTGCCCTGTTGCTCGAAAGGTCACCTTCTGCGCTGTCCGGGAATGAGCGGAAAAGATATTCCGATATGACCATATCGAGAACCGCGTCACCAAGAAATTCGAGACGCTGATTGGATTCTGTTCCCGGAACCGAGGCGTCGTGTGTTACTGAACGATGGGTCAGCGCTGTCAGATACAGGGCCGGGTCATTTACGGCAGAGCCGATTATAGCCGCTACAAATGTCTGCAGAGGTTCAGGAAGCTTTACATCCGAGTCGTCTCGGGGTGCATGTTCACCCTTGTCAAACTGCTGAGAGCGGTGAAAAGCAAAAGCTGTCAGTTTTTGCCAGAACAGCTCCATACAGAGGGACTCATTAAGAGAGTGTAGATCCGTTCTTGAAAATCAGGGTTGCATTATGACCTCCAAAGCCGAATCCATTGTTCAGAGCGTACTCTATCGCACGCGTTTTGGGTTTGTTTGGCGTTATATCGAGATCGATCTGGGGATCAAGATTGTCATTATTGATGGTCGGAGGAACCGTCGAGTTCTGCATGGCCAGCAGGCAGACGATCGATTCAACAGCACCTGCAGCTCCAAGCAGATGTCCTGTCATGGATTTTGATGAGCTGATACTCAGTTTTTTCGCATGATCGCCGAATACTTTCTTGATTGCCGTGATCTCCGCGATGTCGCCGAGCGGCGTCGATGTGCCGTGAGTGTTGATGTAGCCGATATGTTCCGGAGTGATATTCGCAATGGATAACGCGGCTTTCATGGCATTGACCGCGCCAGCGCCTTCCGGGTGAGGTGCAGTAAGATGGTAGGCGTCGGCGGTTGCGCCTACGCCGGCGATTTCTCCATAAATTTTAGCGCCACGGGCTTTTGCAGATTCAAGGGTTTCAAGAATCAGCGTTCCGGCGCCTTCTCCCATGACAAAACCGTCACGATCACGGTCGTAAGGACGGGATGCCTTTTCCGGTCTCTCGTTAGCGGTTGAAAGTGCGCGAGAGGAGTTGAACCCGCCGATGCTCATCGGAGTTATGGGAGCTTCCGAGCCTCCGCACACCATGTAGTCGGCCATACCGAGCTGCAGAATCATCCATGCATCGATAATCGCATGCAGTGACGTTGCACAGGCGGATGCCGTTGCATGATTCGGACCCATAAGACCGAATTTCATGGAAATCTGTCCGGCTGCGATGTCCGGGATGAGCATGGGAATGAAAAACGGACTGATCCTTCTCGGGCCACGTTCAAGATACGTACGGAACTGCTGATCGTAGGTGGTCATTCCTCCTATGCCTGAGCCGTGCACCACGCCAATTCTGAGAGGATCGATTGCCTGCAGGTCAAGCCCCGAATCTTTCAGGGCCTGTTCTGCGGCAATGACAGCATATTGACAGTATGGATCCATGCGGTCAGCTGATTTTCTGTCGATATAATCGAAAGCGGAAAAATTTTTCAGCTCGCATGCAAAGGTTGTTGCAAAATCGGTTGTATCGAAATAGGTTATAGGTGCGGCACCGCTTCTGCCCTGTACCAGGCCGGTCCAGAACTCATCCATACCGAGGCCTATAGGGGATAAAATCCCGATTCCTGTGACGACTACTCTTTTGCGATCCTGACCCATCTGTGGTGTTTTAATGTTGCTTCTGGCTGTAAAGATCCCTAAGGGAGGTTACTTTTTTACGATGTAATCGATGGCCTGCTGGACAGTGCTGATCTTTTCTGCGTCTTCGTCAGGAATCTGAACTCCGAATTCGTTTTCAAGTTCCATGATCAGTTCGACGGTGTCGAGAGAGTCTGCGCCAAGGTCATCGGAAAATTTGGATTCCGGCTTGATCTGGTCTTTGTTGACGCCCATTTTGCTGACAATAATATCGTATACCTTATCTTTGATTTCAGCTTCACTCATTGTTTTGTTCTCCTGATTAGTGTTGTGTTATGGATAAAAAAATTGAAAATGTCGAATAATATACAAAGAAAATAAGCTTGCCCAAATTACATGACCATGCCGCCGCTGATGTTGATCACTTCGCCTGTAATGTATGCGGCATCGTCGCCTGCAAGGAACGATACAACCCGAGCTACATCTTCCGGCTGACCGAAACGCGAAAGCGGTATGACATCGAGCATTTTTTTGCGGACCTCATCGGATAGTGCATCGGTCATTTTCGAGGCAATGAACCCGGGGGCTACAGCGTTGACACGGATATTGCGTGAGGCGAACTCTTTGGCGACCGATTTGGTGAAAGAGATGACACCGCCCTTCGATGCGGCATAGTTAGCCTGTCCGGCATTGCCCATGAGGCCGATAACCGAAGCAATATTGACTATGGCGCCCGATCGCTGTTTCATCATGGTGCGGGTAACCGCTTTCGTACAGGCGAAGGTTCCTTTCAGGTTTACCGTGAGAACGGCATCCCAGTCCTCTTCACTCATTCGCATCAGCAGCCCGTCACGGGTAATGCCCGCGTTGTTGACAAGAATATCGATTCTGCCGGTCGCTTCAGCAATCTCGGAAAAAACGTTTTGCACGGCTTCAGTATTCGTGACGTCGAGCTCCCTGCACCAGGCCTCACGGCCGAGTTTTCTGATTCCCTCTGCGGTTTCTGCAAGCCATTCTTCCTTGATGTCGCAAACGACCACTCCTGCTCCTTTTGCGGCAAGATCAAAGGCTATAGCCTGTCCGATTCCTCTGGCGGCACCGGTTACCACTGCGATTTTTCCTTCAAACATGGTTTATTCTTCTTCTGTTAATGGTTACAGTCCAGCTCTCTTTTATGAGAATGTTCACATATTCTGCCGGATATCTTCCGCAGTGTCGATACCGCTGTTCCTGACCGATTTGTCAATTCTTTTGATCAGTCCCTGCAGAACCTTCTGAGGGCCGATTTCAACGAAATCCGTTATGCCGTTCCGTATCATCGCTTCAATTGACTGTGTCCAGAGCACCGGGCTTGTAAGCTGCATGATCAGATTTTTTCGTATTTCGGCAGCCGCTGTAACAGGTTCGGCAACAGCATTCATGCAGACCGGTATCCGTGCGTCCCTGATTTCTACGAGTTCGAGCGCAGCGGCAAGCTCCTGTTCCGCCGGTTTCATAAGCGGAGAGTGGAAGGCTCCCGAAACAACGAGCTCCTTTGCCATTCTCGCTCCATGTGATGGAGCCAGCTCTATGGCTTTTTTTATTGCGCCGACATCACCGGAAATAACTACCTGACCCGGAGAATTGAAGTTCGCAGCCTGAACGACTCCTTCCGATGCCGCTTCTGCCAGCAGGTTCGCTACAGCATTGTCCGGCATGCCGATCAGCGCAGCCATCGTTCCCGGATTCTGCCTGCCGGCTTGCTGCATCAGTTCGCCTCTTCTTGCAACGATATGGATGGCATCATCGAAGCTGATGGCTCCGGCAAAGCAAAGTGCGCTGTACTCGCCAAGACTGTGTCCTGCCGTCATTGTAACGTCTTCATTGCCGAGCAACGACGCTGCTGCCATGCTGTGCAGAAACACCGCTGGCTGTGTATACCTGGTCTGGCGGAGGTCATCTTCGCTGCCGGAAAACATGATGTCGGTAATTGAAAAGCCAAGAATTTCATCAGCTTTTCGCATCATCTCTTGTGCGGCAGGGAATGAGTCGAATATATCCCTGCCCATTCCGCAATACTGGGAGCCCTGTCCCGGAAAAACAAATGCTTTCATGAATGCGCTGTTTCTATGGTAATGTGAGTATTATTGCCATTTGATATACATCCCGCCCCAGGTGTATCCCGCACCGAAGCTCACCAGTACCAGGTTCGATCCGGTTTCCAGCTTCTGTGCTTCGTCGAGTTCGGCAAGACAGATAGGGATTGTTCCGGCAGTTGTATTTCCGTAATGAGCGATGTTCGATATGACTTTTTCTCCGCTCAGGCCCATTCGTTCTGCAGTGGCATTGATGATGCGCTGATTCGCCTGATGTGGAACCAGCCAGGATATAGTGTCTGCATCGAGATTGTTTCGATGCATGATTTCCGCTGCGGTATCGGCCATTGCCGTTACGGCCGCCTTGAAAACCTGTTTCCCGTCCTGATAAATGTAGTGCATCCGTTTTTCGACGGTTTCATGTGTTGCTGGATGGAGGCTTCCACCACCGGTCATCAGCAGATGATCTTTGCCGTTTGTTCCGTCGGAATAGAGGCGCGCATCGAGAATACCATATCCCTCTCTGGCTGGTTCGAGAAGAACTCCGGCAGCTCCGTCACCGAAGAGTATGGAGGTGGAGCGGTCGGTATAATCGACGATCGAAGACATTTTATCTCCACCGATCACCATAACGTTTTTATGGGCTCCCGATTCAATAAACTTCGCTGCTGTATTGAGAGCAAAAATAAATCCGGAACATGCGGCATTAAGGTCGAAAGCCCATGCCTTTGTCGCTCCGATTATGCTTTGCACAAAGCATGCTGTCGATGGAAACAGCATGTCAGGCGTCATGGTCGCTATAATAATAAGCTCGACATCTTCAGCAGTGATGCCTCGTTTCGCAAGCAGCAGCTTTGCTACCTCGCCGCACATGAACGATGTCGCCTTGTCCGGGTCATTCATGATACGCCGCTCACTGATACCGGTTCTCGAACGAATCCATTCATCGTTGGTTTCAAGCATCAGTTCGAGGTCATGATTACTCATGACTCCGTCTGGTAAATATTTGGCTGTCGCCGTTATTGCAGCTTTCATGCGTTCTATGCGGTTATTTCATGCGGAGTTGTTCTTGTTCTGCAGCATGTGCATGAGCCATGCTGCACCAGGTCGTTTTATGGCGGAACTGTAATTCTTATGCTTCGGAAAGTACTTCTGCTATGTGGGTGTTGACCTTTTTTTCAATCATATGTTCGGCCATGAAGATCATGTTTTTGATGGCTCGGGACGAAGAACGTCCATGTCCGACGATTGAGATGCCGTCAACGCCGAGGAATGGTACTCCTCCGAATTTTTCAACATCAAAAGGTTCAAACATGCTTTTAAAAACCTGGGTAGTCAGCATAGCGGCTTTTTCGTCAAGCTGTCCGGAACTGACCAGTTTCTGCAGTGCAGGTTTGAAGAGTGCCCCAAGGAATCCCGGAATACTTTCGCCGAACTTCAGAATGGTATTGCCTACAAGGCCGTCACAGACGACAATGCTGACATTTCCTTTCAGGATATCATGACCTTCGATATTGCCGATGAAGCTGATTTTACCTTTTCGGTCAGCATCCTGAAGCAGTTTATATGCCTGTTTCAGGACTTCAGAACCCTTGCCCTCCTCTTCGCCGATATTGAGCAGTCCGACCACCGGTTCATCTATGCCTGCCGCAAAGCGCTGGTATATGGTAAGCATTTCGGCAAATTGCACCAGATGCTCCGGCTTGCAATCCATATTTGCACCGACATCGACAATATTGGTAAGGCCTTCCTTCAATCTCGGAAAGTAAGCGTAAATCGTCGGGCGCAAGACTCCCGGCAGTCTGCCCAGTACGAAAAGCGATGCGGCCATCTGCGCACCGGTATTCCCGGCGCTTACATAGGCGTCAGCTTCTTTAGTCTTGCAAAGCTTCAAGCCCTTGACCAGCGACGACTCCTGTTTCGTTTTAACGGCAATGGCTGGAATGTCCTCCATTGTCACTACTTCAGGAGCGTGCATGAATCGAAGGTTTAACCCTTCCGTATCCTGAAGTGCAAGAAGGGGTTCAATTTTATCAGACTGGCCTATGAGTACAACAGAGAATCTGTTATCACTTTCACGTAGAGCCTGAATGGTTCCCTCGATTACACAGGCAGGAGCATTGTCTCCACCCATGGCATCAACAGCAATGGTCAGCATGAAGGGGTTATCCTGTTATAATTCGTTATCAGCTGTTAGCGGATTTGGTAACGACGGCTCTGCCGCGGTAATGTCCGCAATGGCGGCATGCGCGGTGGGGAAGGGTTGGCTCCCCACAATTCGGGCAGACAACGGTTGTTGCCGCTTTCGTGCGGGCATTGAACTGGGCGCGTCTTTTATCCCTTCTGGATTTCGACATTTTGGCTTTCGGATTTGCCATGATTGTCCTCTGATTTTATAATCGGTTAACGATACTTGTTTTTCAGCTTTTCAAGAGATTCCTGCCATGAACTTTTCTCATCGGTGCAGGAGTCGAACTTTCCTGACTCGCTGCCGTATATTCGGCAATTCGGGTTTCCGAGGCAGGTAACCTTCATTGGCAGAGAGAGCAGTAGTGTTTCACGTACATCTTCCGTCAGATCGATGGAGACAGTATTCAGATCGATCTGGCGGTGGTCATCATCCATGCTTTCCAGGTTCTTTTCTTCCGCACTGTATATATAATATAAGCGATACTCGCCCCTGATTTCCCTTGCCAGGGGAACAAGACAGATATCACACGTGAAATCGGCTACCGTTGCTGTCCGAACGGTGACTGTCAGTTCATTTTCGGTTTTTTCTGCAATTACCGTTACCGCAATATCGCGTGTAAATACGGTTTCAGCCAGAACATGACCCCTGAAATCCTTGGCCCTGCAGGAAAAGTCAAATGTATGGGTTCCCTGCATAAGACCCGCGATCCGGATCTCTATCAATGGTTTTTCTTTATGCATATACCCCTCATTTCAGTAAAAGAACACCAATGTACAAAAATTATTATGGAAAATGAAAGCGGCATGAGGCTCGATCAGGGAGAAAAATAAAAATTCTCATGAATGTTTTTTTGGAAAAAACGAAACAGATTGTATATTAACAGCCCATTCGCAGCATATTAAGCTGCAGAATAAATGGATTAGTAAGATTCCGCGATAGCTCAATGGTAGAGCATTCGGCTGTTATCCCGACAAGTCGGGATGTAGGTTCGAAAGCCGCAGGCTCCACCAGAAAAGAATGACCGGAGAAAAAGTAAGATTCCGCGATAGCTCAATGGTAGAGCATTCGGCTGTTATCCCGACAAGTCGGGATGTAGGTTCGAAAGCCGCAGGCTCCACCAGAAAAGAATGACCGGAGAAAAAGTAAGATTCCGCGATAGCTCAATGGTAGAGCATTCGGCTGTTAACCGAAGGGTTGTAGGTTCGAATCCTACTCGCGGAGCCAAAAAAGGCAGAAGTATCATAACGAGCTTCTGCCTTTCTTGTTTGAATGGCAGAACGGTACATCTGTGCAATGGTAGAGCATTCGGCTGTTATCCCGACTCGTCGGGATGCAGGTTCGAATCCTACTCGCGGAGCCAAAAAAGGCAGAAGTACTGGGAAGCGCTTCTGCCTTTTTTGTTTGAATGGCAGAACGGTACATCTGTGCAATGGCAGAGCATTCGGCTGTTATCCCGACGAGTCGGGATGCAGGTTCGAATCCTGTTCGCGAACTCATTTTCCATTCGGGAAGGAGCTTCCGAATGATCATACGTTTTTTTTATATATTGACGCTATATTGTTTCATATGCCGGCCGTTTCTTCCGGTCAGCAGTGATCCCCCTTGCCTGCCGTGCGTTTTTGACTTGAAACATGATAATCCTCACATACCGTGTTAAGCGACATTTTGCTTATCAGCAACAAACATAAAAAAGCCGCCGAGGCGATTTCCGAAAGGGTGCTTGTCGAAAGAGAGGCAAAAGAGGAAAAGAGCCCGGGGTACCGGTTCATTGTCGCCATTTCGGGAGAGTCCGGCGCCGGCAAATCTGAGCTTGCCCACTCCCTTGCCCTTGTGCTGAAGAAAGAGGGGATAAGGGTAAAAATTCTGCATACCGACAACTACTACAGGGTGGAGCCGCAGAAGAGGCGCGAGGAGCGCGAGCGAAACAATTTCGAATCGGTCGGTCCCGACGAATACGATCATGCCTGGCTGCACCGCAATGTCGAGGATTTTCGCAAAGGCCGCAAGGCAAGTATGCCCTGTGTGGATATTATCACCGAAGAAGTCGATCTCCTGATTACCGACTTTTCCCCGATCGAACTGCTCATCGTTGACGGCCTTTACGCTATTTCGACAGACGGCATCGACCTCGGAGTCTATATCGATCTTACCTATTACGAGACCAAAAAGAACCAGAGGCTGAGGGGAAAGGAGTCAACCGACGAGCATCGATGGAAGGTGCTTGAAAAAGAACACCAGAGCGCACTGAAGCTGAGACGTCTTGCCAATACGTTCGTCAGCAGGGAATACAAGGTGCTTTTCTGCGACTGAGCGGGCAGCGCATTTCTCCAGGAAAGATTTTTACGTTTTTTTATGGTTTGGGCCTTTACCGGCATATCTGACCGGACAATTTCTCAAACTGCCGCCGTATGCCGCAAAGTGACGATCATACTACGGTTTTGATTGCCGACGACAGCGAGCTCGTCCGGAAGACGGTTTCACGTATTATAGGCAGGCTCGGTTATCATCCGGTTACGGCATCAGGCGGGAACGAAGCCGTTTCGCTGCTGCAGTCATTCTCATTCGACGCGCTTCTTCTCGATATCGCAATGCCGGGAAAAGACGGAATCGATGTGCTGCGTTTCGTGATGGAGAACGGCTATGCGCTTCCGGTGATCATGATATCCGGATCCGGAGATATCGGTCAGGTGGTGCAGTGTCTGAAAATGGGCGCGTATGATTACCTGACCAAGCCAGTCGATGCCCATCGCCTGCAGATCGTTCTGAAAAACGCCTTTTCGGAATCCGCTCTCCGCCGGAAGGTTCGGTTGCTCTCGGCTGCAGTGGATCAGAGTCCTGTAGCGGTCGTCATTACCGACAACAGGGGGTATATCGAGTATGCAAATCCGTCGTTTACGGCTTTCCGGAATGCCCTGACAGGTTGTCGGCTTCAGAATAATATTTTCGACGATGACGCACAGCCGGAAAATCTGTCGGTGAAATTCAGGAATGCCATCGT
Source organism: Pelodictyon luteolum (assembly GCA_020721225.1). Classification (GTDB taxonomy): domain Bacteria; phylum Bacteroidota; class Chlorobiia; order Chlorobiales; family Chlorobiaceae; genus Chlorobium; species Chlorobium luteolum_C. The sequence continues at coordinate 59,538 of DYNE01000004.1, read as the reverse complement.
TTCAGGAAAGGTCTGGCAGGGGGATTACTGCAATCACAAGAAGAATGGGGAGCTTTCCTGGGAGCATGCCATTATCAGTCCTGTCGCCAGTCAGGGAGAGTCCGGATCCCATATTCTTGCCTTTATGCAGGATATTACGGAATCGAGAAAAAACCAGGAAGCCCTTCTGAAAAGCAATCGGCGATTCAGGGAACTGGCCGATCTTCTGCCTCAGCCGGTTTTTGAAACCGACGGCAAAGGTTTTATCACCTATTCGAACCGTGCGGGGTTCAGTACTTTCGGTTACAGCAGGAAAGAGATGAAGCGGGGTATTCATGCCCTGCAGTTTTTTGCTCCCGAAGATAAAAGCCGCCTTATGCATGGTCTTCGGATGAAAAAAACCGCAGGCCCTCTCGGTACTCATGAATTTACGGTATTCAGGCGCGACGGAGCCGGATTTCCGGCACTTGTGTACACTGCGCCCATAACCGGCAGGAAGGGTTCCGGAGGGTTCAGGGGAATCGTGGTGGATATTACAGAATTGAAGGAGTCCGAACGGATGCTTCGTGAAAACCGGAAAAAATATCTTGATCTTTTTCAGGCTATTCCGGACGCCATTATTGTGGCTGATGCCGAAAGCGGCGTGCTCGTCGAGTGGAACCGTCAGGGGCAGTTTTTTTTCGGTTATACGCCCGAGGAGTTTTCCCGGCTGCATATCGGAGATCTTTATCCGGAAGAGCTTCGAGAGGCAGCTGTGGCCTACTTTAAAAAAGCCTGCACCGGTCAGGCAGGAACGCTGGAAACCCAGATCGTGACGCGGCAGGGAATACGTATCGATGTTCATATCAGTTCAGCTGCTTTCACTACGGAGCACTTTCGATGTTTTGTAGGGATTTTCCGCGATATCACCCAGCAGAAGCGTTCCGATCGGCTTGTAAGGGAAAATATCCGGATGAAAAACGATTTTATTTCCACGGTATCGCATGAACTGCGTACGCCGCTTTTTTCGATTCTCGGATTTACCGGTACGCTTCTCCGTGAACAGGATGAACTCGATCGAGAGACAAGGATGGAGTTTATATCGATCATTCACGATGAGAGCAAAAGGCTTTCCGCCCTGATCGAGGATGTTCTGATGATATCGAGAATCGATTCAGGCCGGGTTTCCTACAAAAAAAGCGAACTCGATCCGTCAATTACCGTTTCGGAGGTATGCCGGAGCCTGAAAATCAGAGCGGATGAAAAAAACATAGATCTGCGCCTGAGGGTCTGTGCTCCGATGGAGCATATTTTTGCCGATCAGGACTCCCTGAAACAGGTCGCCATCAACATTATCGGCAATGCGCTGAAATTCACACATTCGGGCGGGGTCGTTCAGGTTCGTTTGTCCTGCGATGCACGGTCGCTGCTTTTCAGCGTGGAGGATAACGGTCCAGGCATTCCTGCAGAGGATATCGAAAAAATTTTCGAAAAATTTTTCAGGGTCGAACGTTCCGGAGAGGCTGTCGATGGAACAGGACTCGGGCTTTCCATTGTGAAGGAGATCGTTGCCGCTCATGATGGAACGGTCGAGGTAAAAAGCATCCCGAACCAGAGTACGGTATTTCTGGTTCGATTGCCGTTATTGATGAACCCGTGCCGCAAGTAAACTGGAGTGCTCATGAAACCGCATACATTACTCATCGTCGATGATTCTTCGAATATCAGGCGCCTTCTTGCCCATAATCTCGGCAGAAAGTTTACCGTTCTTACTGCAGAAAACGCGGCTGAAGCTCTCGATATTCTGGCTCGGGGTGAAAAAACGGATCTGCTGGTTGTCGATATCGCTATGCCCGGAATGGACGGTTTCTCGCTGACAGCTCTTATCAAGGACAACCCCGAGTACAAGGATATTCCTCTTGTCATGCTTACGGCGAAGGACGGCAGTGAAGATCGGGAAAAAGGGCTACAGCTTGGAGCGGCCGATTACATAACAAAACCGTTCAATCTTGATGAGTTTGCCGAAAGGATCGAAGCCCTGCTCAAACGACACTGACAAATGAGGTTTAAAAAAAGGAAAACAGAGGCATTGCCCGTGGTGGCGATGCCTCTGTTTCTATGGTAATTACCTTGCGCTGCGTTCGTCGTAGGGTTCAAACAATGTTTTATCTACGCCGCAGACCGGACAAACCCAGTCATCCGGAATGTCTTCGAAAGCGGTTCCCGGTTCAACTCCGCCGTCGAGATCTCCTGCTTCAGGATCATAGACATAGCCACACGGCACACATACCCATTTCTGCATATTGTTATCTCCGTTTATGTTTGTATTCTGGTTGTGAAACGTTCTTTACAGGGCGGTAAGGCAACCTCATCGAGTATTCCGTAATACTGCCCTGCCGGAAAAATAACATTTCCGAAGCGGAAAAAAGTTCATGCTTCGCAGGATCAAAAAAGTTTTCATGAAAAGCGTGCCGTCCGTAAACGTGAAGGCGGCGTTTCAGGGCTTTGAAGATCGGTTTACGGCGCGTATCTTTTTATGTTATTTTTTTCAAGCTTGTTTCTCAGGGCGGGGTGCAAGTCCCCACCGGCGGTATTCCGGGAACATATCCGGAGAGCCCGCGAGCGCTTCCGCTGCAAGGCGGAAGGTCAGCAGATTTGGTGCAAAACCAAAGCCGACGGTCATAGTCCGGACGAAAGAGAATGAGAACGCCGCTATGGTGTTCCTGCGCCCTGATTCATGCAATTTATAATGTCTTCAAGCCATGAATCAGATGCTTTCCGAACAGTTGTTCTATCAGGTAAACCTGGTGGAAAAAGCACTTGCAGCGCTTCGTAATGGGCAGGGAGTGCTTGTTGCCGATGATCCCGGACGTGAAAACGAAGCGGATCTTATTTTTCCCGCAGAATCGGTTACCATACCGCAAATGGCCTTACTTATCCGTGAGTGCAGCGGTATCGTATGTCTCTGCATGACCGACGAGAAGATCCGCTCTCTTGAGCTTCCCATGATGGTCGAAAACAACACAAGCGGTTTTCAGACAGCATTTACCGTTTCCATCGAGGCGGCTGAAGGTGTTACTACCGGGGTTTCCGCTGCAGACCGGGTGACAACCGTCAGAACTGCCGCTGCCGAAAATGCCCGGTCCTCCGATCTCCGACATCCCGGTCATATCTTTCCCCTCAGGGCCAGGTCCGGAGGGGTGCTCGAACGTCCCGGCCATACCGAAGCTACGGTCGATCTCATGAAGCTTGCCGGCCTGAGACCGGCAGGGGTGCTTTGCGAGCTGACCAACCCTGACGGCACAATGGCTGGCATCGAAGAGACCCTTGCATTTTCAGTTCAGCACGGTTTTCCAGTGCTCAGTATCGGGGATATTGTGGCTTACCGTAAGAGTTTGCTGCACACCGCGCATCAGGAATGATCCTTTTGATGGCCCGCTTCACGTGAACATATCAGGGTTAAACCCATCCTCTCAGCTTCATGGCATCCGCTACCCGTTCGACGGCTACGATGTATGCGCCGAGGCGGTTATGAACGTTGTATTTGCGGGCGGTTTCGTTCACGTTCCGGAATGCGGTTTTCATCTTTTTTTCAAGTCGCCGGTGTACGTCTTCCTCCTCCCAGTAGTATCCGTAACTGTTCTGAACCATTTCAAAATAGGAGACCGTGACACCCCCGGCATTGCAGAGCAGATCGGGTATAACATGGATTCCTTTGCTGTAGAGGATGTCATCGGCTTCGGGAGTGGCAGGGCCGTTGGCGAGTTCCGCAATAAGTATCGCTTTGATGTTTCCGGCGTTCGAGCCGTTTATCACCGATTCCAGAGCAGCAGGGAAGAGTACGGCAACATCGAGTTCAAGCAACTCTTCATTCGATACAGGCAACGCTTCGGGAAAGCCGGTAACCGAACCGGTGGCTTGTTTGTGAGCCTTCAGTTTCGCATGATCGAGGCCTTCCGGATGGTAAATACCGCCCTGTGAGTCCGATACGCAGACCACTCTCATCCCGAGCAGTTCGACGGCAAGTTTATGTGCGTAACTGCCGACATTGCCGTACCCCTGGATTGCAGCTTTCATCCCCGAGAGGTTTATCCCGAGGAGTTCTGCTGCCTCCCGTACGCAGTAGATTCCACCTCGCGCAGTGGCGTCTCCTCTTCCGGCAGAGCCTCCAAGCTCAAGAGGCTTTCCGGTTACGACTCCGAACTCGTTGTTTCCCTGCATGAACGAAAATTCATCGGCCATCCATGCCATAATCTGAGGAGTTGTGTACATGTCCGGCGCGGGAACGTCTTTTTCAAGGCCGAGCATGCGTCCGACCTGGCGGATATAGGCGCGCGAGAGGCGTTCGAGTTCGTTGTTTGACATGGATTTCGTATCGCAGATCACGCCACCTTTTCCTCCTCCGAGGGGAAGATCCATCACGGCTGTTTTCCAGGTCATCCATGCGGCGAGGGCTCTTACCGTATCGATGCTTTCATCGGGGTGAAAGCGGACGCCGCCTTTATTCGGGCCGCGTGCGTCATTATACTGTACCCGGAAACCATGGAAAATTTTTGTGCAGCCGCTATCCATTTTTACCGGTATGGTGACATGGAGTTCCCTGAGCGGCCATCGGAGAATTTCATGGGCCGCAGGATCGAGTTGTATGATGCCGGCAGCTTCGTCGAGTTGTTTTCTGGCAATCCGGAAGGGGTTATGGTCAGAAGCGGCTTCTGTTTGAATAGTTTTATCAGAAGGGGTGCATTGAGAAAATTGGTTTTTTTCACTCATGATTGTGTGTTTGAGCTGAATGATGCGGCAACAGGTTGAGTGAAGGGTTTTTTCTTTTGCAAAGCAGCCATTCCCATTGCTCTGAGGGCTTATAATAGTAAAACAATAGTGCCGTCCGATTTTTTGTGAGTTCACTGTCGGTGAGACAGTGTTTCTGATCTGTTTCAGGACTCGAAGAAGATCACTGTTCCGAAACCGACAACATTCATTTTGTCGTCATGAGGTGTGTCGCCGCTGTTGTTGTAGCATAGTTTTTCTGCATGCCAGCCAAGCCTCCCCGCGATGATCAGGAGCGTTTTCAGTGCGTCGGGACTGCAGCAGAGACTGATTTCGTCAGAAGAGTTTTTGTTTATGGTTCTTCGCTCATGTTCTTCAAGGCCATCAATGTCGCTGCTTACGATGTGTTCGAGAGTTAACCGGTCTATCGTATTGGCATCACGGTATGCGGGATAGTGCGACAGGTCTGTACTGACAACGAGCAGGTCGTCAGGATTCAGCAGGGGGAGCAGTAAATCTGCTGTTTTGAGGTGAACGTCAATAGCATTTTCACCGAAAAGCACAGGTACGATGGAGAAGCCCGGCTTGAGCGTCCGGAGCAGAAACGGGATCTGAACCTCAAGGGTATGGTCGGAATGATGGGCAATGTTCAACTCATGAACAAGTTGAGGCGCAAGCTCGATAAGGCGGGCGTTCATGGCGGTATTGACCGGTACGTTGCCGAGAGGCGTATGCCAGGCTTTATGTGAGTCGAGCGCAACACCTTCAAAAAGATAGGCATGGGCATGGCCCATAAGAAATACGTTTTTGAAGGTGCTGCCGGCTATGGCCTTGTAGGCGCATGCGGCAATTGATCCGCTGTACAGATAACCCGAATGAGGTGTCACGATCGCCCTGATCTTTTTTCTTTTTTTGTATTCGGGTTTTACATGTTGGAGCAGGGAGGTGATCAGGGTTTCAAGTTCCCGGATATCCGCAGGATAAAATGCTTCAGCAACGGCAGGGTATCGGATTTCAGGATTCATGAAAGAGAATTCAGAACGTGTTGGATATCCATTGCAGCTAAACTATATAATATAGCGATGATTTTACGGTTTATTGCACTCATTCCACCGACAGGATCAAGTCGATCACCAGCGTTCCCTTTTCTGCATGTTAGCTTCATCAAAACGTTTACCGGAATTTACAGACCATCGTTCTGCACTTCCGCAGTGCCTCTGTAGATGATTTTTGCCGGGCCGGTGAGCGTTACTGATTTCAGATCTTCACTGAATGCGACTTCGAGAGTGTCGCCGCTTTGGACTTTTACTTTTACCGGTGAAGAGGAGACTTTTCCGAGCCGAAAGCTCATGAGAGCAGCCGCAACCGCGCCGGTTCCACAGGCAAGTGTTTCATCCTCAACGCCCCGCTCGAATGTTCTTAAAGTGATGCTGTCGGGGGCGGTGATCTCAAGAAAATTCACATTGGTTCCTCCAGGAAAAACATCCGTCCTCAGTCTGATGGCTTTTCCATGGCCGGATACATCAAGTTCTTCAAGTTTCCGGCTCTCGATATATATGACGGCATGCGGCGAGCCGGTATTGACATAGTGACAATTGAACCCTTCAACGGCAATGGCATTACGGAAATCCTCGGGATCGAGCATGTGCAGTCGCACCGTTTCTTTTCCGGTTACCTCGGCTTCATAGCGATTACCATTGGCTTCAAAAGAATATCTGCCCTGATCGGCGGAGGGAACGCCTGTGGAGTGCGCAAAATAAACGGCGCACCTTCCGCCGTTGCCGCACATCGATCCGGGCAAGCCGTCAGCATTATAGTATTTCATGCTGAAATCGAGATACTGAGAGGGCTCAATAAGGATGAGGCCATCGGCGCCGATGCCGGTTCTTCTGGTGCACAAGGCTTTAATCCGGGCTGTGCTTAAATGAACGGGATGATTTCTGCTGTCTATAACGATGAAATCGTTCCCCGCTCCCGAGAGCTTGGTGAAATGGATCTGCATGTCAAATGCGCTGTTATTCTCGTTATGATGTAGTGATAATGTATGCCGCAGTTATCTGGCTATGAAATTCAAGGCTGTACAACAACTTAGAGGCCGTAAAATACAGCACGGGAGTGTTAATGCCACGCCAAAAAAATTTATTATTAAATAATTTTTCTTATTTTATTTGCTACTATGTCAGTTGAATAATCGGGCATACAGCCTTTAAGAATCAATGGTTCTGTTTTTCGTGAAGCGCACATGACGGTTGCCTTGTCAGCTTTTCTGAGGGCATCATCTTTCATGTGCTTTTTTATCTGAAAACCAAGCCGGTGTATACTGGCAGCGTAATGGCATAACGCATAGATTTTCTTTTCGGTTTCTTCAACCTGAAATACGACCAAACAAAGGAGAGAATACAATGGCTGAACAAGTGAATCCTGCAGGAGTCAAGCCAAAGGGATCTGTCCCACCTCCCAAGGGGAATGCTCCTTCTCCAAAGGGAAACGGCGCACCAGGCGGACCGTCTGTCATCAAGGAACAGGACGCTGCCAAAATGAGGAGATTTCTGTTCCAGAGAACAGAAACGAGAACGACGAAGTGGTATCAGGTATTTGATACCGACAAGCTGGACGACGAACAGGTAGTCGGCGGTCATCTGGCCCTTCTCGGGGTTATGGGCTTTCTCATGGCCATCTACTACATCTCCGGAATTCAGGTATTTCCGGGTGGTTATGCCGGTTTTCACGATAACTGGTTCTATCTTACTATCAAGCCGAGGATGGTCTCTCTCGGTATCGATACGTACAGCACGAAAACTGCCGATCTTGAGCAGGCAGCCATTAACCTTCTCGGCTGGGCTCTCCTTCACGTCATTTCCGGTTCAATTCTGCTTTTCGGAGGCTGGAGGCACTGGACTCACAACCTGACCAATCCGTTTACCGGCAGGGCGGGCAACTTCCGCGACTTCCGTTTTCTCGGAAAGTTCGGTGACATGGCCTTCAACGGTACAAGCGCAAAGACCTACAAGGATGCTCTCGGACCACACACCGTTTACATGTCTCTGCTTTTTCTCGGCTGGGGTCTTGTGATGTGGTTTGCTCTCGGCATTCCTCCTGTTCCCGATTTCCAGACCATCAATTCAGAGCCGTTTATGTCGTTCGTGTTCGCGGTGCTCTTTTTCGCACTCGGCATCTACTGGTGGAACAATCCTCCAAATGCAGCCATTCACCTCAATGATGATATGAAGGCGGCATTTTCCGTTCACCTTACTGCTATCGGATACATCAACATAGCACTCGGTGTCATTGCTTTCGTCGCTTTCCAGCAGCCATCTTTCCATGCGTATTACAAGGAGCTCGACAATCTCGTCTTCTACCTTTACGGCGAACCGTTCAACCGTGTAAGCTACGACTTCGTACAGGAAGGTGGCAGAATCATCTCGGGAAAGAAAGAGTTCGTTGAGTTTGCCCCTTATGCTATTCTTCCGAAGAACGGCCAGGCATTCGGTATGTCAAGAGTGGTCATCAATCTGATAACCTTCAACCATATCATCTGCGGCGTACTCTATGTTTTTGCCGGTGTTTATCATGGCGGTCAGTATCTCCTCAAGATTCAGCTGAACGGTCTTTACAATCAGATCAAATCCATCTGGATCACCAAAGGACGCGACCAGGAAGTTCAGGTCAAGATTCTCGGTACCGTCATGGCGCTCTGTTTTGCAACCATGCTTTCCGTTTATGCCGTAATCGTCTGGAACACCATCTGTGAGCTGAATATTTTCGGCACAAACATCATGATGTCGTTCTACTGGCTGAAACCGCTTCCGATTTTCCAGTGGATGTTTACCGATCCGAGCATCAATGACTGGGTTATGGCCCATGTTATAACTGCCGGTTCACTTTTCTCGCTGATCGCACTTGTACGTATCGCATTCTTCTCCCATACTTCTCCATTGTGGGATGATCTTGGACTGAAGAAGAACTCGTATTCATTCCCATGTCTCGGCCCTGTTTATGGTGGTACCTGCGGTGTTTCCATTCAGGATCAGCTCTGGTTTGCCATGCTTTGGGGAGTAAAGGGTCTTTCTGCAGTCTGCTGGTACATTGACGGTGCATGGATCGCTTCAATGATGTACGGTGTGCCTGTTGCCGACGCGAAAGCCTGGGATTCCGTTGCCGGTCTTGCTCATCACTATACTTCGGGCATCTTCTATTATTTCTGGACAGAGACCGTGACGATTTTCTCGAGTTCTCACCTTTCGGTGATTCTCATGATCGGTCACCTGATCTGGTTCATCAGCTTCGCCGTATGGTTCGAAGATCGCGGATCCCGTCTTGAAGGCGCCGATATTCAGACCCGTACCATCCGTTGGTTCGGCAAGAAGTTCCTGAACAGAGACGTTACGTTCCGTTTCCCTGTGCTGACGATTTCCGATTCAAAGCTGGCCGGTACTTTCCTCTATTTCGGCGGTACCTTTATGCTGGTCTTCCTCTTCATAGGTAACGGATTCTATCAGACTGATTCGCCGCTGCCACCGCCGGTAGCTGAAGCGGCTGTTTCCGGACAGCAGATGCTGACTCAGGTTGTGGATTTCCTGATCAAGCTGGTAGCCTGAGTGATTCATTCCGGGGGGGCGATGCCCCTCCGGATTTCTTTTGGCCTGTTAATACTTTTACCATTGTCAATTTAAGAGGAGGGTTTTTATGGCCGAGCCTGTTAAACAGCCAGATATATCTCCAAAGCCTGCCTCAAAAGCAGCTCCGGCAGCTCCGAAAGCATCTGTAGCTCCAAAAGCTGCGACGCCGGCAGCAAAGCAGGATCAGGCTAAACCAAAGGCATCAGCACCGAAGCCGACATCGGGAAAGCTTCGACTTGAAGCCTTGAATGTCAATCTTGGGAGGACCGGTATCCGTCAGGAATCGGCGCTTCCTGTAAAAAAAGCCGCTCCGAAGGCTGCGCCTAAACCGGCTCCCGGAGGAGCTAAACCAGCACCAGGGGCAAAACCTGCGGCTCCTGCCGCTAAAGCGGCACCAGTTGCCGGTACGGCTCCGGCTCCGAAAGGGGCTCCAGTCGCAAAGGCGGCCCCAAGAGCGAAAAAGCATTATTTTATTATTGAAAATCTCTGTGTGGGATGCGGTTTGTGCCTCGATAAATGTCCTCCAAAGGTAAATGCTATCGGGTACAAATTCTATGGAGATGTTCAGGAGGGTGGTTTCAGATGTTATGTCGATCAGGATGCCTGTATTTCCTGTTCGGCATGCTTCTCCGGTGACGAGTGTCCATCAGGAGCGCTTATAGAGGTACTCCCTGATGGTCAGATACTGGATTTTTCTTATACACCGCCAGAGAGACTTGATTTTGATTTGAGGTTTCTTCATCGTTTTCACCGTGAAGTCCGATAGGAAACTCTCAGTTCTGCCTGATACCAAAAAAAGCATTGCTCCTTCGGGAGCAATGCTTTTTTTTTGAAGCCTGTACCTATGACAGTTGCAATCAATACACATGCAAGCCTGAAAAACGAAATGAATCCGCCGTTGCATAAAAGGACTCAATCATCATCGATCGTTCTTATACCTACATACAATGAGTCCGAGAATGTTGCCCGGGTTATCAGGACGGTTTTTTCGCTCTACCCTTCGAGAGTTGATATTCTCGTTATCGACGATAACTCTCCTGACGGAACGGCAGGTATTGTCAAACAGCTCATGCCCTCCTGTCCCGGGCTTAATCTGCTAATGCGCATGAGCAAGCTGGGGCTCGGGACGGCATATCTTGCAGGATTCCATCACGCTCTGAAGCTGGGATATCGCTATATCATCGAGATGGATGCCGATCTGTCTCACGATCCTGCATCGCTCGGATCGTTGCTCGATACCATGACGTCAGCTGATCTGGTAATCGGATCACGATATATGAATAATACCGTCAACGTCGTGAACTGGCCGCTCGGACGACTGATTCTGTCCAAACTTGCAAGCGTTTATACTAGGGTGATTACCGGTATGCCTGTTTTTGATCCTACCAGCGGTTTTAAATGCTTTGATCGGAAAGTCCTTGAAGCTCTCGATCTTGACCGGATATATTCCGAAGGGTATTCTTTTCAGATCGAGATGAACTTCAGAGCCTGGAAAAAGGGATTTATCATTCGGGAGGTGCCTATCGTTTTTACTGACAGAACGGTAGGCAAATCAAAAATGACCAGAAAGAATATACGGGAAGCGATCTGGATAGTCTGGAGGCTTAAAATCAAATCGATGACGGGAAAACTCTGACTTCATCTCTTCCCGGGACTCCTCATATCGCAAGGGAGTTCCGGGAAGAGTGAAAAGCGTTTACTGTTGTTTGTTTTCGGCAATAACCTGTTGGGCTACATCCTGCGGAGCCTCTTCGTAATGGCTGAAGCCGTACGTGTATTTCGCCCTGCTTTGCGTAAGTCGTGTCAGTGAGTGGTGGAATGTCGCCAACGACGCCTGTGGTATGAGAGCTTTAATGACCTGAAAACGGGCATCGGTCTCCATACCGAGAATCTTTCCTCTCCGGCTTGAAATATCACCTACAATTTCACCGGTATATTGATCAGGAGTATAAACCGTAAGAGAGAAAAATGGTTCGAGCAGCAGCGGCTTGGCTTTTTCAAATGCCGTTTTGAATGCCATGCTGGCCGCAATCTTGAAAGCGAATTCAGAACTGTCAACAGGATGGTACGACCCGTCATAGGCAACGGCTTTCAGGTCGATAACAGGAAAACCCGCAAGTACACCGGATGCAATGGATTCGCGGATGCCTTTTTCAACAGCCGGAAGGTATCGGGTAGGGACTACTCCTCCGACAACCTCACTGGAAAAATCGAAGCCGCTGTCTTTCGGCAATGGTTCAAGTCTTATCCAGACATCTCCGTACTGTCCCCGACCGCCTGACTGCTTTTTATATTTTCCCTGCGCTGTTGCCGTCATCCGAATGGTTTCGCGGTAGGGAATCTTTATCGGTGCGGTTTCAACCTGAACATTGAACTTGTTCTGCAGGCGGCTGATAATAATATCGAGATGGGTTTCGCCAAGAGTTTTGATGATGGTCTGATTGAACTCGACATCATGAACGATGGCAAAACTCGGATCTTCTTCATGCAGATGATGCAGTCCGGCGGATATTTTCTCTTCGTCACCTTGAGCAACGGGTATGATTGCAGAGGCAAAGACCGGGACAGGAAAGGTTATCGGGCTTATGCGGCAACTGGTTCCCTTGTCGGCAAGGGTATCATTGGTGTGAGCGTCCTTGAGTTTGACAACCATGCCGATATCTCCGGCCATGAGCTTTTCTACCGGGATTTTTTTCTGGCCGAGAATGGTGTAAACCTGACCGATTTTTTCAAGCTGACCGGTCTGCACGTCGATAAGTTCATGCCCGGTTTCGATATGACCCGAATAAACGCGGAGATAGGAAATCTCTCCTACTCTGGGCTCCGACATGGTTTTAAAAATGAACGCAACGGTGGGGCCTGCCGGATCGGGTTCGAGAAGTCGTTCGTTTTCATCGATGGTACAGAGCGAATGTTCCGGGCCTCGTTCGATCGGAGAGGGGCAGAGATTGACCATCGCATCGAGCAGACGTTCCGTACCGATCATATGCAGCGGGGAGGTACAGAAAACCGGGAAAAATGTTCTTGTTACCAGAGCGGACTTAATGCCGGACCGCAACTCCGCTTCAGTCAGGGTGCCAATTTCGAAGTACCTGTTCATCAACTCTTCATCGGTTTCCGCGACAGCCTCGATCAGTTGCTGATGGAGATCTTCAGCCCTCTTCAGATAGAGATCCGGAATGTCGGCAACAGTCATGCTGCCAGGTTTATCCGGGTCGAATTCCAGCTGTTTCATCAGTAATATATCGATCAGGATATGGTGTCCCTGACCCTCTTCGGCAGGAAACTGTATCGGCGTGACAAGGTGACCAAAATGCTCCCTGAGCTCTTCTACCGTATTGCTGAAGCTTGTGCGCTCTGCATCCAGCTTGGTAAGCACGAACATCGTTGGTTTGTAGTATTCTCTGGTATACTCCCATATGGAATCGGTACCGACTTCCACGCCGGTCGATGCGTTTACGGTAATGATAACCGTGTCCGCAACCCGCATCGCTGATTTCACATCTCCGTGAAAGTCGAGCAGGCCGGGAGTGTCGATGATATTTATTTTCGTGTCTTTCCAGAATCCGTGCAGGAGGCTGGTATTGAGACTGTGCTTTCTCTGGATCTCATCTGATGAATAGTCGGAGAGGGTGTTTCCGTCGTCAATGCTTCCCAGTCGGTTTACAGCGCCCATTGAGAGGGCGAACGACTCACAGAGCATGGTTTTTCCTGAGCCGGTATGACCGGTGATGACAATGTTGCGCAGTTGTTCAGGTTGAACGGCTTGCATGGCAGGACTCCTATGTTGAATTGATTGTTGGGCACCTCAATTAAAACCAGTTACACTTTCCGATCGGTTGGCTGCGCAGGTGAACCTTCATGTATTGCTTATACACTACGGCTCCCGCTCACACTCCGCCATCTCCTCGAAACGCTCACTGCAGGTTATTCGAGGGGCCCAGATGTCTTGCGGGCCAGTAAGAAAGAAGTTGATTGCTGTCGGTATGTTTTCAGGCATAAAACAGCGTATCACGTAATAAACAAAAAAAAGAGATATTTGATGATGCGGCAGCAATGAAATCGTAGAGAAATTGGATAAATTTACAAGATGTCTTGAAAGCCGGAAAATACATTTTCAAAGAGCACTCATCAGCATTCATAAACAAAAACCATACTGCACCATGCCCATAATCAGGAAAGTTCTTGCCCGTCAGATACTTGATTCGAGAGGTAATCCTACCGTTGAAGTCGATGTTTACACTGAAAATTCTTTCGGCAGGGCGGCCGTTCCCAGCGGTGCTTCGACCGGCATTCACGAAGCCGTTGAACTCCGAGACGGAGATGCGGGCATCTACCTTGGAAAAGGGGTTCTCAAAGCAGTTGAGAATGTCAATACCGTTATCAACGATGCACTTAAAGGCATGCTGGTCACGGAGCAGGAAGAGATTGACGAGGCGTTGCTGGCTCTTGATGGAACGCCGAACAAGTCGAAACTCGGCGCAAACGCGCTGCTCGGCGTTTCGCTTGCCTGTGCGAAAGCCGGCGCGGAATATACCGGCCTGCCGCTTTTCCGATACATCGGCGGTACCATGGCAAATACCTTGCCTGTCCCGATGATGAATGTGCTCAACGGAGGCGCTCATGCCGACAATACCGTTGATTTTCAGGAGTTCATGATTATGCCTATCGGATTTTCTTCCTATAGTGATGCCCTTCGCTGTGGAGCCGAAATCTTTCATGCGCTGAAATCGCTTCTTAAAAGCAAGGGATTAAGCACGGCCGTTGGTGACGAAGGTGGTTTTGCACCGAATCTTCGCTCGAATGAAGAGGCGATAGAGCTGGTGATAGAGGCAATTGGAAAAGCGGGTTATAAAGCAGGCTCCCCGACCGACAAGGGCGGACTCGGCGAGGCCCAGGTCATGATCGCACTTGATCCGGCCAGTTCCGAGTTCTATGATTCGGCAAAAAAACGCTATGTATTCAAGAAGTCCTCCAAACAGGAGCTGACCTCACTGGAGATGGCCGAATACTGGGAAAAATGGGCCAGCGATTATCCCATTATCTCAATTGAGGACGGTATGGCCGAAGACGATTGGGAAGGATGGAAAATACTGACAGATAAAATCGGTTCGAGGGTTCAGCTTGTCGGCGACGATCTTTTTGTCACCAACAGCAAGCGGCTCGCCGAGGGCATCGAGCGTCGGGTCGTCAATTCGATTCTCATCAAGGTAAACCAGATCGGAACTCTTACGGAAACTCTGCAGGCTATAGATCTTGCCAAACGCAACGGTTATACTGCGGTAATCAGTCATAGAAGCGGCGAAACCGAAGACAGTACGATTGCCCAGATTGCGGTCGCAACCAATGCCGGCCAGATTAAAACCGGCAGTATGTCCCGTTCGGACCGTATGGCCAAGTACAATGAACTGCTTCGAATTGAAGAGGAGCTTTGCGGCCAGGCAAAGTATCCCGGAGCTTCAGCGTTCAGGGTCTGATGGCGGGAGGGAATCCGGGTAAAAGGGTTCCCTTCGTATTTCAGTCAGAAAAGCGTTTTATATCCTGATATTGTTCGACACGTTATTACTCTAAACCCGCGAATGCAGGTGCGATGAAAATTTTTAATGGCTTACGGGATTTCATCAGTTCCAATCCGAAAAAATTTTTATTTCTGGTTTTGTTCAGCTTCATCGTTGTCTGGTCTCTGTTTGATGACTACGGTCTGCTTAAACGAATCAGGATGGAAGCGGAGCATCGCATGCTGGTTGAGCGGTATCGCCAGGAGCAGCAGCGTATTGCCGATAACGAGCGTCGTATCGGCAATGCGTACAATGCTGACAGTATCGAAAAAGCCGCACGCGAAAGGTATAATTTCCGAAGAGAGGGCGAGACTCTCTATATCATCCGCGGCAACAAATAATTCAGTCAATCGTCAGAGATCAATTTTTTCTTTTTACATGTATCATTATCGCCGCCGTTTCACCCGTGAAGTACCCTTCGGTCCGATAGCGCTTGGAGGATATCTGCCTATCAGGGTGGAGTCTATGACCAACACACATACTCTCGATACCGCTGCATCTGTCGAGCAGTGCAGACGTCTCCATGAAGCCGGATGCGAAATCATCAGGCTTACCGTACCGACTGAGCGGGATGCCGAAAACCTGAAGCAGATCAGGGATCAGCTTCGCCGTGACGGTATCGATACCCCTCTGGTTGCCGACATTCATTTCTCTGCACGTGCGGCGATGAAAGCCGTCGAGTATGTTGAAAACATCAGGATCAATCCCGGTAATTACGCCAACAGGCTGAAGTTCTCGAATAATGAATATACCGAAGAAGCGTATCGTGAAGAGCTTGATCTTGTCAGGAAAGAGTTTCTTCCTCTTGTAAGCAGGGCAAAAGAGTTGGGCGTTTCCATGAGAATCGGCACCAATCACGGTTCGCTTTCCGACAGGATCGTCAGTCGGTACGGTAATTCACCGGAAGGAATGGTTGAGGCCGCTATCGAGTTCGCGCGGATCTGTGAAGAATACGGGTATTATGATCTGCTTTTTTCCATGAAATCCTCGAACGTCAGAGTCATGATTCAGGCTTACCGGCTGCTTGTCAAAAGAGCCGATGCTGAACTTCGATACCCCTATCCTCTGCATCTCGGTGTGACCGAGGCGGGTGATGGTGATGAAGGCCGGGTAAAATCCGCCATGGGTATCGGAGCGCTTCTCGAGGATGGGCTTGGCGATACCATTCGGGTTTCTCTCACTGAAGACCCTGTTAACGAGGTTCCGGTAGGGTTCGCAATCGTAAAAAAATATAACGACTACCATCTGATACGGGGAGATAATGCACACCTTCCCGTAAAGCATGTCGTCGAAAGCCGTCAGGCCTCTCAGTCGTCGCTGTCGGCTCCGTTCGATCCGTTCAGTTACAGCAGGAGGGTTTCGCGAACTATCGCTATTGCAGATATGACGATAGGGGGCAATGAGATGCCGAGGGTCGAAACAGAAGTTCATGCACGGATTTCCGATTCTGACACAATCTTTCGGGAGATTATCGGGAGACTTGCTCCTGAAAAATCCCCTGACGCAATCCGATCGGAACTTGCCTGCATCCGTATCGAGAGTCCGGAAGAGCTTGCAGCCCTTGATGGTTTGCTTGCAAAACTGGGAGATGCCGGACGATCGGTTACGGCCGCAACATCCGACATCTCCCTGCTTGCCGGAATAAGCCGAAAAGTTGCCAAGGCAAGATTTGATATTCGGGAGGGAGAAGCTCTCGATGCAGGGTTACTTCTCCGGCAGCTCAAGCCGGATGCTCCTGCAGTTCTGGAGTTTTGTTTTGTTCATCATCTGACCGGCGAAGGTGTTCCTGCGCAGGTGCTTGTACGCCTTGCCGAGAAATTGCGTGAAGGCGGCTTTGAGCGGATATCGTTCTCGATAAGTTCCAGATCTGCGGTTTTTGCCTATCGGCACCTCGTCAGGGAGTTCAATGAGAGAGGGTTCGATTATCCTGTAGTCGTTCGTTTCAACGGGCAAAACGGAGATAGTCCCGATACGCTTATCGATGCTTCCGTTCAGGCAGGGGCCCTGTTTTGCGATGGTATCGGCGATATACTCGCTCTTGAAACCGTTCTTCCGGCCTCTGCCGAAATCGATCTTGCCTTCAACATTCTGCAGGGGGCACGCATCCGGATGTCCAAAACCGAGTTTATCTCCTGTCCCGGTTGCGGGAGAACCTATTTTGACCTCGAAAAGGCCGCTACCGCCATAAAGCAGAGGCTTTTGCACCTTAAGGGGCTGAAAATAGGTATTATGGGCTGTATAGTCAATGGGCCCGGTGAAATGGCCGATGCCGATTTTGGTTATGTCGGTTCCGGAAAAGGCAGAATAAGTCTTTATGTCGGGAAAGATCGGGTAGAAGATAACCTTCCGGAAGCGGAAGCGGTTGACCGGCTGATCGAACTGATCAGAGAGCGTGGCCGTTGGGTAGATCCTGCGTAGTTATCCGGTACAGATGATGCAAGAATCCAGGAAACCGTTATCCGTTGTCCTTATTACTGGTGCATCCATGGGAATCGGCCGGGCTCTCGCCTGTGCGTTTGCGGGCATGGGTCATCATCTCCTGCTCGTTGCCCGGTCACGCGAGACGCTTGCCGAATTTGCGGAAACGCTTCATCGGAAGCATGGCGTTACGGTTTTCTGCTGTCCCGAAGATCTCGTTGAACCTGAAAGTTCGCAACGCATTTCCGATTATTGCCTTGAACACGTTCTTGCCGTCGAGATACTGGTGAATTGTGCCGGTTTGTCGCGGGCATCGGATTTCAAGGATCTTGCTTTCAGGGAACTCGAAGGGATCATGGCCGTAAACATGTCTGCAGCAGTAAAGCTCACGCGTCTTTTTCTGCCGGGCATGGTTGAAAAAAAGAAAGGGACGATTATCAATATCGCATCGCTTGCCGGAATACAGGGCGTTCCGGGGCTCGCACTCTATTCGGCTACCAAATCATTTTTGATAACCCTGAGCGAGGCGCTTCATGTTGAACTGCAGGGAACGGGAGTAAAGGTCGTAGCTGTCTGTCCCGGCTTTGTCGATACCGGCTTTCTTGAAAAGGCAATGCACAACCGCAGACGAATCCGGCTTCCTGTATATGAATCCGATCTGGTGGTACAAGCGGTTCTTCGGGGTTATCGAAAAAACCGGATGCGGGTCTATCCTACTTTTCTTGACTATCTGCTGGTTTTTTCACAGCGCTTCACGCCTCGAATCCTTGTCGTTAAAATAACGGACTTCCTTGCGGCAGCAAGAGACAAACAATAAATTGTTTCTTTTTTTTCTTTGGATTTTTAAAAACGCGAGGTATAT
Source organism: Pelodictyon luteolum (assembly GCA_020721225.1). GTDB lineage: Bacteria > Bacteroidota > Chlorobiia > Chlorobiales > Chlorobiaceae > Chlorobium > Chlorobium luteolum_C. Next base: position 41,356 of record DYNE01000004.1, on the reverse strand, counting down.
TACCTGCCCTGTTTTTTAGAAAGAGCTGCTGGTGTAGCTCAATTGGTAGAGCAGCTGATTTGTAATCAGCAGGTTGCGGGTTCGAGTCCCATCACCAGCTCTGATCATTACGGGTAGATAGCGAAGCGGTCAAACGCAACAGACTGTAAATCTGTCGACTTATGTCTTCGGAGGTTCGAATCCTCCTCTACCCACAGGTTGTTATATGTTTTTTCGATAGGCTGATGTAGCTCAGTCGGTAGAGCACTTCCTTGGTAAGGAAGAGGTCATCGGTTCAAGTCCGATCATCAGCTCGGATTTTATGCGGAGTTTGATAGACGTCAGTAGCTTAATTGGTAGAGCAGCGGTCTCCAAAACCGCAGGTTGGGGGTTCGATTCCCTCCTGACGTGCAGGTTATCAGAAATGTTATTTACGATTCTTATTGCAGGCTTCAGATATGAACAAATATTTTGGCAGTATCAGTCAATATTATCGTGATGTCGTCAGTGAGATGCGTAAAGTTGCCTGGCCAAGCAAGGAAGAGGCAAAAGATCTGACCGTTGTTGTTCTGACAGTTTCCGGTATACTTGCCTTGTTTACCTTTGTTGTTGACTGGGTAATAAATTCTGCGATGAGCCGGTTATTATAATAACCACAGTTGAGGTATAGAGATGGGTGTCAGAAAAAAAAGTGTTGATGAACAGGGGATTCCGGTTCCCAGGTGGTATGCGCTCAGGATTTATTCCGGTCACGAACGTAAAGTTAAGGAAGGGATAGACGCAGAGGTTCTTCGTTGTGGTCTTGAAGACAAGATTCTGCAGGTCTATGTGCCATACGAGCGTTTTGTCGAGGTCAAAAATGGCAAGAAAAGAAGTCTGACGAAGAATGCTTTTCCTGGTTATGTGCTCATCGAGGCGGTGCTTGACAAGCAGACACGGAATCTTATTCTTGATATTCCCTCCGTTATGGGATTTCTCGGTGTCGATGATAATCCTACTCCATTGCGTCCTGATGAGGTTGAAAAAATTCTTGTTCCTGAAAACGCTGTCGAGCATCGCTCGGTTATTGAAGCGCCCTTCAGGGTTGGCGATTCGGTTAAGGTTATTGACGGTCCATTCAGTTCGCTTACCGGTGTCGTTCATGATGTCTGCACCGAGCGCATGAAAGTTAAGGTCATGATCAGTTTCTTTGGTCGCAGCACACCAACCGAACTCGATTTTTCACAGGTTAAGTCAGTTTCGCAGTAATGGGGATTAAAGTTTTTTTAAGCTTCTGAATAGAAATAGTTTATGGCAAAAAAGATAATCGGTTTTATCAAGCTTCAGATTCCTGCTGGTGCTGCTAATCCAGCTCCGCCGGTCGGACCGGCTCTCGGTCAGAAAGGCGTCAATATCATGGAGTTCTGCAAGCAGTTCAATGCCAAGACCCAGTCTGAAGCAGGCATGATCACACCTGTTGTGATTACCGTTTATTCCGACAAGTCGTTTACGTTCATTACCAAAACTCCGCCAGCAGCAGTTCTGCTTCTGAAAGAGGCGAAATTGCAGAAAGGTTCCGGAGAGCCTAACCGCAACAAGGTAGGGACGGTCAGTCGCGAACAGGTTCGCAGGATTGCTGAACTGAAGATGCCTGATCTTAACGCGTTCGATCTTGCCGGAGCAGAGCAGATGGTGATGGGTACGGCAAGAAGCATGGGTATTGTAGTCGAGGACTGATTACCCGGATTTTTTTGTAATAGCGTGGGAGGTCTTCGGGCCGCTTTTTTAACCACTTTCTCAGGATAAAAATGGCTGGAAAAAAATACAGGGAGGCCCTGGCAAAAATCGATCGTTTTCAGGAGTATGATCTTGCTGAAGCTGTCGGGAAAATCAGGGAGATTACGGAAGCGAAATTCGATGCGACTATAGATGTTGCGTTGCGGCTTGGGGTTGATCCCCGTCATGCAGATCAGGTTGTTCGCGGTACGGTGATGCTGCCGCACGGTACAGGTAAGACTGTTTCCGTACTTGTTGTCTGCAAGGAGGCCAAGGCCGAAGAGGCAAAAGAGGCCGGAGCCGATTTGGTCGGATTTGAAGAGTACATTGAAAAAATCCAGTCCGGCTGGACCGATGTTGATGTTATTATCGCTACGCCGGATGTTATGGGTCAGCTTGGCAAGGTTGCAAAAATTCTTGGACCTCGCGGTCTTATGCCCAATCCGAAATCCGGAACGGTTACCATGGATGTTGCTAAAGCCGTTAAAGAGGTCAAGGCCGGCAAGATCGAGTTCAGGGTTGATAAAGCCGGAAATGTTCATGCTCCGGTAGGAAAGGTTTCTTTTCAGCCTGAGCATCTGGTTGAAAATATTACCAGCTTTGTCAGGGAGGTTGTTCGCTTGAAGCCTTCTGCCGCAAAAGGGCAGTATCTCCAGAGTATTGCTGTTTCGAGCACGATGTCGCCAAGTGTGAAGGTCAGAAAAGAAAAGTTTGTTGCCTAATACATATAAACGGTTTACATGATGAAACGGGAGAAAAAAGAGCAGGTAGTCCAGGAGGTTGCTGAGAAGATCGGCAGATCCCAGGGTATATATTTGACGGAGTATCAGGGCTTGAACGTTGCCAAAATGGCAGAGCTTCGCAATGAGTTCAGAAAAGCCGGTATCGAATACAAGGTTGTCAAGAATACTCTCGTCAAGCAGGCGCTTCAGCAGCTTGATCAGGTTGACAGGCTTGCCGATGGTCTGAAAAGCACAACAGCCGTCGCTTTTGGTTATGATGATCCGATTGCACCTGCCAAAATCATCAGGAAGTTCAGCAAGACAAATGAGGCGCTGAAGTTCAAGATGGCCTCTATTGACGGAGTCGTTTATGGCGACGACAAGCTCGTCATGCTCTCCGAGATGCTGAGCAAAACCGAGAATATCGGCCGTGCTGCGGGGCTCATCAACAATGTTGTCAGCTCTGTGCCGATGGTTGTCAACGCGGTCATGAGAAATCTGGTTTCGGTTCTCGACCAGGTAGCCAAACAGAAGCAGTAAAGGCTGAAAAAAAATCTATTACGCACTCAAGCTTATATTTTAATTACTTAAAAACAAGAGAGGGAAATAATGTCTATTGAAACACTTGTAGAGGAGATTGGTAAGCTTACCCTTACAGAAGCATCCGAACTGGTAAAAGCACTGGAAGAGAAGTTCGGTGTAACCGCAGCTCCTGCAATTGTTGCCGGTGTTGCAGCTGCAGCTCCTGCCGGTGATGCGCCTGCACAGGAAGAAAAAACCGAGTTCGATGTTGTGCTTACCTCCGCAGGCGAAAGCAAAATCAATGTGATCAAGGTTGTTCGCGCACTCACCGGTCTTGGACTGAAAGAAGCGAAAGATCTCGTTGACGGTGCACCGAAAACTGTCAAGGAAGCCATTTCGAAAGATGAGGCTGAAAAAATTGCAAAAGAACTCAAAGACGTTGGTGCAGGCGTAGAGCTTAAGTGATCTTTTTCGCGAGTCATTTTTAGAACAAGCTCCGTGTCCAAGAGAGACGGAGCTTTGTCCGTTTGTGTTATTTTTATTGTCGGATGACCGTTCTTGCTGTGATGTGATTGAGGCTCAGCCGGATGTTTTTCTCCGGCAAAGTCTTTGCGGTTCTTTGTTATGACTTAATCTTGTAAGAAATTCATGCAATTTGATAAAAGCGAGGTGCATGTGAAAGTGGCTGATGCAACACCAACACCGTCTATTGACTTTTCCAAAATACAAAGCATTATCGATCCCCCCGATTTATTAAAAGTTCAGTTAGATTCATTTCATAATTTTATTCAGGACAGCGTTCCTCTTGCGAAGCGCAAGGATCAGGGGCTCGAAAGGGTGCTTCGCAGCGCCTTTCCCATAACCGACACCCGTGGCCTCTACCTGCTCGAATATATCTCCTATAGTTTCGACAAGCCTAAATATACCGTCGAGGATTGCATTGAACGCGGGCTTACCTATGATGTTTCGCTCAAGGTAAAACTCAAACTTTCCTACAAGGATGAGCCGGATGAACAGGACTGGAAGGAGACTATCCAGCAGGAAGTTTATCTTGGCAGGATTCCTTATATGACCGAGCGGGGCACATTTATCGTCAACGGAGCCGAAAGGGTTGTCGTCGCTCAGTTGCACCGTTCTCCGGGGGTTGTGTTCAGTGAAGCGGTTCATCCGAACGGCAAAAAAATGTATTCGGCAAAAATCGTTCCCACAAGAGGTTCGTGGATCGAGTTTCAGACCGATATCAATAACCAGATTTTCGTTTATATCGACCAGAAAAAGAACTTTCTGGTTAGCGCTTTACTGCGGGCTATCGGATTCGCAAAAGATGAGGACATACTCGGTCTTTTCGATCTTGTAGAAGAGATCAAAATGAGCGCAGGAAAGAAAGATCAGCTGATCGGCAAATATCTCGCTTCTGATATCGTCGATATGCAGACCGGCGAAGTTGTGAGCGCCAGAACCGCCATCACCGAGGATATCTTCGAGCAGATTCTTGCTGCCGGTTACAAGGCCGTCAAGGTTATGAAGAGCTATTCCGGCAGCGATAAAGGTCAGGACAAGTCCATTATTATCAACACCATTCTCAACGATAGCTCTGCTACCGAAGAGGAGGCCCTCGAGATTGTATACGAAGAGCTGAGGGCTAATGAAGCTCCTGATATCGATGCCGCGCGAAGCTTCCTTGAAAGGACCTTTTTCAATCAGAAGAAGTACGATCTTGGGGATGTAGGTCGTTACAGGATCCGTAAAAAGCTTTCCAGGGAGTTCGAAGAACTGGAGACCTATCTCACCGGCAAGAAAGAGCTCAGGGAGTTATCTGATACTATTTATCAGAAGATTCTGCTGACTATCCAGTCATTTTCGGATGAGCCGGTCGGAGACGATATTCTTGTTCTGACACATTTTGATATTATTGCGGTTATCAATTACCTGATCAAGCTGGTTAACGGACAGGCTGAGGTTGACGATGTCGACCACCTTGCAAATCGCCGGGTACGCTCTGTTGGCGAACAGCTTGCCGCACAGTTTGTCGTGGGATTGGCCAGGATGGGCAAGAACGTAAGGGAAAAGCTCAATTCACGCGACTCCGACAAGATTGCGCCTGCCGATCTTATCAATGCCCGTACGGTATCAAGCGTGGTTTCGAGCTTCTTTGCCACAAGCCAGTTGTCGCAGTTCATGGACCAGACCAATCCGCTTGCTGAAATGACCAACAAGCGCAGGGTTTCCGCTCTCGGACCAGGAGGTCTTACCCGTGAACGGGCAGGCTTCGAGGTTCGCGACGTTCACTACACCCATTACGGGAGGCTTTGTCCAATCGAGACCCCTGAAGGTCCGAACATCGGTCTGATTTCGTCACTTTCTGTCTATGCGGAAATCAACGACAAGGGATTCATTCAGACACCTTACAGAGTGGTGGAACAGGGCCAGGTTACCGACAAGGTGGTGATGCTTTCAGCAGAAGATGAAGAAAACAAGATAACCGTTCCGGTCAGTGTTCCGCTTGATGAGAACAGGAAAATTGCTCTCGAATCGGTTCAGGCAAGGACCAAGGGCGACTATCCGCTTGTTCCCGCTGAGGATGTCAATTATATGGACGTTTCTCCGGTACAGATTGTCAGCGCCGCTGCAGCATTGATTCCTTTTCTTGAGCACGATGACGGCAACCGTGCGCTTATGGGCGCAAACATGCAACGTCAGGCAGTTCCTCTTTTGACTTCCGAGGCTCCGGTTGTCGGTACCGGTATGGAAGCCAAGGTCGCTCGGGATTCCAGATCGGTTATTGTTGCCGAAGAGTCCGGAACTGTTGAAGAGGTTACTGCGGATTATATCAGGGTCAGGTATGATATCGACACTGAAAATGAAGTGCATCTCTCCATGCTCGATCCGGATGAAGGCCTGAAAACCTACAAACTCATCAAGTTCAAGCGTTCGAACCAGGATACCTGCATTTCGCAAAAACCGCTTGTTCGCACTGCACAGCGAGTTGTCAAGGGCGATGTGCTTGCCGACAGCTCTTCGACGGAAAACGGCGAGCTTGCTCTTGGAAAAAATGTGCTGGTCGCATTTATGCCGTGGCGTGGATACAACTTCGAGGATGCCATCATTCTGAGTGAGCGTCTTGTCTATGACGATGTGTTCACCTCGATCCATATTCACGAATTTGAGGCGAACGTACGTGATACCAAAAGAGGTGAGGAGCAGTTCACCCGTGATATTTACAATGTCAGTGAAGATGCTCTCAGAAACCTTGACGAAAACGGTATTGTGCGTATCGGTGCCGAGGTCAAGGAGCGCGATATTCTTGTCGGTAAAATAACGCCGAAAGGCGAGAGCGATCCTACTCCGGAAGAAAAACTGCTTCGGGCAATTTTCGGCGACAAGTCGAGCGACGTCAAGGATGCCTCGATGCATGTTCCTGCCGGAATGAAAGGTATTGTGATAAAGACAAAACTTTTCAGTCGCAAGAAAAAAGTCGGACTTGACGTCAAGGAACGTATAGAGGTTGTAGACAAGCGGTACGACCAGAAAGAGTACGACCTTCGCAAGCGCTTCGCCAAGTGGCTGAACCAGCTGCTTGACGGCAAAAAGACGACAGGTATTTTCAATGAAAAAGGAAAGGTGCTTGTAGCGGAAGGTTCGGTTTTCGATGAAAGTGTGCTTGCCCGTTTCAGTGGGCTTCCCTTTCTTGAATCGATCGACTTTTCCAAAGGGCTTGTCGAATCGAAAAAAGTCAATGAAAATGTTATTCGCCTTGTCAAGGAGTTCCGTTTCAAGCTTAAAGACATTGCCGACGAGAGGGAAAATGAAAAGTACAAGATAAACGTCGGCGACGAACTGCCTCCAGGCATAGAAGAGCTTGCAAAGGTTTATATCGCGCAGAAGCGCAAGATACAGGTTGGCGATAAAATGGCCGGTCGTCACGGTAACAAGGGTGTCGTCGGCAAGATTCTCTCGATTGAGGATATGCCTTTTATGGAAGACGGTACACCGGTTGATATCGTGCTCAATCCGCTGGGTGTTCCGAGTCGTATGAACATCGGTCAGTTGTATGAAACCTCGCTTGGATGGGCAGCAAAAAAATTGGGAGTCAAGTTCAAGACTCCGATTTTCAATGGTGCAACTTATGAAGAGGTTCAGAATGAACTTGAAAGAGCCGGCCTTCCGGTGCACGGAAAGGTTTCTTTGTTTGACGGTCGTACCGGAGAAAAATTCGATGACGAGGTGACGGTTGGCTACATCTATATGCTTAAGCTGAGCCACCTTGTGGATGACAAGATTCATGCCCGTTCAACCGGTCCTTACTCGCTTATTACGCAGCAGCCTCTTGGCGGTAAAGCACAGTTCGGCGGTCAGAGATTCGGTGAAATGGAGGTCTGGGCGCTTGAGGCCTATGGTGCAGCCAATATTCTCCGGGAGATGCTCACGGTCAAGTCTGACGATGTTATCGGCCGTAACAAAACCTATGAGGCGATTGTGAAGGGCCAGAATCTGCCAGAACCGGGGACTCCGGAGTCGTTCAACGTGCTGGTACGGGAGCTTCAGGGGCTCGGACTTGAAATTCGCATCGATGAGAGGGTTCCTTAGTAGTGCTGCTTTAACGGAGAAGATCATTCAAGGGATTTAAAAACGGTCGTTTAAAGAGGATATTAAGACTATGATTTTTTCACAGGGAGCATCACCGTTAAAAGGTGATTTTTCAAAGATAAAATTCAGTATAGCATCTCCTGAAAGCATTCTCGCCCATTCAAGGGGCGAGGTGCTCAAGCCGGAGACCATCAATTATCGTACTTTCAAGCCTGAACGCGACGGCTTGATGTGCGAAAAAATATTCGGACCTACCAAGGATTGGGAGTGTTACTGCGGGAAATACAAACGAGTCCGTTACAAAGGCATCATTTGTGACCGCTGCGGTGTGGAAGTTACCACAAAGAGTGTCCGTCGGGAGCGCATGGGTCATATATCCCTTGCGGTTCCTGTTGTGCATACCTGGTTTTTCCGTTCGGTTCCCAGCAAAATAGGGGCGTTGCTCGATCTTTCGACAAAGGAACTTGAGCGCATCATCTATTATGAAGTTTATGTGGTCATCAATCCCGGTGAGCCTGGAGAAAAGCAGGGTATCAAGAAGCTCGACCGGTTGACCGAGGAGCAGTATTTTCAGATCATTACCGAATATGAGGATAATCAGGATCTTGACGATACCGATTCGGCGAAGTTTGTCGCAAAAATGGGCGGCGAAGCCATTCATATGCTTCTCAAAAGCATCGATCTGAACGAGACCGCCATAACCCTCAGGAAAGTGCTCAGGGAGAGCAGTTCCGAGCAGAAGCGCGCTGACGCGCTGAAACGGCTCAAGGTTGTCGAATCGTTCAGGAAAAGCTATGAACCGCAGAAAAAGATGCGCAAAAAACCAGGAGGACTTTTTCCTGAAGACGATATTCCCGAGCCCTATGTTTACGAAGGCAACAAGCCGGAGTATATGGTTATGGAGGTTGTGCCGGTTATTCCCCCAGAGCTCAGGCCGCTTGTGCCGCTTGAAGGAGGACGGTTTGCGACATCCGATCTCAACGATCTTTATCGCAGGGTCATTATCCGCAACAATCGACTGAAAAAACTGATCGATATCCGTGCTCCGGAGGTCATTCTGCGTAACGAAAAGCGGATGCTGCAGGAGGCTGTGGATGCACTGTTCGATAACTCACGCAAGGCAAATGCGGTCAAGACCGGTGAGTCGAACAGACCACTGAAGTCTCTCTCCGATGCTCTCAAGGGCAAACAGGGCCGCTTTCGTCAGAATCTGCTCGGTAAAAGGGTTGACTACTCAGGCCGTTCGGTAATCGTTGTCGGTCCTGAGCTGAAACTGCATGAGTGCGGTCTTCCGAAAAGCATGGCTATCGAGCTGTTTCAGCCGTTTGTGATCCGCCGTCTTGTCGAGCGAGGCATAGCCAAATCCGTCAAGTCGGCAAAAAAGCTTATTGACAAGAAAGATCCCATTGTATGGGATGTACTCGAGAAGGTTATCGACGGTCGACCTGTGCTTCTGAACCGTGCGCCGACCCTTCATCGTCTCGGTATCCAGGCTTTCCAGCCGGTACTGATCGAAGGAAAGGCCATCCAGATTCATCCACTGGTCTGTACGGCTTTCAATGCTGACTTTGATGGCGATCAGATGGCGGTACACGTTCCGCTTTCACAGGAAGCCCAGCTTGAGGCGTCGCTTCTGATGCTTTCGTCGCATAACCTCATTCTTCCCCAGTCCGGTAAACCGGTGACCGTACCTTCACAGGACATGGTTCTCGGCATGTACTATCTGACAAAATCACGTTCGGGAGAAGAGGGCGAAGGTCGCATATTCTATGATTCCGAAGATGTTCTCATTGCATATAACGAACAGCGTGTCGGTCTCCATGCCCAGATTTTCGTCTGTTTCAACGGCCCCGTCGATCAGAAATTCGATCCTCTTCGCGTGCTTGAGACAGTCATCGATGAAAAAACCGAAAAATATGGATGGCTCCGTTCACAGCTCGAACAGAAGAAAATGGTGCTGACCACGGTCGGCAGGGTTATTTTCAATCAGCATGTTCCCGAGTCCATCGGTTTCATCAACAGGGTTATCGACAAGAAGGTCGCCAAAGAGCTTATCGGCCGTCTGAGCAGTGAAGTCGGTAATGTCGAAACGGCAAAATTCCTCGACAATATCAAGGAGGTCGGCTTCCATTACGCCATGAAAGGTGGACTTTCCGTCGGCCTTTCGGACGCCATCGTTCCCGAAACAAAGGTCAGACACATCAAGAGCGCACAGAAGGACAGCACCAAGGTCGTCAAGGAGTACAATCGCGGAACGCTTACCGATAACGAGCGGTACAACCAGATTGTCGATGTATGGCAGAAAACCTCGAACATCGTAGCCGAGGAATCCTATCAGAAACTGAAAAAAGACAGAGAGGGTTTCAATCCGCTCTATATGATGCTTGATTCCGGCGCCCGAGGTTCGAGAGAGCAGGTGCGCCAGCTGACCGGAATGAGGGGTCTTATTGCCCGTCCCCAGAAGTCTATGTCGGGTCAGCCGGGTGAAATTATCGAAAACCCGATTATTTCGAACCTGAAGGAAGGGTTGACGGTGCTCGAGTATTTTATTTCCACGCACGGTGCCCGTAAAGGTCTTTCCGATACCTCGCTGAAAACGGCGGATGCCGGTTATCTGACCAGAAGACTGCACGATGTGGCCCAGGATGTGATTGTCACCATCGATGACTGCGGGACTACCAGAGGTCTGCATGTGTATCGTAATATCGAAGAGGAGACCAGCGGTCAGATAAAGTTTCGTGAAAAGATCAGAGGCCGCGTAGCAGCCAGAGACATATACGATACCCTCAACAACAATGTCGTCGTAAAGGCCGGAGAGATCATTACCGATGAACTTGCCGATCTTGTTCAGGATACCGCCGGGGTCGAGGAGGCTGAAATCCGTTCGGTTCTCACCTGCGAGTCCAAAGTCGGTATCTGTTCGAAATGCTACGGCACCAACCTCTCTGTTCATAAACTTGTTGAAATCGGCGAGGCTGTAGGTGTGATTGCCGCACAGTCGATCGGTGAACCTGGTACGCAGTTGACGCTTCGTACCTTCCACCAGGGAGGTACGGCTCAGGGCGGTATTTCCGAAACCGAGACCAAGGCCTTCAATGAAGGTGTTCTTGAATTCGAAGATGTCAAAACCGTTGAGCACAGCAGCATCAATGAGGACGGGGTTGAAGATCTTCGTACGATTGTGATTCAGAAGAACGGCAAAATCAATATTGTCGATCCTGAATCCGGCAAGGTTCTCAAACGATATGTGATACCGCACGGTGCCCATCTCCACTGCAGTCACGGAACTGCTGTAAGAAAAGACCAGGTGCTTTTCAGCAGCGAGCCCAACAGCACCCAGATCATTGCCGAAACACCGGGTTCGGTGAGATTTGCCGATATCGAAAAAGGCGTCACCTACAAGGAAGAGGTCGATCCGCAGACCGGTTTTGCCCAGCATACCATCATCAACTGGCGTTCGAAGCTCCGTGCCAACGAGACAAGGGAGCCAAGGATCATGATTATAGATGCCAGCGGCGAGATCAGGAAAACCTACCCGGTGCCGATCAAATCGAACCTCTATGTAGAGGACGGCCAGAAGGTTCTGCCGGGCGATATCATCGCCAAGGTTCCAAGAAACCTCGATCGAGTCGGGGGTGATATTACGGCAGGTCTTCCGAAGGTAACCGAGCTGTTTGAAGCCCGCATTCCTTCCGATCCGGCTATCGTTTCCGAGATTGACGGTTATGTGAGTTTCGGTTCACAGCGCAGGAGCAGCAAGGAGATAAAGGTCAAGAACGATTTCGGAGAAGAAAAAATTTATTATGTACAGGTCGGTAAACATGTGCTGGCTAACGAAGGCGATGAGGTAAAGGCTGGTGATCCGATGACCGATGGTGCCGTTTCGCCACAGGATATTCTTCGTATTCAGGGCCCAAATGCTGTGCAGCAGTATCTGGTTAACGAGATACAGAAGGTGTACCAGATCAATGCCGGCGTTGAAATCAATGACAAGCATCTTGAAGTGATTGTCCGTCAGATGCTGCAGAAAGTTCGCGTCGAAGAACCTGGAGATACCGAGCTTCTTCCGGGAGACCTTATAGACAGAAGTGCCTTTATCGAAGCAAACGAAAGTATTGCGGAAAAGGTCAGGGTTACAGACAAAGGTGATGCACCGGCAAGAATACAGGATGGGCAGCTCTGCAAGACGCGGGATATCGCCAAACTGAATCGTGAATTGCGCAAAAACAGCAAGAAACTTGTCGTTATCGAGCCTACGCTTCAGGCGACTTCGCATCCGGTGCTGCTTGGTATTACCAGTGCGGCTCTGCAGACGGAGAGTGTTATATCCGCAGCATCGTTCCAGGAAACCACGAAAGTGCTGACCGATGCCGCTGTTGCCGGAAAGATCGACAACCTTCTTGGTCTCAAGGAAAATGTCATTGTCGGCAAGCTAATTCCTGCCGGAACAGGCTTGAAACGTTATCGAACCATCAAGCTGACTGGTGATACGCAGAAGCCGGTTGTAGTTGCAGAGCAGGTTACTATACCCGATAAAGAGCTCGAAGAACCCGGAACCTGAGATTGGTTCCGATACATTCGGATGAGAGTCGTTACAATAAAAAGAGAGATGCATGGCATCTCCCTTTTTTCGTGTCTGCTATTTCTTTTCGAACCGGAATGAGTCGAGAAAACCTGTATCGAACTCGCCGCTTCGGAATACCGGTGAGTTCATCACCTGTTTATGGAAGGGGATTGTCGTTTTGACGCCGGCTACAACAAACTCATCGAGTGCTCGTGACATTCTCGATATTGCCTCTTCACGGCTGTGCGCCGTTACTATAAGTTTAGCGATCATGGAGTCGTAGTTCGGAGGCACGACATAGCTCGCATAGGCGTGGGAGTCAACTCTTACGCCGTGGCCTCCCGGCGTATGGAATACCTCCAGTTTGCCCGGAGAGGGGCGAAAGAGATGCTCGGGATCTTCAGCGTTGATACGGCATTCAATAGAGTGTCCCTTTGGTGTAAACGTTCGTCCTTCAATGGATTCGCCTGCGGCAATCAGAATCTGTTCCTTTACGATGTCCACATCATATCGCTCCTCTGTAACCGGGTGTTCCACCTGGATACGGGTGTTCATTTCCATGAAATAAAAATTCCTGTGTCGATCAAGCAGGAATTCGATAGTCCCGGCTCCTTCATAATTGATCGCCCGTGCAGCTGCAACGGCAGCATCGCCCATTTTTTTTCTCAATGCATCGTCGACAGCAGGTGAGGGGGTCTCCTCGATCAGCTTCTGGTGACGTCGCTGTACGGTACAGTCCCGTTCACCGAGATGTATGGTGTTGCCGTGCTGATCGGAAAGTATCTGGATCTCCACATGGCGGGGATTTTCAAGATATTTCTCTATGTACACTCCGCTATTGCCGAAAGCCTGTTCAGCTTCACTTCTTGCGGTTTTGAGGGCTTTGTCAAGCTGACTGTCCTCATGAACCACACGCATACCTTTTCCTCCGCCTCCGGCCGTTGGCTTGATAATAACCGGATACCCGGTTTTTTCAGCAGTTTTCAGAGCCTCCGACAGATCGGTTACCAGTCCCTGACTGCCGGGAACGACAGGTACTCCAGCAGCGATCATGGTGGCTTTTGCCGTGTTTTTGTCTCCCATCTGATTGATCATGCGAGCCGTCGGTCCGATGAACTTGATGCTGAGCGAGGCGCACACTTCAGCGAAGTCTTCGTTTTCTGCGAGAAAGCCATATCCGGGATGGATGGCATCGGCATTGGTGAGTTCGGCAGCGGCTATGATTCTCGAAATGTTCAGATAACTTTCACGTGAGCTCGGCGGGCCAATACAAACGGCCTCGTCGGCATATCTTACATGCATCGACTGGGAATCTGCTGTTGAATAGACAGCAACGGTACTGATGCCCAGCTCACGGCAGGTCTGCATGACGCGCAGGGCTATCTCTCCACGGTTTGCGACAAGAATTTTTTTAAACACGATAGACTGATAATGAAAGAGTTACGGTTTGATACGGAACAACGGCTGGTCGTATTCGACCGGTTGGCCGTTTTCAACAAGAATCTCAACGATTGTGCCTGAAATTTCAGCTTCAATTTCATTCATCAGTTTCATGGCTTCTATAATGCAGAGGACATCGCCTTTCCCGAACGTGTCGTTAACGCTCACAAACGGAGGCGAGTCAGGAGACGGAGACTTGTAGAAGGTTCCCACAATCGGTGAACAGATATCGATCAGCCCGGTAGCCGTTTCTGTCGGCTGTGCTGAAGAAGCAGAGCCTGTTGCTGTACCGGAAGAAACTACCGGCTGGGCAGGAGATGTTGCAAGTGACGGTTGTACCGCAGGAGCGGCAGCAGCTGGCTGTATCTGGATTGCTGTCCCGGTGCTGAAGCGACGAAGGATGATTTTAAAGGAGCCTTCCTCAATAATGGTTTCCTGCAGGTCAGAGCTATTGACGATCTCAATAAGCTGTTTGATTTCATTCAGGTTCATGGTGATGTATCCTTAGAGGTTAAACACTCGGGTAGACTATTTTTTGACGCGCTCTATATACTCTCCGGTACGGGTATCGACACGGATAACACTGCCGCACTGGATGAACATCGGTACACTGACCTCCGCGCCGGTTTCAACCGTTGCCGGTTTCGTTCCGCTGGTTGCGCGATCGTCTTTTGTGGCGGGGCTTGTTTCCATTACTTCTACTTCAACGAATGTCGGGAGTTCAACGTCAAGTATCGATCCGTCATCCGAAAAGATGATGGTCACGTTGATGCCGTCTTTAAGGAATCGGGCTGACGGGCCGATGGAGAGTTCCTGAACATTGATCTGATCGAAGGTGTCGTTGTCCATCATCACATAGTCGTTCCCGTCGCGGTAGAGGTATTGATACTGTTTCCGTTCGGTGACTATAAGATCGACCGATTCCGATGCGCTGAACCGGTACTCAACATTTCTTCCGGTTTTCAGATTTTTCATGTTAGCCTGATAGAATGCGCGAAGATTTCCCGGGGTACGGTGAACAAGGCTTTCAATGATATGAGGTTCTCCTTTGAAACGAATTATAGAGCCTTTCGACACGTTGCTGATGGACGTCATAAGCTGCCTGGACAAGATTACGGTTTATAAGATGAACACCAAATATAACATCGCACAGGCACGAATTCAAACCATCGCTCAGTAATAGCGATGATTGCTGAAAAAGTCATTGCATCTTTCTCGGGTACTGTTTAAATTCACTCAATTAGTAGCTCTGAAAAAAAAGCTGATTTTACTTCAACAATAACAACATGTCATATGTCAAAAGCGGAGTTAGTAGAGAAAATAGCCACACAGGCAGGATTGACAAAAGCCGACGCAGAGCGAGCAGTAAATGCTTTCATTAATGTTGTAACCACATCATTGAAAGATGGTGACGATGTGACGCTGGTTGGATTCGGAACCTTCACAACCGGAGAGAGGGCAGAGCGACAGGGGAGAAACCCTCAGACAGGTGAAACCATTACCATCGCGGCAAAGAAAGTTGTCAAATTCAAGCCGGGCAAAGCTCTCAAAGACGAGGTCGGTGCCTGACCTGAACGTTCAGTAGTTCAGCTTTCACAGAGAAGTCCATCATATGCCTCGGCGTGATGGACTTTTTTTATCAATACAATTAATTTGTTATGGCAGGCAAGGTCATTCTTGATTTTGAAAAACCCCTTTTTGAGCTTGAGGCGAAGCTTGACGAGATGCGGGTCTGTCTCAGAGGCAGAGCAAGAGAGCAGGATCAGCAGGATGCCGATATGCTTCATCGCGACATAGTGCTGCTTGAGCAGAAGGTCGATGCGCTCAGGAGATCGATCTATAAAAATCTTACACGCTGGCAGAAGGTACAGCTCGCACGCCATCCGGAACGTCCCTATACGCTTGACTATATCTACATGATGACCAGAGTTTTTGTCGAACTTTCCGGCGACCGCCATTTCAAGGATGACAAGGCCATTGTCGGCGGCTTTGCCCGTCTTGAGGAGAGTGCCACGGGGTTTTCACAGACCGTCATGATGATCGGCCATCAGAAGGGACGCGATACAAAGTCCAATCTCTACCGGAACTTCGGAATGGCCCAGCCGGAAGGGTACCGCAAGGCGCTTCGTCTCATGAAACTTGCCGAAAAGTTTCGCAAGCCGGTCATAACGCTGATCGATACTCCAGGCGCCTTTCCCGGTATTGAAGCCGAGGAGCGGGGCCAGGCGGAAGCCATTGCCCGAAACCTTTTTGAAATGGCCCGTCTGAGTGTGCCGATTATCTGTGTTATCATCGGAGAAGGGGCGAGCGGAGGAGCTATCGGTATCGGAGTAGGCGACAGGGTATTCATGGCCGAAAACAGCTGGTACTCGGTTATTTCTCCTGAAAGCTGTTCCTCGATTCTCTGGAGAAGCTGGAACTACAAGGAGCAGGCGGCAGAAGCCCTGAAACTGACTGCGGACGACCTGCTTCGTCAGGGTATTATCGACAGGATCGTACCGGAACCGCTTGGCGGGGCCCATACGGAACCTGAAGCCATGGCCGGGACGCTCAAGGAGATGCTTGTCGGGGAGTTGCGCGATCTCATGTCGAAAGAGTCGGATGTTCTGGTCAGGGAGAGGGTAGAGAAATTCTCCGGCATGGGAGTATGGGCTGAGTAGTCTGTGCGGGACGTTTTTTTTGTCCATTCCCGGAGTTTCGGAAGCATAAAAGAAAAGCCGGCGGTTAATGCCGGCTTTTCTTTTTGATAACTCACTGTACGGAACGATCCGACTTATCCGATAGTCCAGGTGTTGCTGCCGGCAAGAAGCTCCTCGAGCGTTCCCTCGCCGTTCTCCTGGGCTTTCTCGATCTGCGCACTGAGGGCGGATTCGTAGGTATAGCGATCTTCCACGTAGAAGATGCCGAAGGGCCTCGGAAGAAAATCCTCGGAAGCGTCAGGATCGTCAAAGAATCGCGCAAGCATATTGGCCTTGATGAAATCTTTCTCATCGTGTATCCAGAGATCGTCTTGCGATACGGAACTATCGCCGAGATCGACAATTACCGGGGTAAAGCCGTCCAGCCTGATGCCTTTATCGTTATTTTTGCCGAAAACCAGCGGTTTTCCCTGTTCGAGGTAGAGGGTGGTATCAGCTTTCCGATCCTTGTCGGTAAAGGGCTCGAATGCCCCGTCGTTGAAAATGGGGCAGTTCTGGTAGATCTCGACCAATGAGGTTCCCTTATGTTCTGCTGCCCGTTTGAAAATCTCGCGCATGATTTTTCCGTCACGGTCCATAACCCTTGCGAAGAAGGTTCCTCCTGCTCCAAGCGTCAGAGCTGCGGTGTTGATCGGGTGATCCACAACGCCGTTTGGCGACGTGACCGTTCTCAGTCCGACTTTCGATGTAGGAGAGTACTGTCCTTTGGTAAGGCCATAAATCTCGTTATTGAACAAAATGACATTCAAATCGAGATTTCTTCTTACCGTATGGATGTAATGGTTGCCCCCGATGGAGAGTGCGTCGCCATCGCCCGTGCCGACCCATACGCTGAGTTCCGGGCGTGCTGTTTTCAGCCCCGACGCCATGGCAAGCGCTCGTCCATGTATGCCGTGGACACCATAGGTGGCAATATAGTACGGAAGTCTCGAAGAGCAGCCGATACCTGAAACCACGACAACTTCTTCAGTTTTCAGTCCGAGGTCGGCCATGGCGTTTTTCAGTTGCTGCAGGACTGCGAAATCGCCGCATCCCGGGCACCATTTCGGCTCCTGGTTTGATGTGAAATCCTTTGCAGTCAGTTGGGCGAGTGTATCGGTCATGATTTAAAGCTCCTTTAAGATATCGGTGATTTTTGCTTCGATTTCCATTTCGTTGAACGGCAGGCCCTGGACCTTGCTGAATCCGACAGGCTCGATAAGGAATTTATCCCTGATCATGGAGAGCAGCTGACCGCAGTTGTTTTCGGGAATCAGCACTTTTTTGTAATGCCCCATTACCTCGCCGAGATTTTTCGGGAACGGATTGATATAACGAAGATGAGCATGTGCAACGCTGCAGCCTCCTTCGAGCGCCTGCTCCACGGCTTTTTTTATTGCTCCGTAGGTCGATCCCCATCCGAGCACCAGAACGTCGCCGTTTTCCGGTCCGTTGTCGATGGTAAGGTCGGGAATGATGTCTGCCACTCTTGCTACCTTCTCGGCGCGCAGTTTTGTCATCAGCTCATGGTTTGCCGGATCGTGCGAAACGTTGCCGGTTTCATGCTGCTTTTCAAGGCCGCCGATGCGGTGTTCGAGGCCGGGCGTACCGGGTTTTGCCCATGGGCGCACGGCACGATCGTCACGCTTGTAAGGAAGGTATGGCGGATCATCGGCTTTTCGCGCAGGCGAAAATACCGGAGTGATCGAAGCAAGCTCATCGGGAGAAGGCACCAGCATGGGTTCGGAGCTGAGCGCCAGATATCCGTCTGTAAGGCAGAGAACCGGGGTCATGTACTCGACGGCGATCTTTGCAGCCTCATAGGCGGCATAGAAGCAATCGACCGGTGATTTCGCGGCTATGACCGGCATAGGTGCATCGCCATGGCGTCCGTACATGGCCATAAGAAGATCGGACTGTTCCGGTTTTGTCGGCAGGCCTGTAGAAGGGCCGCCTCTCATGACATTGATGATGACCAGAGGAATTTCAAGAATGACGGCCAGTCCGAGTCCTTCGGATTTAAGTGCCAGACCGGGGCCGGAAGTATTGGTTGCAGCAAGAGCGCCGCCATAAGCCGCGCCGATACTGGAAAGCACACCGGCAATTTCGTCTTCTGCCTGGAAGGTCTTGACACCCCATTTTTTCAGGCCGGCAAGAGTCTGCAGGATTTCCGTCGCCGGGGTGATGGGGTAAGATCCGAGGAAGAGATTCAGACCGGCTTTTTTCGCAGCGGCGGCAAGACCGATGGCCGACGCTTCATTGCCGGTGACGCGGCGGTAGAGACCGGGTTTCTTGTCTGCCGGCGCGACGCTGAACCGTCCGTGCTGCGAGAACATTTCGGTTTCGTCACCGAAATTGTAGCCGGCCGTAACCGCCTTTATGTTGGCTTCAGCAAGGTCGAGCTTTTTCGCAAATTTCGTTTTCAGCGTTTTGATCGTGGTTTCGAGCGGAAGGCTGTAGAGCCAGTAGAGGACGCCGAGCACGAACATGTTCTTGCAGCGGTCGATATTCTTGGTGCTGAGGCCGGTTTCGGCAAGGGCTGTACGGGTCAGCGACACAACAGGAATCTCGAAAACAGTGTAATCTTTCAGCGTTCCGTCGCGCAGCGGATTGTTTTCTTCTCCATAGCCGGAAAGCTTCAGGTTTTTGGCATCGAAACCATCCGTGTCAGTAATGATGATGCCGCCGTGATGCAGGTTGGCGAGGTTCGCTTTCAATGCAGCGGCATTCATGGCGATCATGACGTCAAACTTTGCACCCGGAGTATAAACGCTGGATGTGCCGAACTGTAACTGAAATCCCGATACGCCTGCTACGGTTCCTGCAGGAGGTCGGATTTCCGATGGAAAGTTCGGAAACGTATTAAGGTCTGATCCGTAAACTGCAACGGTGTTGGCAAACTGGGTGCCTGTAAGCTGCATGCCGTCTCCTGAATCGCCGGCAAAAAGTACGGAGACGCTGTTTTTTGCGGTTACCATATCTTCTCTGTTTAAGATTGTTGTGTCGCTCATTCGATCATGTTCTATGCTGTTTAAAAAACCACAAGCCGAAAAATTCCCACCTCAATGAAGCCGCCGGGTTCATTCAGATGATGCTATTGGCAAATGGTGATATAGATAAACGGAGGGAGGAAAACCCTTCAAAAAAGTGATTGGTCAGGTTTTCCGCAAAACGCTAAATATAAAATTTCTGCGAGTGATAAACAAACCGTTCAGGTAATATTGTCGTTATCCTTGACAATAACAATGTTATTTACCCGCAGATATTCCTGCCATTCATTTTCTTCTCTCACCGGACAATCCGATGCCAGGTCGCAGAAATCGCAACGCTGCATCCCGTACATCTGCTCCATCCAGCAGCCGTTTGCGCTCTTCTGTACTTCATTGACATAGTTGGGATTTTCCTTGACGATTCTGGCGGATATTTCCATCAGTTCCAGAATATCCCTGCGTCTTTTATCATCTTCAACGCCCCAGCTCATAAGCGGTGTATTTGGTTGGTGCCGATAGAGATCGAGTGAGAGAAAAGTGGTACCTGAGAATATAAATCTTTTTTATAAAGAACGCACGCAAAGCCGCAAATACAGAGGCCGGAGGAGGGTGTGACAAGGCTTTTCTTCCGGAAAAATTATGTTGGCATCGGGAGTGAAAAAAAGTTAACTTTGTGCCCGTAAGAGGCCCTGTCATCCGCATTGCCACTGCTTCAGGGAGACTACAGCAACAAGAAAAAACCTCTATGAAATCCAGAGAAATAAGGCAGTCGTTTTTAGATTTTTTTGCCGGCAAAGAACATAAAATCGTCCGTTCGGCTCCGGTAATTCCGGCAGACGATCCGACATTGCTCTTTACCAATGCCGGAATGAACCAGTTCAAAGACGTGTTTCTCGGAAAGGGTTCCCGTCCCTATGTCAGGGCTGCCGATACCCAGAAATGCATCAGGGCTTCAGGAAAGCACAACGACCTTGAAGATGTGGGAAGGGACACCTACCATCACACTTTTTTTGAGATGCTCGGCAACTGGTCCTTCGGTGATTACTATAAAAAAGAGGCTATTTCCTGGGCCTGGGAGTTGCTTACCTCTGTCTGGAAACTTCCAAAAGAACGACTCTACGCTACCGTTTTCCGCGATGACGACGAGAGCTTCCAGCTCTGGCAGACAGTGACGGATATTCCGCACGATCACATTCTCCGGTTCGGCGAAAAAGATAACTTCTGGGAAATGGGAGAGTCCGGTCCCTGCGGTCCCTGTTCGGAAATTCATATTGACCTGACGGAGGATGGTTCCGGAAAATCGCTGGTCAATGTCGGCGATTACCGGGTAATCGAACTCTGGAACCTTGTTTTTATCCAGTACAACCGCCAGGGCGACGGACGCCTGGAGCCTCTGCCGCAGAAACATGTCGATACCGGCATGGGTTTCGAGCGGGTCTGCGCTGTCATGCAGGGGAAAGGTTCGAATTACGATACCGATGTTTTCCGGCCTTTTTTCGACCGGATTACCGAAATTACCGGGGTCGTGTATAAAGCCACCATGGACGATCCGTGCGATATTGCCATGCGGGTGATTGCCGATCATGCAAGGACGCTGACCTTTGCGCTCTCTGACGGTGCCATGCCCTCCAACGAAGGGCGCGGATACGTGCTTCGCAGAATCCTGCGCAGGGCATTGCGCTATTCCAAAACGCTTGGCTGCAGCGAACCGATTCTCCACCAGCTGGTGGGGACTCTTGCCGTGTCGATGGGCGAAGAGTTTCCCGAACTGGTGAAGCAGCAGGAGACGGTATCGAGAATCGTCAGGGCTGAAGAGGAGAGTTTTCTTGCAACGCTCGACCGCGGCATTGAAATTTTCAATGAAGTCATTGCCGGAGCCAGGGCTGCCGGTGCTGCCGCCATAACTGGCGATGATGCGTTCAGGCTGTACGATACCTTTGGATTTCCGCTCGATCTTACCAGACTTATGGCTGCTGAAGCAGGATTCGAGGTCGATGAACCGGGATTCGAACACTGCATGCAGGAGCAGAAAACCCGCGCCCGGCAGGACAGGAAAGACAAACGGCAGCTTCAGGAAGACGGCGGGGAGTGGATGTGGTTCTCCGAAGAGAGAACTTCGGTATTCACCGGTTATGACTCGCTTGAAGAGCTCTCCTCCATTGCCGGCGTGAGCATGCTGCCCGACAGGGTTCTTCTCGTGCTTGATCGCACACCGTTTTATGCGGAAAGCGGCGGGCAGTCGGGCGATTGCGGATGGATAGAAACCGCGGAGTACCGTCTGAAGGTATCCGATACCCGAAAGGACGGAGACGCAATCGTTCATGTCGTCACGGAAGCTCACGATACCGCTCGCGACAGCGCAATCGACCCTGCCGATCTGTCGTTCGACGGCGGAAAACTGGCCTGCCGGGCATCGGTTGACCGGGAGAACCGTCAGGGAACGGAGCGGAACCATACGGCGACGCACCTCCTGCATGCCGCATTGCGAAGGATTCTTGGCCAGCATGTACAGCAGAAAGGTTCGTTCGTCAGTGCCGAACGGTTGCGCTTCGATTTCAGTCACTTTTCAAAACTCACCTCCGGAGAGCTCGAAAGCGTCGAAGCCGAGGTCAATGAACAGATCCGAAGCGCCGAAACGGTTATAAAGCATCAGGATGTGCCCTACGACGAAGCGCTCGGAAAAGGCGCACTTGCCTTTTTCGGCGACAAATATGCCGACCGGGTACGGGTAGTCGAAATTCCCGGTCTGTCGATCGAGCTTTGCGGCGGTACGCATGTGGACAGTATCGGCCAGATCGGACTTTTCAAGATCGTCAGCGAATCGTCGGTTGCTTCCGGCGTTCGCCGTATAGAGGCCTTGACCGGAAAGGCAGCGGAGCAGCTCATGTGGAAAGAGTACCGCGAACTGCAGGATATCCGTCACATGCTGAAGCTCAAGGCCGAAGAACCGGTGACGGCCAAAATCGCCGAACTGGCCGAATCGAAGAAGGAACTTGAAAAGCTGCTGCAGGAGTACCGTTCTTCCGCTCTTGCCGACATCCTGCTTCACGCGCTCGAAGCTTCCGAAGAGGTCAACGGTATCCGCATCATGGCCCGGATGCTCGATCATGTGGACGGCGAAGCTCTTCGCCAGGCAACGCTTGCGCTGCGCGAAAAGGTTGCCGGTTCGGCAGGAGTGCTTTGTACCGTGGATGAAGGGAAAGTATCGCTTATCGCGTTTGCCGGAGATCGCGCGGTCAGGGAGTTCGGCATCGATGCAGGCAAGCTTGTCCGCGATGCCGCCCGGAACGTTCAGGGCGGCGGCGGAGGCAAACCCGAGTTTGCTACTGCCGGCGGAAAAAATCCGGAAGGAATAGAGAAAGCTTTAGAAGAATTTGTTGCTGCAGTCAGAGAAAAAGTCTCGGCTGCCTAATTTTAAATCATTGTAATGAAAAGTGTTGATGTCCTTGTTATAGGCGGAAGCGCGGCAGGTATCGTTGCCGCTTCAACCGGAAAAGCGTTTTACCCCTCCAAAAGTTTTCTGATCGTCCGGCGGGAGCGCGAAGCCGTCGTACCCTGCGGAATACCTTATATATATGGCACTCTGGATAGTATCAGTCAGAACATCATCCCCAACGCCCATATCGAACAGGCCGGGGTCGAGCTGTTTATCAATGAGGTTACAGCCATTGATAAAAGCGCAAAAGTGGTCACTACGGCTGACGGAACGGAAATAGCGTTCGATAAACTCGTTATCGCAACCGGTTCCATGCCGAGAGTTCCCTCCTGGCTTAAAGGCACAGGTCTTGGCAATGTGTTTACCATTCCCAAGGACAGGGACTATCTGGAGAATCTCCGTCTCAAACTTGAGCAGTGCACCAACATCGTTATCATCGGGGGCGGATTTATCGGCGTGGAAATGGCCGACGAACTGCGCAAGAAAGGCAAACGGATTACCCTCGTTGAAGTCATGCCGCATGTCTTGAATGCGGCATTCGATGACGATCTCTCCGTGAAAGCGGAAAAGATTCTTGTTGAGGGCGGCATTGTTCTCAGAACCGGCGAAAAGGTAGGGGAACTGATCGGAGATGGCGTTGTTTCCGGCGTGCTTCTTGAAAACGGAGAGCTGCTCGATGCCGATGCGGTCATACTTGCTACCGGATACGCTCCCAATGTCGATCTTGCCCGCAATGCCGGCATTAAAATCAACGAGCTCGGCGCTATCAGGGTTGACGAATATATGCGCACCGAAGACAAGGATATTTTCGCCGTCGGCGACTGTGCGGAAAAATTTTCGTTCATCACCCGTATCGTAAAAGGATTGATGCTTGCCGCGACAGCCTGTTCCGAGGCCAGAATTGCCGGTATGAACCTCTATGGGCTTTCACGGCTGAGAACCTTCAGCGGCACCATTTCGATATTTTCGACGGCAATCGGAGGCACTGCCTTTGCCGCAGCAGGCGTAACCGAACATCTCGCTCTCGATCGCGGATTTGACGTCATATCGGCTTCAGCCGAAGGCATCGACAAGCATCCGAAATCGCTGCCCGGAACCAGCAGTCAGTTTGTCAAACTGATCGTCAATCGTGAGTCGGGGCTTGTGCTTGGCGGAGCGGTTGTCGGAGGGGTCAGCGCGGGAGAGCTGATCAACGTTATCGGGGTCATTATCGAGAACAAGATGACCATTCACGAGGTGCTCACCCTGCAGATCGGCACGCATCCGCTGCTCACCGGCCCGCCGACAGGGTATCCCCTCATCAAGGCTGCCGAGGCGGTGATCAAAAAACTCAGAAGTTCTCACTGAAGGAAACGCCAGGGCATTATTGGAAATAAATCTGTGAGTTGACTGGTTATGCTGGTTCTTGACTGTTTTTTCGGGCGATGCTCGAAACCCTCCTGCGACGACTGCGCCCTGCGGCTCGTCCGTTCACTGCGCATCGCGCTCAAATCGCGCGCGATGCAGCGGTGCGAAGATACGGCCGTTGAGGCGACCGCTGCCTGCCAGAAGCCGGAACCGGTTACGTTGCCGGTAACGAAGGCGCCGCAGAAACAGGATGCCATCAAAAAACGGAAGCGGCTGCTCGCTCCCAGAGAGGAGATTGCCTGGTATCCGACCATCAAGCCCGATCTCTGTAACGGATGCGGCGACTGCAAGGTTCTCTGCAAGCCCGGAGTGTTCGAACCTGGTCCCCCCGATCCGGCGGGTATCCAGCGTCCGAAACTGGTTGTCGCCCGACCCTACAACTGTCTGGTGCTTTGCACCAGGTGCGTTCCCATCTGTACATCGGGAGCCATCATCCTTCCACCGAAGGAGGAGTTCGAGTGTTACGTGGAATATCTGGACTGAGAGGATGCCGTCCGGAGAGTATTGAAAGGATTAAACAAAACGGAGAGTATCATGAGCGGTTCAGCGTCGCCGGCAAAAAAGAAAAAACGGCTTCTCGCCCCGAGGGAAGAGATCGCCTGGTTTCCCGTCATCGATGCGGAGCAGTGCAACGGCTGCGAAGCGTGCGCCGACCTCTGCAGGCCCGGCGTGTTCGCCCCCGGCCCATCAGATCCGTCCGGGGTCTGCAGGCCGAAAATGACCGTCGCCAACCCGTTCAACTGCATCGTGCTCTGTACCCGCTGCGAGCCCGTCTGTCCCTCCGGCGCAATCACCCTGCCCCGCCCGGAAGATTTCGAGCGTTTCGTCGAATACGTCGATTGAGCGGCAGTCCCGATCGGCGGGATTCTGTCGTCAATGTGGTTTCCATTTCAGCTGTTCACGCATCCAGCCGGATCTGGTGACATTTTTTCCTGATCAGCTCCTTGTAGGCCGCCTGATTTTCATGGTCAAGAAAACTCTTTTCTATCAACAGATCCCACAGAGGCAGAACATTTCTGAACTTCCTGAACATTCGTTCCTGAACCACCTCGTCAATCGTCAATTCGCCGAAAGCCGCTCTGAAATCGTTCAGCGTGATCCTTGTTTTCTTCCTGTCAAGCGTCAAGGCCAGGTCTTCCTTATCGGAAGGCATAACCAGTCCTGTCGAGACGAGATCATAGGCCGGGGCAAGGCTGTAGCCCCCTTTTGCTTCGATATCGATCAGTGAAAAATTCTTCAGATGCATATCCGCATTTCCGGAAAGAAAGCAGAACAGCACCACCTCAAAAAAATTGATGACATCGAGACCCGGATTTGCAGAGTAACGATGTATGGCTTTCGCTATCTGTTCATATGAACCGTGATATTTATTCTCCGTGAGACGTCCGGTGATCTGGCACATATCCTCCATGTGCAGCTTGCCTTTCCCTGTACGATCAATACGGCGCGTCACGTATGCAAGGGCTCCCGACCGCATGCGAATCAGGGAGTGCGGAACCGTATCGATACGCGCCGCTTCAGCCATGCGCATCGTCAGGTCCTCTATTTCCGGCAACTGCCGAAATCGCTGCGAAGGGGGCTTGAGTATGTACCCTCCCCACAGGCCAACAATGGTGAATCGCTGCGGAGCATCAGCCTTTCCTGCCGGTTCCAGATGCAGCGACAGTTTCGGCTGCACCCCCGTAATGGCGGTCTGGCTCCGGATGACCTCCAGAGCGAGTTCGTCGAGCTGGTTTTCATCATAGGGTAACTGTTGAGGGAGAGACGTTCCGAACATTTTCCGGCTGCACTTCCGATGGAAATCATCCTCCCCGGAGGCCAGCGGCTCATAGCAATAAAGACAGCGACGATCCATCGGCTCACTCCATGATTACAGGATGTACACTCACCGCCCCGATGCAATCCCTGCAGCAGTTCAGCAAGAGACCCATACGATCTCGCGGATCGAGCTTCCAGTTCCTTTCGGCAACGGCAAGCAGCCACCCTTCGGGTATCAATCCGTCAAAAAAAGGAAACATGGTTCTGCTCGAATATGCATCAGCCCGCAACGGGAGCGTCAGACTTACCGGTCTGGCATCCTTCGAATCCAGGTATGCCTGATCATACAGAAAATGATAGCCCTCTTCATCCTGAATGAACCAGCCCGCGATTCGGTCACGGTATCGTATTTCGGCTTTTTGCATACGCTATGCCTCCCTTTCCGGCCTGACAGGCGCAAGTACGAACCCGAACAGGGCAAGCACCTGGTTCACCTTGTCCATCCGCAATGTTTTTTTTCCCTGTTCAAGATCACGGATAAAACGAAGACCCGTACCGGCTTTTTCTGCCAGTTCCGGCTGGGTCATGCCCAGGGCCTTTCGCCTGTTGCGGACAAATTCAGCTATATCCTTCATGATTTCTGTGATACCTTATCGGGTATACCGTGTATGGTTTATAGTCAATCTATACCTTTTCGGGTATAATAACAAGCAAAAACTATAAATTTATACCCTTTCAGGTATAAATCCTCCGGAGCCATCACCCTTCCCCCCAGCGAGGATTTCGAGCGGTTCGTCGAATACGTCGATTGAGCGGCAGATCAGACTGGCGTGATTCCGCTTTACTTTTATCGCATCTGATCAATATCCGGAAGTGCCAAATCGGGATCGCCGTACCGCCTTTCAGGGCAAAAACCGATTCTGATACTACGACAGGCCAAACGCCTGACAACAGATCAACCTGATGCCGGTAGAGTGAAGCAGTCATAGATGTACCGGTTCTTCAGGAAGGTTCAATGCGAATTTCGGCACGAAAATACCGCAGGTAACGATGCTCCTGATCCCTTTACCAAGGTCAATGGTCGAGAGAACAATTACATTTTACGTTTTCTGTTACTGATTGCTCTGCCATTTGTCTGGCGCAATCCAGCCCTCTCCATAGATCCCTTTTTCCAACAATGCTTTTACTATCGGGGAAAGAAATTTTTCCAACTGCTTCACGATCTGATTGAAGTCCCCTGGCAGGAATTCAAGTCCGATACGCTTCCTGAAAGCAGTCCATTGCACCTGCTTTTCCTCGATAAACATTCGGGAAAAAATCTCCCGAGGGTGAACAAGTTTTGTTTTCCGTTGCTCAAACGTCTGCTTGATAGCTTCAGCAAGTTTGCTGCCGTCAAAGTTGTACTGGCGTGAAAGCATCCGGATATCATAGAAATCTTTCATCCTGCTGATGAGTATCCCAAGCTTGACCATCACTTCAAACTTTTCGGCAATCATGCTTTCCCTGCTGTAACAGTACATCTCCGCCTGAGGGAAATGCAGCAATGATGGTAACGATTCCTGAACAGGATCAGGGTAGACCTTGTCTCCAAATCCAATATCAAGCTGGATGTTCAACCGGGCGGCATCGAGATGTCCGCGAAATCTTATACGCAATCCCTCATAATCCGCATGTTCAGTTATCGGCTCGACAGTGATTGATTCCGGATCGAAAACGATTCCGTCTTCTTGATTTTCAACAGCTTAAACCTGACGGATAATGCTCAGGATACTTTCCGGTGCGTTTTCTGTTCTGCCGAGCATATCGATATCCATTGTCGGTCTTGCAAGGGGAGCATGCCAGACCCTGAGCAGCAATGCCCCCTTAAGAATGAAGCGATTTGCCCATGAGGAAACCGACAGACGGTAGAGAAAGCGCTCCATGGCATAGTATTGCAACAGCTCCTGAAAAGGTCTGTTTTCCTGCCGCGCCTTGTTCAACAGCCGTTGCCTGACTGAGGCTCCGATATTTCCGATCGCTTTTGCGTTCACAGCGTCGCCTCCAGATATGGTTTCATGACCGAAGCAACACGACATACTTCTGCATACTGCATGAGTGCATGCAGATTTTTTTGCGTTCTATGCCGATACAGCCTGAGCGCTTCGAGCACAATATCCATCCCGATCCTGTTACGGAATTTGAAGCAGTCAACAAGCGTCTTTTCCGGACTGTAAATCTTCACCGGGACACCATCGAGCTGATGCGTTTCGATGCCGACCCTGAAACAAGAGGGTGAAACCCGGAAAACCGTAACCGGAGGATATTCGATTCCGGGTTGTTCGGCACCTTTTTCAAGCGCAACAGATACGCTGTGTGGAATCTGGGTGGTCATCTCGTGAAAGGACAATGCCGAGACCAGGCAAAGGACACCGTTCGGCACCCTCAGTGCAACGGTGACAAGATCAGGATATTCGAGCGGCGTCCTCCCTTTGAGCTGGTAAAATCCTCGGGAAAGCTGTTCAAGCTCACCGCAGTCACGAAGACTGTACAGCGTCCGGGGATGAATACCAAGGCTGATCGCTTCCCGGGTACGGATGATGCCGCCCCGGGCAAGAATAAGAGCTTTGGCCGTATCTGCAACGATACCTGGTTGTGACATGTTTTATACGGATAGAAATACCTAACATTATGCATAAGTATAGGTATATTTATCCAAACCAGCAACAGACCGGAAATGTATCGAATAAGGCTGCGGGAAATTTTTATTTCCCCATCCTCGTGCTTCAGGTGACTTTTCTGCTGTTCATTGCAAATTGCCTGAACTGGCTGAACGCATTGTATTGTTATGGTGAAACCGTATCGTTACAAGTGGAGCCGGGGACTTCCGACACAGTATCATGAACCGAAACCTTAAGCAAGGATGCTTTTCAGAGTCATGTCAGACATCCATAACGAGTTCAGTCACGAGGAAAGTGGCCGGGACTATCGCGTTCCGGAACTTGCTGATGACAGGAAATCCATTCTCATCCTTGCGGGAGACACAGGAGTCCTCAGCAGGAAGCGGACATGGCTCGGCTTTCTTTCACAGTGCGCTGTTCAATTCAAAAGCGTTTTCCTGGTTGAAGGAAATCATGAATGGTATCACGGCAACATCGAAAAGCACTTCTGGCGGAACGCCATCGCCGAGCACGGATTGCACAACGTACATACCGGTCAGGTCATTCTGGAGAAGGAACGCATCGCCATCATCGGCACCACGCTCTGGACAGACTTTTTCGGCGGCAACCCCATCGCCATGTTCGATGTCAGTCAGGGCCTCAATGACTATCGCCTGATAAAAGTCGGAGTCGAGTATCAGCGGTTAAGACCTGAATACCTTCTCGCGCTTCATCACAAACAGAAAAAGTGGCTTTTTGAAAATGTCGATCACTACGCAGGTCTTGGTTACACCGTAATTGTGGTCACGCATCACCAGCCGTCTCTGCAAGGCATTGCCCCCGGTTACCGAAACGACCTCCTGAATCCAGCGTATGTGTCCGACCTTGAAAAAGAGGTGTTACCCCGTAAAATAGACTACTGGATTTGCGGTCACTGCCATACCGCCATGGAGTACTCGATCGGCGAGACCAGAGTGATCTGTAATCCCAAAGGCTATCCTCACGAATACGGCAACGGATTCGACCCGCTCAAAACGCTGAACGTACCGTAAACCAGCAGGGAGCAATGTTCTTGTCCGCAGCATTCAAATCCACCATTCTGCCGGCTGTTCCACAGCACACATTACGGAATTGTCCAGAAGCCATTTCTCACAGGTATGGTTTCTTCTCCATCGAAAATAGCCTGAAAATGGCGAAACGGCATCGTAAGAGGTGCCGATATGGTAGTGCCGGATGATTTCGAGAGGTTCGTCGAGTACGTCGATTGAGCGTTCCGTCATATTGAGCAGGCACGATTTGGCGCAAGCAGGCTCACATCGTTTTTAGCAGCATCAACTTCTCCTGCGTTTTTTGCCATGCATCTCCTGGCATCAGAGGTGCAAGTACCTCAAGCACATAGAGCCCAGCTGCCTTTGCATCCCATGATGTCGTACTGGTCAGAAGCGGTGCCATGTCATCGAGAAAACGGGGGTCATCAAGTTTCTCGAACAGGTTTATTTCGAATCCAGCCCGGCTGATCCTGTGCTGTTCATGTTCCAGATATTGCAGAAAACAGGAAACAACTGATTCGGGGTTTATGGGAATTGTTCCTGCAGCATGCCAAAGATCGAACAGATCCCTGCCTTTCTTGCGCTGATAGAGTGCCCGCAGCTTCGTTCCAAGCAACTCGTTTTTGCTATAACTGGTAATGGAAGCACTCCCGGAGTACCATCTTGATGTCATCGAAAAATGACTCTGCTGATATCCAAGTACGGTAAAGTGTTCTCTCGAATTGATCTCCACTTTCAATCGTAAGGGCAATCCCTCTTCTGATTCGACCCGCCAGATAAGCGCCACCCGGCCTTCCGATTGCTTGCGTTTGGGCTCCCCAAGCCAGGGATTCAGTTTTTCCTGGACCGCATCCATGATCGGCCCGATCGGGCCGGGCTCCTTTTGCACCAGATCGATATCCTCTGAATATCTCGCTGGTGGAAGATGAAGCTTAAAGAGAGCGGTGCCACCTCGAAAAACCAGATTGGCCGCCGCAACAGGATGGCTGTAGATATCAACCAGCGCCCGACAGATTATCAGATCCTGCTCAACTTGTGGGAACCTCTAAAAAGTGTGATGAGCGATCAAAGTGCAAGGCGGACGGAGCGGAGAAACCGGAGTGTACACGTAGTACATGAGGATTTCGAGCACCGACCAACACAGCAATTTAGGTGCGCAATAACTTTTTAGAGGTTCCCTTGTGATATCTGCTGCCAGGGAGCACGAGAGCGCCACTGGGTGATATAATCAAGAGGGATCATAGGTCAGGGCTGATCTTTTCGTTCGGCAGGAGACGCCATCTAAGGTTCTGCCGGATGCCATGAAATGGCCGTGACGGGGACAGCGGTGCTGGAACCGGTTTCCGTTCCGCGACATATACCGCCAATCCTTGCGCCAGCTTCTCCTCTCCGATCATTTCAAGCAAGTAGCCTAAACGCTGAGTCCAGGTAATCGGTGACAGCCCGGTTATGGAGATCAGTTTTTCGGCATCAAGGGATTCGGCCAATTCCGCCAGAACGGTCACGGCATTGTCAAGCCCTCCTGCATGATGGGGATAACCAACCACATCGAAAGCGGTTACCTCTGGAGTAGACACCTTCAGATAGCCTCGCGGGGTCTTGAAATCTCGGGTCGGCATCAAGGCTGCATTGTTACGCTTGATGAAAACCACCTTGACCGTGCCACAGACAATTCCTGTGCGCGATTCCTCCGTCACAACCTGAAAGGTCTGAGGTCGTTGATGGGCGGCCCCATAGAACTCGCCGGCGGAAAGTATACCTGTATAATAGGGCTCTTTCAGATGCTCCATCAAAGCGGGAATGAACTGGTTGGCCGGAAGACACCCCATCTGTCGGTATTCCGGCGGTACAATCACATAATACCCCCGGAAAGGCATGGCAAGCGCACCCTTATGCCGCAGCCGCCTCAAGGCTGCACGAGTTGCATCAACCCCCGAACCAAGGGCTGAAGCTGCCTCCGCACCGCTGAAACAGAACAGTCCTTTTTCCTGCAAGCCGTCAATGTATCGGATGAGATTCATGCTTATAAATACATGAATCAATCGACAAAAGCAACGTTTCCTGTCACTTTTATAAATCGATTCATGATAATCGCCAAGCCGAAAAACCTGTTCGAGGCACCGTTAATCGTGTCATGAGCCGTAAGGAGGATGGCGATCCTACTCCGCCAGCTCGTCGCGGTCCCTGAATCCCATCAGGTAGAGGATTGCGTCGAGGCCGAGGGTGGAGATGGCCTGTTTGGCCCGTTCGCGCACGATGGGCTTGGCCCTGAAGGCGATGCCGAGACCGGCCTTGCCGAGCATCGGCAGGTCGTTTGCGCCGTCCCCGACCGCAACGGTCTGTTCGAGACTGATGTTCTCCTTTTCGGCAAGCAGTTCAAGCAGTTCGGCTTTTCTCGCTCCGTCCACAACCCTGCCGAGCACTTTTCCGGTCAGGCAGCCGTTCTCGATTTCGAGGGTGTTGGCATAGACATAGTCGATCGAGAGTTTTTTCTGCAGATAGTGGCCGAAATAGGTGAAGCCGCCGGAGAGAATGGCGGTTTTGTAGCCGAGCCGTTTCAGGTTGCCGAAGAGCCGTTCGGCTCCTTCGGTCAGCTGCAACCGTGCGGCGATGCTCTCCATCACATGTTCGTCGAGCCCCTTGAGCTTGCTCACCCGACGCTGCAGGCTCTCGTTGAAATCCAGTTCCCCTCGCATGGCCTGTTCGGTAATTGCCGAAACCTCCTCGCCGACCCCGGCCTCCTTTGCAAGCTCGTCGATCACTTCGGACGTGATCAGTGTCGAATCCATATCGAACACCACCATCCTCCGGTTCCGCCGGAAAATATTGTCCTCCTGGAAGGCGATGTCGATGCCTAGGCTGTCGGTAATGGCCAGAAGCTGTTCGCGAAAAAGGTTTTCGTCGGAAAGGGTTCCCCGAAGCGAGAACTCCACGCAGGCGCGGGTGTGGTTGTCGCCGTTATCGAGCGGGATTCGGCCTGAAAGGCGGCTGATGGTGTCGATATTGAGATGATGAGCGGCAACGATCGACGATACCCGCTTAAGCTGTTCCGCTGAAATTTTTCTCGACAGCAGCGAGAGCAGGTATCGGGGCTTGCCCTGTTCGCCCACCCACCGGTTGTACTCCTCGTCGGCTACCGGCGTAAAGGAGATCTGTATGCCGAGCGTATGGGCGCAGAAGAGCAGATCTTTGAGAACGGGCGACGAAGCCGACTCCTTGGGCACCTCAACCAGCATGCCGAGGCTGAGATGGTTATGGATCACCGCCTGCCCGATATCGAGCACCGGTACCCTCGCGTCAGCAAGAATCGCCGTTATTTTCGACGTCAGACCCGGTTTGTCCAGGCCGGTAATATTGATAAGGAGAAGCTCGCTCATATCAGGGAGGTTAACGGTTATCTCTACGCAACGGGCGGTATATCGACAAGCCATTTTGCAGTACTCTCATGGGGCCGTTTATTGCGGTCATTTCCCATGACAATCCCGCTCGACTGTTGAACAACAACATCGCATTGCAAAACATCAAGATAGTGTTGTTTCAGGAACCTTCAAAAACGGTGACGGCTGCGGCAACGGGCGTGCAGGGATGGGAGAGCTTTAACTTGGGGTGGGTGATGACAGGCGGCAGGTTGATTTTTTTATCAGACTCTACTGACTGCAAGCGCTTTATTGAGTAGTTGCAGGATGTTTTCTGATGTGTTTATTTGAGGGCATGATATTATTTCGCTATACTTTCAGTGGGCTGTTGTTGGGGTAAGGTGAGCGATGGATCAATGAAAACCGGCCAAGAGGGATGGCACCATATTGATGAGTCTCTGATACATAAGGCTGTTAAAAATGCAACTTTTCATGCACAATTGACAAAACGGGCCACTTGCCATACATTTCGGTACTCTTTTGCAACTCATTTACTTGAGGCAGGGTATGATATTCGAACTATTCAGGAACTAATGGGGCATAAGGATGTAAGTGCCACGATGATTTATACGTATTTTTTAAACAAAGGCGGTCATGGAGTAAAAAGTCCTGTTGACGGCTTGTGAGCAACGTTTTTATGCTGATCCATATAAGACGTTGACATAAAGCGCAACAATAGATTTAAGTGATTTATAAAAAATCGGTTGGCGATTTTTTGAGTGGTTTGAAAATGACGTCTTATATAGGTTATAATTCAAAAATCCTCAGTATAGGCGGATCAATCTAAATATTGTTAGGCATCCCTAATTACAAAGGTAGAAGTTTTGGATAAAAAACTTTCAAAGAGATTTATAGAGCTTGAGGCGCAAGCTGAAAAAGTTGCTGCCACTCATAAAAGTTCCCATTCCGATATGTTTGGACGTTCTGAGAATGTCGATGTTGATTTGTTTTTGGAGTGGAGGGTTAAAGTAAAAAATCTTATTGTCAAAGTTGCCGGTGAAAATTCGGAGCATTATAAAGAGTTCTCAAAAGCAGAAGGAAGTAGTTCGTGGAGTGGTAGTTTAACCAAGTTCAAAGCCCTGAAAGCAGTATTTCTGGCCACAAAAGAAGATTTCGATGGTGGTTATTTATCATCCTACAAAGCTATTGTTCAGGCAGAAGTTTTTGACACTGAACTCGAACAAGCTTATGAACTATTAAAAAGCGGTTACTATGTTGCTGCGGCTGTAATTGGCGGTGTTGTTTTGGAGACAGCCCTACGGGAACTTTGTGGTAGAGAGATTATTCCTCACGGGAAAATGGATAAAATGAACGCGGACCTCACCAAAGCGGGTGTATACAGCAAAATTGTTCAAAAACAAATAACTGCATTTGCTGGCATTCGAAATAGCGCCGCTCACGGGAATAAAGAAGAGTTTACTAAAGGTGATGTAGAGCAAATGCTCCCTGCAATTGAACAGTTTTTAGCAGTAAATTTAGACTGAGCCTAACAAAGCTATCCAATTGACTCCAACAAGCTTCGTTCGTTTGACTCACTACACTTTTCTGCGCAATTGATAGCCAAGGTTGGGCCGCACCAATTAATTCCCTCTCCACTTTCAACGAGCACTGAAGGCTATGGACGAATTGAAATTTCTTACAGTCAATTGGGACCGCTCGCTAATCATCGACACGACGATAGATGACGACCTTGTGCGAAAGCTGACGCCACGAATTCTTTCACTTCGTCAGGCTAGCGATGAACCAATAACTATTGGTCTTGATAGCCCCGGTGGATCACTCGCCTCCTTAGATGTGTTGGTTTCATTGCTGACTGGGCCGAATCAGTCTGGCACCAAGTCACAAATAATTACCGTCGCCACACATAGGGCTTACAGCGCAGCTGCCAACTTTCTTGCCTTTGGCGACTACGCGGTCGCCATGCGCCACGCGCAGGTTCTTTTTCATGACGTCCGCTTTGGCGGCATGGATGACGTAACGCCAGAGAAGGCACGGGATGCAGCAAAGTCGCTACAGGACGCAAATGACGCCTTCGCATTGCGCCTCGCCCACAGGGTCATTAAGCGACTCGTCTGGACCTACATTGACCTTCGTACACAATTTGATGATGTTCGAGAAAAATATTC
The DNA here is from genome assembly GCA_020721225.1 of Pelodictyon luteolum. Classification (GTDB taxonomy): domain Bacteria; phylum Bacteroidota; class Chlorobiia; order Chlorobiales; family Chlorobiaceae; genus Chlorobium; species Chlorobium luteolum_C. The sequence goes on along the minus strand of DYNE01000004.1, from coordinate 6,291 downwards.
AGTTACGCATAAGCGGTACGCGAAGATCGTTAGTGCCTACGCAAGACCCGACGATGACTTTCAGACTGTTGATCTACCAACATTTGCCACGGCTCTTTGGGCAAAGCTCTCCCGGCAGAACGACTCGCTCATACGAAACGTGATGCAGCGGCTAAACCGCTGGATTCAGCTGACGAAGATCGTTACAGCGGCCCCAACGTACCGACCGAAAGGCTCCAGAAGAGCAGGCCTTCTCGATGGTAGCCGTTATCTTCACAAGCTGTTCGAGGGCGAGCCCAAGAATTTTGAGTCATCGGAGGAGCACCTCAAGTTGCTTCTTAGCTTGATTGTTTCGGACCTGGCCTCGACAAAGACCGACAGCGTCGACTTCCCCGTTGTTCTTGAAAGAGCTATGCGTGAGTATGCCATCCTGAATTCGATGAACGATCCAAAGCACATTCGATACGCTTCGAATCTATTGTCCCGTCACGGAAGCATATTCTTCGAGGGTGGGCTTGAGGGAAAGACGGAAGAGCAGCAATCTGAGCTGATTGCTAAGGCCGTTCCTTACGCCACACTGCTTTGGCACTTCTGTGTCCTTCTATGCCGTGAGCTATTTGAAGGGGAGCACGTACTCAAGCCAGCCGATGCGCAGCTACTTGGTTTGATCGACGAAGTTTGCGGCGGTGGGCCTATTGAAAGCCGCAGAGAATTCGTTGTAGGGACGCTGTCGAAAGATGACGAACAGCAACCATCTCCCTCGGCGGAAGCTGGATAACGTGCGGCCCAACCCTGCGGTGCAGGGGACGCTGCGCGATAAGTCCGCGCCGCGCCCCTGACCTTGAACGTTAGCCGGTAGGTGGTGATCTGAATTGTACCGCGTTAATCTAATTGGGTAAATTAAGTGAAAACGACTTACTTTAGAAAAGTTGATTCATCTGAACTTCCTTCAGAAGCGACAGCAGTTGTTTACCTAATTGCAGTAAAGATTGATGATGTTCATGGGTATGCCCAAGAACTAATTACTGTCCTTAATAACACTTCTTGGATTGACGAATTGAGCCCAGTAGGAAGGCTTAGCTTTGAAAAAACAGCAAAACGCACAATTGATAAGTTGGTAGTTGAATTCCAGACAATCAATAGCACCGTTACCAGCTCATTTGGTGAGTACATGGTTTCAATGTCTGCGGGCCAAAGTTTAGGAGTCCTGTTGGGTCATTTAGTGTTTCCGATTTCAGAGTTATGGAAAGAAAAATTAACAAATAACCACGGGTTTGATTTCCACACTCAAAGTCCTCAGCAAAAATTAAACTTTGGAGAAGCTAAATATAACAAGACTTCGAATCCCTACACGGATGCTGCTGGCCAAGTTGTCGACTTCATTGAGGCAGGGAAGGATGGCAATGATGCAGCTTTGATATCTCATCTTGCGTCACCCGAGGCCATTGAGAACCTCCTCCAAAGTTGCAGAGGTTTCAGTGTTGCTTTTTCAACCAACTCAGATAATCCAGAAGCGATACTTTCCAATGCTTTGGCTTCGGATTTCATTGTTAAATTGTGCGGTAAATGTGATGAACTACAGCTAATTGGGGTGTCAAGTTGAAACCGGTTAACATTATTGACGCAGAAGATCCAGCAATGCTTCTGGCAAAAGTTATTGCTGAGATTCACAAAGTGGGGCCAGTTAACCAAGAAAGTTTAGAAACATTATCCTACTTAAAAAAATTCCACTCAGATATAGTTGCGCCCCACGAATCAAAACTAATGTATTTGCTGGGCCTTTTTTACAAAACTACAGAACCGAAAGATCTGCTTAGCCTTGCATACAGTGTTTTTCAAGGCTCCATATTTGATCAATTCGGGTCAACTCTTACTCCGGTCCAGGCAAGTATTCAAAAACAAATACAAGAAAGGAAGTTTTTTTCGTTTTCTGCACCTACAAGTACCGGCAAGTCTCATATTCTCCGAGAGCTAATTCTAAAGCTTACTGACGACATTGTGATAGTACTTCCTTCGCGAGCGCTTATTTCAGAATATCTCATAACAGTTCGGAAGATAGTTGAGGGATATAAAGACATCCTTGTCCTTCAGTTTATTGACGATATTAACACAAGTAAGACCAGGCGGAGAGTCTATATCATAACACCAGAGAGGGGCGGTGAGCTTTTTAAGTACCGTGGACGATTCAACATCGGAGTGTTTATCTTTGACGAGGCTCAAATCTCCGAGGAGGGTGTTCGGGGCCTGACTTTTGATGCTTTTGTAAGGCGAACTGAACGAAACTTTCCCAACGCAAAGAAGGTTTTCGTTCATCCATTTGTTGAAAACCCTGAAGCTCAGCTCATTAAACATGGATTTACTGATAATTCTAGTTCGCATGTATTTACTCAAAGTGCAGTTGGAAAAATATTTATTGAGTTTGACAATAAATCTCAGTCATTTTCCTTTTTTTCTCCCCATACTAATGGTTCCCACTTAAAGAAGAACAAGTACAAATTATACAGTGACATTGTAATGGATGTTCTTGAGAACGGTGGAAGTATTCTAATATATGTATCAAAACAGTTTATTTATGACCAGCGGTATCTTGAGGTATTTACTCAATACATAGAAAAGTGCCCAGTATTAGAAAATCCAAAAGCGCTCTCAATTATTGCAGAAGTAGAGCGTCTTATTGGTGCCACTGGCCGTAACTCAGAACTTGTTAACCTTATGCGCAAGGGAATAGTTATACATCATGGCTCAATTCCCTTGGTCGTACGGTATTTAATAGAATTATTTGCGAACCTCCATTTTGCTCGAATCTGTTTTGCGACTTCAACCCTTGCCCAAGGGGTAAATATACCGTTTGATATAGTGTGGATCGACAACTTACGATTTTATGGAACTGAAGAAAACAAGACACTGGGTTTGAAAAATCTGATCGGAAGAGCTGGGCGTACTTCAGAAAGGATGGATTCCTTTGACTATGGGTATGTAGTCGTTACAAATAGTAAAAGTTTCACAGATCGTTTTGCAGGACATACGAGGTTGGAAGAATTGTCGGTTTTGGAAAATGAGGATATCGCATTTAGCCAAGATCTTGAGGAATTCATTGCTGCGGTCAAAGAAGGAACCATTGATGAAGACTACTCTCTCCCTGAAACGAAAACCGAGCGTTTGAGATCCGACGAAATCCATAGAACTGTAGAAGCGATACTTTCACTTATATTTAAAGGTGATCGCCTAATCACAGGAGATGATTACCAAAAACTTGATATTCAGCAACGCGATTCACTCAAGAAAGCGTTTGCACGGATTTTCGAAATCTCTCTAGACCGCGAATTAGGAAGTGGTGAACAATCAATTCTTTCTACAGCTATTTCAGTGCTATTATGGCAAATACAAGGAAAGTCCTTCAGGACATTGTTGGGGTTGCGTTTCAGCTACCTTACAAAACGCTCCGAACAGCGTGAAATCAAACGCAGATTCCGATCCGGGGAGATAAACCTTCGTCAACGGAAACGAGACCTGCAAAATCTTATAGTTAAGTTCTCACCTATTGCTACTCAACTCCCAAATCTTGGCGTTCATGCGTTGCCAAGATTTCGCAATGTTAGTGTCCTTGACATCGACTACGATTTACTTGTGTATGATACTTATGATTACCTTGATAAGGTAATTTCATTTTCATTGTCTGATGTTTATGTGGCTACATTTGATCAGTACTTTGCTGCAACAGGAGATAAAAGGGCATCTGATTTCGTCAATTTTATCAAATATGGGACAAGCGACCCAATTGAAATTCTTTTGATAAGATATGGCTTTTCTCCTGAAAATGTCGAAGAGCTGTCTTCACATATAGAGTCAATTTCAGAAGAAGCTGTTGTCTTTAAAACATCGGTGTTTGAGATTGCGGATGAGTTTGATAGATATTTGGTGGAACATTACAGATGAAAAATAAGGCTAACAATATAATTCAGCGGATGGCGTTAACGGTGGCGGCGCTGACGCGGAAAGATTTTTGACGCCACCGCTGATTTAAGCGTTGGGCAGCAACACGCATTGACGGCCCGTAGGTCTTGACTTAACTTGGTCTGGTCTAATGCTGCCCGTATTTCGCCAGCACATGGTAGTACAATGTTTAGTCTTTCGCTATGAGAAAACATATCCTTGATGATATCGTCAAGTTTCACTTCCAGTGGATCGACGAGGAGCTTGCATTCGATGAGATGCCCGTCGGTAAGCGCATCTTGCCTGCTGCAATCAAGTTTGTCAGAGAAGCAGTCACTGATGCCAACATTGATACTGAAGAATGGAAGCCTGACGACACGTCCGATCTGGTTAGACAACCTTGGTTTCGGATTTTTTATTCATACGCCGAACAATGGTACGAGGAACGCTACGGTGTTCGACTACGGCGCACAGACGTATCACACTTTCGTTCGGCAGTCTTAGTCGCTGGAACCCCGTTTGCCTTTCGTGTTCCGCTGACCTGTTGCACGCCTAAGGTTGAAGGAGAATCGGCAACACTCTCGTGGCCAGATAAAGTCAAGCGGGATGAGAATCTTCTCGAATGGATTATCGATGCGCCGGACTTTCAGACATACTCGCCCGAAACTATAGATTCCGTAACGAAAGATTGCTTTTGCATTGCAAACAGAGTTCGAGAAATATTCTGTCGGCTTACCGGAGCTGAACTGACCGACCATCGTACGCGAGCAGTCTTGGCTGGTGTCAAGATCCACCTTCAATCGGCTGCCACGCTGATACTGCGAGAAGATGAAGATGGTAGATTACCTCGGGTTCAGTGGGAGTTGCAGATGGCGTGCGAGTCAGCGTTTAAAGGTCTGCTTCAGCAACGAACAGGAACCTTTCGGGAGATTCACGATCTCTTCGAGCTTCTTAAGGATGCAGAACCGTTCGTTGGCAAAGTCGCGTCTGAGTGGCTCTGTGAGTTACCGCGATGGTACGAGGCGGCGAATTTGAGGTACGGCCTCGGCGACGAGGTGCCGACACTAATCGAGATTTTACACTGGTACGAAATCTCTTTGAAAATTATTGCTGGCGTGTTGACTGGCCTCAAAGGGCTCGAGCTAAAAAAGGTGTCGATTACCTTCGCAATGCCACCGTGGCTTCGCGACTATGAAAACCCGAAGGAATAGCTCTCGGCGCTACTGCCCAACAAGCGTTACAGTTGACCAGCGATTTAAGAATTGCGAATGATGCGCATTCGCTTCTATTTGGATCGCTTGGGAATAAGTCTTCGGGACGTTGATCCGTTCCCTCAAAAGCAAGACGAAGTTTAAGTCTCCGTAAGTCTCCGGGATAAGTCTCCGAAGTCTCCGGGACGTTGATCCGTTCCCTCAAATGCAGGATGAATGGCTGATAGAGTGATGAGGGAGATCGTTCGCAACTACGTAAACAAAACAGAAAAGAGATATCACGGTCGTTTCTTGACCGGTTTTTCAATTGAGATGGTAAAACAGTTGGTGCACGGCCGTCAGAAATAAAGCGGATGGAGAGCGCTTTTGAGGATGACGACCTGTCCCGTGCGTTACGCTTGTGAGCCGCGAAGTAGTCGGAAATTAAAAATCAGCCAATTTCGGAAATTAGCAGTCGCCCAGTAGTCGGGAGAATCGACGTTGACATGCAGCATGGATACAAGGTATGGCTTATGCTGGAACGGTCCGTCAGCTCAGGATTTAAGCAGCAGCGGGGAACCTTGTTGTGGTATCGGTGTGAGTTGTAAATTTACGTCGTTGTGAGCATAACGTCACAAGTTCATGATTTCAGGAACGTCCCGCCTGTCCTTCCAAGCCGGTAAGATTGATAAGGAGAAGCTCGCTCATAACAGGGAGATTAACGGTTAACTCTACGCAACAGGCGCTATCGACAAGCCATTTCGCAGTACTCTCATGGGGCCGTTTATTGCGGTCATCTCCCATGACAATCCCGCTCGACTGTTGAACAACAACATCGCATTGCAAAGCATCAAGATAGTGTTGTTTCAGAAACCTTCAAAAACGTGGGCAGGGAAGATAACGGAACGGCAGGCATAGGGCGCAGGCAGAATGTCAGTGGTTTGCAGTGTAGTTATTGGTTGGTTAGTGCCGTATTATTTTGATGGCTGGACATTATTTTGCTATACTTTCAGTAAACTGTTGTTGCGATGTGAGTAAGCATGCCGGTCGCTGCTCACTTGCTGTGAAGCTGATATGATATTCGAACCGTTCAGGATTGATGGGCCATAAGGATGTAAGCACCACAATGGTTTATACTTAGTGTCTGACAGAAAAGCCATTATAATATTATAAAATATAGTCTTATATT
>DYNE01000075.1 GCA_020721225.1 Pelodictyon luteolum | reverse complement strand
ACAAAGCAGGCGCCAATCTGTGAAAATCCGTGTTAATCCGTGGGCAAAAATCTTTCTCCTCCATCTTCCTTCGTCCCCAATCAGCGGGAACCGCGTTCTTCCTCTTCCATCAATAAAATGGCGGCTGAATTGAGCAGCGAAGCTGAACAAAGCAGGCGCCAATCTGTGAAAATCCGTGTTAATCCGTGGGCAAAAATCTTTCTCCTCCATCTTCCTTCGTCCCCAATCAGCGGGAACCGCGTTCTTCCTCTTCCATCAATAAAATGGCGGCTGAATTGAGCAGCGAAGCTGAACAAAGCAGGCGCCAATCTGTGAAAATCCGTGTTAATCCGTGGGCAAAAATCTTTCTTCTCCATCTTCCTTCGTCCCCTCTTCACTTCTTCTCTGGGTTTTCCGGCTTCCGGCTAAAGAATACCGACTACCGCTCACCCCTCATCGCTTGGTACTGGATCATAAACGCATTATTGAAATAGAATCGGAATTACATAACCTCTGCGGCCGATATTATATCCGTGGACGGAGCCGGTCGGTATCCGGTTTCCGACTTCACCATGCATGATTCGGCAAGGTTCATCTCCCTGATCTGAAGGGTTCTTGACGGGGAGTGGAGCACCAGTTCATAGTCATGCGTCCCTATAAGTACCGTAATCCCTTTCTGATTGATCCGTTTCAGGTACTCGAGAATCTCGATCGAGGTATCAGGATCGAGGTTGCCGGTCGGTTCATCGGCCAGCACCACAAGAGGTTCCCGCACAATCGCCCGAGCAATGGCGACCCGCTGCTGTTCTCCTCCTGAAAGGTTCAGCGGCATCTGGCGTACGGCATGCTCGAGGCCCACGCTTTGCAGGGCATGAGCAACCTTCTCCTTGATCAGTTTTTCCTTCGTTCCGGTCACTTTCAGCACAAATGCAAGATTATCGTACACATTTCGATCTTCGAGCAGACGAAAATCCTGGAAAACGATGCCCAGCTTTCTGCGCAGATGCGGGATCTGTCGTTTTCTGATAGTCCGCGAGTTGAATCCGGCAATCTGGATCTCTCCCTTTTTAGGGCGGATTTCCATATAGAGCGACTTCAGCAGCGTCGTTTTGCCGCTGCCGCTTTTTCCCACAATATAGACCAGCTCGCCCGGTTGAACGGTCAGATTCACATTCCGGAATATGGGCTTTTTGTTGAGCTCAAGGTCAACGTTGACAAATGAAATCATGATGATAGTTCTGTTTTTTTTCGGTTCCCTGCTATACTCAGAGCAAGTATCGTCGCCTCGTAACAGCTTCGTTCGGAGGCTTTGCCTGTTCCGGCTATATCGAAACTCGTTCCATGGTCTGGCGAGGTGCGTACTATCGGAAGGCCGAGCGTGATGTTTACACCGGTATCGAACGCCAGCACCTTGAAAGGCAGCAGTCCCTGGTCGTGATACATCGCTATAACCATATCGTACATTCGATACCGTCCGGCTCCGAAAAAACCGTCGGCAGGGAAGGGGCCTTCAACCTGCAGGACTCCTTCAAGGCTCTCGATAGCGGGTACGATGATCTCTTTTTCTTCACTGCCCATTACTCCGCCGTCCGAAGCATGCGGGTTGAGTCCGAGCACGGCCATGCGAGGCCGGTCGATGCCGAAATCGGTTTTCAGCGAGCGCGCAAGGTTTTCAAGAAAGCCCGCGAGGTCCATCTGCCGGATGAGCAGGGGGACTTGTTCAAGCGGTACGTGAATTGTGGCAAGTGCAACCCGGAGTTTCGTTACCGGATCGAAAAACATCATGGTCGGAGAAGTGACGCCGAACAACTTTCCCAGAAAACCCGTATGACCGGTTTCCTTAAAACCAGCAAGAGCAATAGCCTCCTTATGTATCGGTGCGGTTACAAGCGCATCACAGACTTTCTGTCGGCAAAGTTCGGCGGCAGCGGCTACCGAGAGCATGGCGATACGGCCTGCCTCTGCCGAAATCGTGCCCGGCGTGATCGTTTCAGGCTCAGCAACGCTCAATACCGGCAACACTCTGCACCGTGTTCTGCAAAGATCGGCAACTGCGGATGCATCGCTCACCGGTTCAAGTTCCAGCGGCAGATCGAAAGCTTTCCGGTAATACTCAAGTGCCGTATACGAACCGACGACAAGAAAGGAGTGTTCCGTTTCCCGCAATCCGAGAAACGTTTTCAGAATGATTTCAGGCCCGATACCGTTGATATCTCCGATTGACCAGACAATTCGCATAGTTCAGAGCCGTTTGTAGGCATTGACAATCTTGTCATCCTTTTTGATGCCGTTGAGCGCCATCCAGAAAAGCACCGGTTCCGGCAGCATCATGAACATACCTGCTTCCGGTTTGTGGGCCATCTCCGGGTAGATGCTCTGGAAATACTGGTTCAGAAAATGAGCTGCCGTCAACCCCGACAACAGGTCGGCCATGAACAGGAGAACCGCAAGGGCAATAATTTTTTTCTGCAAGGCCCTGTTTTTATAGAGAAAAATTGCCGCGATCGATACCATAGCCGTCAACGGAGAAAAGATCCCTGCTGCATAGCTTGCAGTAACCTGCAGAAGGCCTGCGGCCTCTACCGCTCCGAAATCGGTAAACAAAACAACTTCATTGGTGCTGAAGCTCCAGAACGGAACAAACATACTTCCAACAGCAAGTACTCCGGCAATAAGGAGGTAAAGTGATTGAATTCTGGCTAACATGGTTGCAGGATGTTTAGAGTATGGAAAACACGTCTGTCAATATACATAATCACCTGAAAAGAGTCCGTCGGGAAAACAGGATTGCATGCAGCTCTTTTTCTCTGAAGCCGTAAGCATATGGTATTTCGCTATCGGAATTTTTTACCCAAGTCACTACATTGGCAGAGTATCCCGGCAGCCTCATTGCATGTAATGTTTTGTGTAATTTTCAACCACTCCTTCAATCATATGAGATGATGAACAATCCAGCCAGAACTCTTTTTGCCATACTGACCCTATTTCTTTTTTTTACCGGATCTCCGGTTTACGCCGGGAGCGAATCCGCCGGCTATCTCTCTTCCGGCAACTCGAAGTTCGATAAAAAGGATTATGCCGGTGCCATAGCCGATTTTACCAGAGCTATCGAACTTGACGCAAAAGCATCGAAGCTCTACCACAACAGGGGTATGGCAAAAATGAAAACCGATGACAGATCGGGAGCCATAGAAGACTTCATCAGGGTTATCGAGATCGAACGGCAGCTCGTAGAGGCTTTTCTCGACGGTAAAGAGGGTGCTTCCGCCAGGGGAGATGAGAAGGATTTCGCAGTCGATCCTGCCCGAGTCTATCCGGCCGATCTGGTTCCCGACTATGCATTTGCTTTCGATAACAGAGGCTTGTTGCGATACATGCAAGGCGATTACAACGGAGCTATCGATGATTTTACCGCGGCTATCGCTCTCGATCCGAAATTCGCATTGCCATATAAACACCGCGGGTATGCAAAGAACGACCTGCAGGATTATCCGGGGGCGATCGAAGATTATTCAAGAGCCATCAAGCTCGACAAAAAATCCGGAGAAGCTTACCGTGAGAGAGCGCTTGCAAAAGAGCTGGTCGGTGATACGGAGGGTGCATTTGCCGATTTTAAAAAAGCGGCGAAGCTTGGCGATAAAATTTCCCTGAAAAAGCTTGACGATCTGAAAAAATCAGAAAAGTCATGATCGAAAAAACGGTTCGCCTGTCCTGATGGTTTCGTCAGAACAGGCGGCATGTCGAACATGAATCAAAAAGAGCTCCGGAACACCTATCTTGCCTTTCTCGGATTGCTCGACCATCGTTTCGAAGATGCACTCTTTGCCGGAGGCTTCGGACCGGGATGGCCTGGGTTTCCCCGTCCCTGCTGTTTGGGGGTTTTAACCGGATTGTGATCGATCAGGGGGAAAGGATGCGACTCGACAACCGGAATTTTCTTGGCAATCAGTTTTTCCACGTCGCGGAGATACTCTTTTTCCTCAGCGTCACAGAATGAAATCGCCGTGCCTTTCGCTCCCGCTCTTCCGGTACGTCCGATACGATGGACATAGGTTTCGGCAACATTCGACATGTCGAAATTGATCACATATTCCAGTTCGTCCACATCGATGCCTCGTGCGGCAATATCGGTTGCCACCAGAACCCTCATGGTTTGTTCCTTGAAGTTCGTCAGGGCGCGCTGCCGGGCATTCTGCGCCTTGTTGCCATGGATGGCAGCCGCGGTTATGTTGTGTTTGACAAGGTATTTCACCACCTTGTCGGCTCCATGCTTGGTGCGGGTAAATACCAGTGCGGTTTTGATCTCCTGATTTTTCAACAAATGGACAAGCAGGTTGTTTTTGTTGCCTTTATCCACGAAGTAGATCTGTTGATTGATGATCTCGACAGTTGAAGAGACCGGTGTTACCGAGACCTCGACGGGATTGTGCAGAATAGATGCGGCAAGTCTGGTGATTTCGGTGGGCATGGTTGCTGAAAAAAAGAGCGACTGTTTCTTTTTAGGCAGTTCGGCGAGGATTTTTCTGATGTCGTGAATAAAACCCATATCGAGCATGCGGTCCGCTTCATCCAGAACGAAAAGCTCAATATTGCGCAGATGCAAATGGCCCTGGTTCATCAGATCGAGCAGCCGGCCAGGAGTTGCAATCAGGATATCGATTCCTTTTTGCAGAGCGGCTGTTTGCGGGTTCTGGTTGACTCCGCCAAAAATTACCGTGCTGGTGAGCCCGGTATGTCGTCCGTACGCCTTGAAGCTCTCCCCGATCTGAATGGCCAGCTCCCTGGTTGGCGTAACGATCAGGCTTCGTATTTTTCTTTTTTTCTCATTGGTTTTTTCGGCGCTGAGCAGCTGAAGTACGGGAATGGCGAAAGCAGCGGTTTTTCCGGTTCCGGTCTGTGCACAACCGAGCAGGTCGTTTCCTTCGAGGATCAGCGGAATGGCTTCTGCCTGTATGGGAGTCGGGGTAAGGTAGCCTTCTTCTTCAATCGCTTGTAAAATCGGTTCTATAATAGGTAATGATCGGAATTGCATGGTATCGGTATCTCTGTTGTTTGGTTTCTTTATATGAGCAGGTGAGTGCTCCCGGTTATTTTTCCTCTGTCACCATAGCCGGCTGACCGCGAAACTTCTGTTTCACGATTCCCGGTTACACAGGCACAAATTTCCGGAAAACAGGAAAAGTTGAATGTCCCTGACTGCGCAGAAAGAGCTATGCCGGATCGTCAGGGCATGAGCGAGAGCTGCAAGATAGCATATTTCATGAGGCAACAGCATGAAATATTTTGTCGCCCTCCATTTCATGCCGCTACGGTTTGACAGAATTTCTCAGGAAACCCGGTTTTCGAAATGAACGCTTTATTCCATTTCCAATACAAATATGGAGATATATTGCCCGCGACAATCCTGAAATTCCTTGCCATTAACCAGCGAAAAAGAAGTATCGCTCGCTTCGCGTCGCTGGAGTATTGCGGCTTTGCCGCAGGAGTATCGGGCGGCTTGCCGCCCGGGAGTGAGGAGTTGAAGAAAGAGAAATTCTTATCCCGCGAAGCGATACTCCTTTTTCCGGCTACTGAATACTGTCTACCGACTTCCGGCCCACAATCTTTTCATCCGTGAAAATCAATTCCCTCATTCAATCAGCGGGAACCGCGTTCTTCCTCTTACAGCTGGATAGCAAGATAGCTTGACAGCGGGAATGGAGAAGAAGTGAATAGAGGGGAAGTGATTAGTGAAGATATGATCCAGAAACTCCGGCTAACCGCTCACAATCTTCCTTCTGTGAAAATCCGCTTTCAATCAGCGGGAACCGCGTTTTTCCTCTACAAAAAACCTGCGCATGAATTGAGCAGCGAAGCTGAACAAAGCAGGCGCCAATCTGTGAAAATCTGTGCCAATCCGTGGGAAAAATCTTCCTCTTCATGGCAGGATAGCTTGACAGCTCGATAGCTGAAGAGCGTGAATGGAGAAGTAGTGAATAGGGAAGGGGTGACGAGAGAAGAGGGATAGCACCGTCCCCCGGTTACCGGCTCCTGAATACTGACTTCCGATTCCAATCCGTGGGCAACCTCTTCCTCTTATGGCTTGATGGCGAGAAAACGTAACTCATACCCCATAACGCTTAAACCGATTTTACCGGGCTTCCGGCCAACTGCTCACCGCTGACAGCTCACGTCCTTCATCCATCAATCTGTGCTAATCCGTGAAAATCCGTGGGCAACTCTTCCTCCTCAATCTTCCCTCGTCACCTCTTCACTTCTTCTCCGGGTTTACCGGCTACTGACTACTGAATACCGCCCACCGCCCACATTCTTCACTACCAACAATCCTCAACTTCCCATTCCCTCATCGCTTGGTACTGGATTAAACGTGCATTATTGAAACAGAACCGGAATTACTGCTGCGTTCAGCAGAAACGGGAAATATTTTTGAGCGTTATGGCTCCCCGAGAAATTTTCGTGGGTTAGTTGTCAGCATATCGGGGTTGATGCCTTTATAGTGGTTGAAATAGTTACTGAGCCCGCATTTCAGGAGCATGATCATGACGTAATCGGTGCCGAACATAAGCCGTTCCCTGACAACAGGCTCTCTCTCCATAATGGTTTCGATAGCATGTTTCATGCTATCGCACGGACAGAACGAAACATCGGAGTAAACATTCTCAAATCGTTTCATCAGCCGGATAATCTTGCCGGTCCAGTTGTTTGTATCCGTTGATCCTTCTGCATAGGCCATGATATGCTTCTCCCCTCCGAAATGGGCAAAATTCACCCGCAGCTTTTCAAACCCATTGCACTCAAAAACCTCGAGCCACTTGTCAGGATCGGCAAAGAACAGACTGTGTGCATTTTCATCGTTCTCCACAGAATGTGTTGCCATGAATGAAGCCTGATCGAAAACCACCGGAACGATCGTGCCGTTTTTCATTTGGCTCGATGTGGCGATATGTCCTGATAACGACGGCAATCCCCCTGGAGAGGTATGAGCGGTGATGGGTATATTGCGCTCGATACATTTTTTGAAAATAGGATGCAGTGCAGGATGTGAAGGCAGGTAACCAAGAGGGCAGTAAAGCTTGATCCCGCGAAAACGGTCTATGCGCACCTGGTCGCGCATCAGTTTTTCAATACCAACCCGCCTCGGGTCAAGAGCAAGGAACGGAAATACGGTATCGGGATTCTTTTTCCGCAATGCCCTGAGGGCTTCCAGATGTTTCCGGTACCCTCTGGTCATCTGCACGCTGCCGCCAGAAGGAACTGCCCTCGGTTTAGCGCTTGGCCCCATATCGGCTTTAAACGCTCTTATCACCTGGTCAAGTTCTGCTGCAACGGCTGCACTGCCTGCCGGCATAGCCGTTCTCCCTTGTGTATTCATTGCATTTTTTTGCGATATGGCGATGATGACCCTTTTTTTCATATCCTTGGCAAATACGTCGAAATTCGTTTTCTCCTTATCGGAAATCTTCATTGGCATTAATGCGGCTTTTCGCTGTGCAGCCGGCAAGCTCTCAAGCCGGCTCTTGTATTGTTGCGCATTTCCGTTATCGATGATAAAAAAGATATCCATCATGAGCGGAACCGTGATGAGTGGTTCATCCGGATTCCACAGACTTTCACGGTACGATTTTTGTTCGTACAAATAATTTTCCTCAGGGCTGTGAGCCAGCGTCCGGAAAAGCGAAACCACATAATCCACTACACCCTCGAGTTCATCGGGCAAGAAGGGAATACCTTTAGGCTCGAAGAGTTTTTCGTCGCTCTTGTACGGGTAATTGCCTTGCAGCCATCGCCATCCAATCTCAAGCAGTTCATCGAACGCAAAGGCGAAATTGAAAAAATGGCAGTGGATATCAATATTTCCCTGGTTCATCGCAACCTCCCTGGTTATACCGTTTTGGCTTGGCTTTTCTTCCGTTTTTTCTCGATTACACGGGATATAAAGGGCTTTGTTTTTTTTTGTGAGGGTGACGTTGTAGATAACACGTAAACGTGTCGTTTTGTTCCTGCAGGTCACCGATTGTACACCTGTTCAGCTATCAAGCCATCAAGCCCGGAGTCCCTCCCGAAAAGCAGGGAGCGGCATATCTGGTAGTACGAGTGCGACCTCGATGCTTCCTGCTCCATTCTGATCCGACCAAAAACAACGTCATCCAACACGAGGCAAAACCAGTCGAAACATGGCCTCAGCGAACAAACAACTCGCAGAAGCACTCAAAGCCCTCAACAGCCTTCGCGACAACAACCAAAACGTTTTACCGTCATCAGGGAACCACTGTCAATCCGCGGGAACCGCATTCTTTTATGGCTGAATAGCGTGAATAGGGAAGAAGTGAATGGAGGGGAAGTGAATGGAGGGGAAGTGAATGGAGGGGAAGTGAATGGAG
>DYNE01000074.1 GCA_020721225.1 Pelodictyon luteolum | reverse complement strand
AGGGTCGGATCAGGTGTACACGTGGGACATCACCTACATGGGCCGTACGATAAGAGGTCTCTACTATTACGCTTACGTCGTGACGGACATCTTTGACAAGTCCATCGTTGGATGGGCTGTGCATGCAGAAGAGAGTGAAACACACAGCCGGGCACTGTTCGAGCGGATCCTGAAAGGGCGTCGTATAAGCCTGAAAGCGCTCCATGCCGATAACGGACACCCGATGAAAGGGGTTTCGCTTATGGCGCTCCTGGTAGACCTGAAAGTAGCTGTCTCGCACAGCAGACCACGGACCAGTAATGACAATCCGTACATCGAATCGCTGTTCAAGACGATGAAGTACCATGTCACCTATCCGAAAGCCTTTAAACACTGGAGGATGCACGGCAATGGATGGGAGCGTTTGTGAACTGGTACAACACCGAACACCTGCATTCTTCGATTGGGTATGTAACGCCGCATCAGATGCGGTACGGTCAGGCAAAAGCCATTTTTGAACAGCGAAATGGAACACTTCAGCTTGCTCGGGAGATACATCCCGAACGTTGGGGATCAAGAGCGGCAAGAAAGTGGAGTATTAACCGGGAAGTGGTGCTGAACCCGGACGAAAAGTGAATATTTTTTTCAACAAAATGCGACATCTGTATTGACATAAAGCGATACCCGTGATGAGTTGCTCGATCAGAGTTCGCGCATGCTCTATCTTTCCGATGAAGAATATGCGTATGTAGGCGCTGAAAAATATCGCCAGATAGCTCAATTCGGCTCAGGTACCGTTGAAGTCCGCATGCTGCGGAAGGACGGGATTATCATCAACACCTTGCTGAGCTCCACTGCGATCGATCCTGACGATCTGTCCCAGGGGGTTACCTTTACCGTTCTCGATATTACGTCGCTCAAGCAGGCGGAAGCAATGCTTCGCGAGAGCGAGGAAAAGTATCGCAGCCTGATAGAGCAATCGATACAGGGGATGATCATCGCCCAGGATAATCCACCGAGAGTCTGTTTTGCCAGCAAACCCATGGAGGTTATCATCGGCTATTCTCCTGCCGAAATCACAGCCTTTTCTTCGCAGGAACTGCTCGCTCTTGTTCATCCTGACGATAGGCAAAACTATCGCGCTGCATTCCATGACTGTATCAACAGTCATGGAATGCAGATTCGCAGAGAGTTCAGAATGGTACACAAAAACGGACAGATTCGCTGGGTAGAGCTATTCGGAACAACCATTATGTATGACGGGGGGCCGGCGATACAGACAGTTATGGTCGACATATCCGAACGGAAACATGCCGAAGAAGAACTCCTGAAAAGCGGTGAGAAGCTGAGCAAGCTTTTTGACAATATCAGGGATGGCCTTTTTGTACACCCGGTGCTTGAAGATGGAGTCCCCGGAACGTTTGAGATGGTAAACCGTTCAGCTTCGGATATTCTTGGTTTCTCTGAACAGGAGCTTCTCGATATGAAGCCGCAGGATATTTATGTGCCGGTATTTCCCGATACCGGTATTGACAGGGAAATTGCCATGCTTAGTGAGCCTGGCAGTCAGATATTCGAGGCCGTACTGCGGCGTAAAAACGGCACAAAAGTTCCCGTAGAGGTAAGTACAGGCAGAATAGAAATTTCCGGAAGGTCAAGCATTATTTCGACTGTACGCGATATAACAACGAGAAAACGCTCATATGAGGAGATGAAAAAAATTACAACCGCATTGCAGCAAAGCCCGGCAGTTGTAGTTATTACGAACGCACATGCAGAAATAGAATATGGCAATCCGAGATTCTCGGAGTTGACCGGTTTCGCCGCTGAAGAGGTTTCAGGAAGAAATCCCAGGGTTCTTCAGTCAGGCCTGATGTCTAGGGAAACCTACAGGCAGCTCTGGGATACGCTAAGAGCCGGAAAGGTGTGGCGTGGCGAATTTTTCAATAAAAAGAAAAACGGAGAACTCTATTGGGAGAATGCCATTATAGCTCCCGTAAAAAACGAACAGGGTAAGATTATCAATTTTGTGGCGGTGAAGGAGGATATAACCGAACGGAAAAGGCTATGGAATGAGCTTGTTGCGGCTAAGGAAAAAGCAGAGGAAAGCGACCGTCTGAAAACATGTTTTCTTGAAAATATGAGCCATGAGATCCGTACTCCTATGAACGGCATCCTCGGCTTTTCCGAGTTACTGAAAGAACCGCAGCTGGATGGGAGTAAGAAGGATGAATACATTGAACTCATTCATCAGAGCGGCAAGAGGATGCTCAGTATCATCAATGATCTTATCGATATATCCAAAATCGAGGCCGGTGAAATTGCCATCCAGTACACGGAAGCGTCGCTTGACAAAATTTTTCATGATCTTAAGGCATTTTTTGAGCCCCAGGCGACAAGGAAAGGTTTATCGCTTCGCTGCACAGGATGCGTTCCCCCTTCTGCAAGTGTCATCGTTACCGATAAATCCAGGCTCATTCAGATACTGACGAATTTGGTTCAGAATGCGCTGAAATACACTTCATCAGGAGAAATCTCGTTTGGATGCACAAAAAATGGAGATTATCTTGATTTTTATGTCAAGGATACCGGAATCGGTATCCCGGAGCTTTTGACTGAAAAAATATTTGACCGTTTCCGGCAGGCTCAGGTTGATCCTGTTCGTGAATATGAAGGAGTTGGTCTTGGTCTGAGTATTTCAAAGTCGCTTGTAGAACTTCTTGGTGGCCGTATCCGTGTTCAGTCATCCGCCGGAGTGGGGAGCGTGTTTTCATTTACATTGCCCTATTGCAGGGCAGCCTCGATGCCACAAGAAAAAAAACAAGCTAATAATCCTGATAATCATTTTTTTAATAAAAACTTATGCATACTGGTCGCAGAAGATGACAATGTCAACCGGATACTGCTCGAAAAAGTGCTGAGCGGAAGAGGCATCGACGTTGTTTCTGTGATTGATGGAGTAAAAGCTGTCCAGGCCGTTCATGATAATCCGAACATAAATCTGGTGCTTATGGATATAAAGATGCCGAATATGAGCGGTTATGAGGCATTACAAGCGATCCGGCAGTTCAGACCCGATCTGCCGATAATTGCCCATACGGCTTTTGCATATCCTGAAGATAAAAAATATGCTCTGGAGTCCGGGTTTAATGAGTTTCTTGCCAAACCCTTTCGCATGGATGATCTTTTCAACCTTATTCATCTTTTCTCGGAACATCAATCCTGAAGCGACAGATATACTTCTTTATACAACCCAAAAAAGGAGAGAGCAATGCACATCAGGCAGATTATTTCAGGAATTGCCGTACTCTCGGTAACCGCATCATGTGCGCCGACACCTCAGGTGGAAAAAAAAAGTGAGCCGGCAGAAACCCTGAAAGTGGAGGTGCCGAAACCAAGAGCAGGTGAGCCGGTATCACCGATCAGTGCAGCAACGGTTTCCAACGTCGATCTGGTCGAGCTTGGCAAAAAGCTGTTTTTCGATCCCCGGCTTTCAAAATCGGGCTTTATCTCCTGTAACTCCTGCCATAACCTCAGTATGGGAGGTAGCGACAACCTGAAATCCTCTATTGGTCACAAATGGAACAAAGGGCCGATCAATTCGCCTACCGTTCTGAACTCTTCAATGAATCTTGCGCAATTCTGGGACGGCAGGGCAAAAGACCTTAAGGAACAGGCTGGCGGACCTATTGCCAATCCCGGCGAAATGGCCTTTACCCACGAACTTGCAGTAGGCGTTCTGCAATCAATTCCGGGATATGTCGATGAATTTAAAAAGGTGTTCGGATCCGATCAGATCACCATTGACCAGATTACCCAGGCGATAGCCGCATTTGAAGAGACACTTGTGACGCCCGACTCCCGTTTTGACAAATGGCTGCTGGGCGATGATAATGCCATAACCAAAGATGAGCTTGAAGGGTATGAGCTTTTCAAATCGAGCGGATGTACGGCCTGCCATAACGGTCCGGCACTTGGGGGCAACTCCTATCAGAAAATGGGCGTCGTGGAACCATACAAAGCCTCCAGCAAGGTCGAAGGGCGATCTGCCGTTACCGGAAAAGATGCCGACAGATTCAATTTCAAGGTTCCAACACTCCGCAATGTTGCTTTGACCTATCCGTATTTCCATGATGGCGAAGCGGCAACTCTTGCCAAAGCGATCGATGTGATGGGGCAGATCCAGCTCGGCAAAAAGTTCACTCCTGAAGAGAATGCAAAGATGGTGGCGTTCATGAAGACCCTGACCGGCAAGCAGCCGGTATTTGAGCTTCCGGTTCTTCCTCCTTCATCAGATGATACTCCGTCTCCGGAACCTTTCGGGAAGTAATACTCCCATATTAATTTCATTCGGAGCCAGGAATGCAGGGGTGGTCAGCAATGGCACCCCTGCATTTACTTTTTTCAACGATTCGATAAGCGCTTAGCAACAAGTTATTCCGTAATTCGTTTTGACCAGAAATTCAGGATTATGGCACTTCTTTCTTGATTTACATGTGTATTTGTTTACGCACTGGCTTGTTTGCTACTGAATCAATTCTTGAGGACTGCTTACCGTAACGCGGAATGCTTTTGCAGTTTCGTCAATAATCGTGATCACGAAGGTATCGTCTTCCGCTCTTTTTACAGGGAGGAAACCGGTGTTTATGATTATTTGTCTATTAGTTATCGAAACCAGTCGATGGTTGGAATAATCGATGCTATTGCGTGTGATGCCTTTAAGGGTCGGCGTACCGATAGTGCCGATTTCCAGAAAAACTTTCTCATTTCGGTTTGCTGTTATTGTTTTCGTCGGTGTACGTATTTCCACTTTATCTGAAGCATCTTCTTCGATTGTTTCCGGTGCTGCCGTTCTGGCAAGAAAAGCTTGCGGCAAGGAAACCGGTTTTTCAAGCGCATCGGCAAGTAGTGATGACGTATCGTTCAGCCGGTTACGACGCATTCTTTCTGCAAGAGATGAGGAGGGCTTTTCGGAAAAAATGACGTGATGGAACGTCAGCATGGCGCCATTATTATCGGCAATTCCGTTTTGTCCGTACGAACGCCAAACATTAAACAGCCAGTTACCCGATTCTGCTGAAAACTCGATACGGTGTTCTGTCTGGCCTGCCTTGTAACCAGTTCCGATAGTAAGAAAGGCAAAGGGCTCGAAGATGATATTCAGCTGTTTATAGGCAGATTGCTTCAGATCCGTCAAATTGTCATCCTGAGGGAACGCAAGCTGCTCATATCCGAAACTCCCTTTGATAACTATGTTTTTGTGCACTGCAAGCTGTATATGAGCAGATGTTTCCAAAAAAAGTCCTTTATCAAGTTTGATTCTATCGTTTTCTCCCTTGTTTACCGGAGGATTTTCTTCGGTGACAGAGTAATGGCTCTCACTGCCGGATTGCTGGAAAGCCTGTGCTCTCCCCAGTGACAGGCCGAAGGCCTGCAGGAGACTGTTTTTTTTATTGTCCGGTATGATATAGTCTAACGAAACCGCGTAACCGAACTGACCGAGATCAATGGCAGTTGATGCTGAATTGATTTCAAATAACTCATTGCCGAACAGGTATCCGGAGTATGCTTTCAATCGGAATCCTGAGCCAGGTAGTTGCCAGAGCCCGGACAGGGAGAGGTTCTTGTAATTTCTGCTCATTTCGATAATTGAACTAATCGCAATATGGTTTCCAAGCATGACTGCCAGTTCAAGCTTTGCGTCAGGCACTGCTTCCCGGTCAGACTGGCTGAAATAGCCGATCCCCAGCCCGAACTTGGCGATTGTTTTGTTGCCGCCGTATTCTAATCTGGTTTCTCGTGGCGAGAGTGCGCCTGTCATTAATCCATCGACAAAAACAACAGGAATTGTCGGGAGCCGGTTTTCAAGGTCAGTGATGTTGTCGTCGGAAACAGGTTTTATTATGTCGATATTTTCCTGATTCCGAATGATCCCTGACTTGTCTGAGATGGATTGTTTTAATATCGACGATTCAAGATCGTCGGGAGTTGTTGTCTCGCTGTTCTCCTGAGCGTCTAGCCGGTCCGGCATCGCAGTAAAAGACATGAGAAACAGAATCAAAAGCAACAATAATGTCGCGGAACAGTGTCCGGACCGATCGCTTTTTTTTGTGGGGGCAGGTGACATACCTGAAAAAAAGCTGATAAATTTGTTTGCTTTTCCTAGAACAGTATGAAAACAATATAGTCATATTCTGCTGTATAATGCCTATGGATTATAAATGATCGTGTATCATGTGTTTTTATAAGAAGGTATTTCATGTCGGGAAAAAAGAACTATTCGCATGACTTTTTCATGAACGAAATAATCGGGTAACAGCGGCGCAGAATGGAGTAGCTGATACCCGACAGTTTGGTTTTCGGCTCCAATTTAGAACGAAATCCCGTTATCCGTCAGAAAGGATCCGATTCTATTTGCTGCACGGAAGCAGCTTCCGTCAAGAATACCGGGTGATATCCTTTCTCCTCTTAGTTTTTCGGTAATTCGGTTAAACGTGAGTGCCGCCGACAGAGCAAGCTGACCCTATTTTGTCCCGAAGCATAGAGCGGAATGAGCGCGTTGCAAAGTGGACGAAGATTTGCCCAGAAGAGGTTGTCTGGCAGGGGGTTCGGTGCGATTATCTCTCTCTGGCATCGCGGCGGCGTTCCTGCAAGCAGTGGAATTCGGGATGGATGCGTCATCTTATAAGGATTTGCATTTTTTCACTCTTCATTATCCCTTGTTGCCGTTTTTCGGGGTGGCAGGCTTTGTTCAACCAGTTATTTGATTATTTTACAAGAAGTTAGCTGTAAAATTAGTTGTCTCGCTTTTCATCGCACCCTTCCATAACGATCTGGCTTTTATTGTGCGTGCTTCACTATCCTGAATTCCCGGAGAATTATAACGATGCCGGGTCAAGGACGGGAGTATCGTGCCTCGGGGAGGTTGAGAAAGCGCCGATTAAAACCGGCAAAGAGTAAGGAATGAAAGAGGTGCGCTGTAGATAAGCAGTGCAGAAGATGAGGGAAGGTCCCTCGCACTCGGCTTGCAGGAGCAGGGTGCAAACCACCGTATGCGGCTGTGGTCAAAAGCTATGGTCGTGAGCGATACGGAAAAGGCACTGCAAGGTGTCAGGTGTGAATCAAGGAAGACGAATACAACTGAACTGCCGTGAACGTGTCGAAATCTCAAGATGACATCAAAACTGAATAGATTTTTTGATTCAGGAAAAGTTTGGCGGGAACCTGTCTACTGGCCAAGCGGTGTCCGGCATAAAGGCAGCGTGATCCTGATTCGGGCTTCTGTATTGAACTACAGGAACCTTCGTTGGCGATGTCAAGGGAAAGGCACAAGTGTAAAACGCGAGGCTGATAGTACCAATGCGCCATCAAGGGGCGGAGTGGCCTGTATGAGTGTTGAAAGTCTTGTAATGAGGCTGGAGCAAAGAGGTCACGTCATTCAGTCATGCCGGTCGGTCAACTGTGCAAACAGGAGGATCTGGTCGGTATGACAAAGCCATATCAAATTTCCAAACAACTTGTCTGGGATGCGTACCGGAAAGTGAAAATCAATGGAGGTGCCGCCGGAGTAGATCAAGAATCGATTCAGGCATTTGAAACAAAGCTGAAGGCCAACCTCTACAAACTATGGAACAGAATGAGTTCCGGCAGTTACTTCCCGCCGCCGGTGCGTGGCGTGGACATTCCGAAGAAATCCGGAGGGATGAGAACGCTTGGTGTTCCAACCGTAGCCGACAGGGCAGCTCAAAGCATCGTGAAAATGGTACTGGAACCCATACTCGAACCCGTTTTTCATCAAGACTCATACGGCTATCGACCTGGGCGATCAGCTTACGATGCGGTAGATGTGGTGAGGAAGAGAAACTGGCAATATGATTGGGTGGTAGAGTTTGACATCAAAGGATTGTTTGACAACATCGAGCACGAGTTGCTCATGCGAGTTCTGAGAAAGCATTGCCAAATTCCGTGGATACTTCTGTATGTGGAGCGTTGGTTAAAGGCGCCACTGCAAACCCCGGAAGGCGAACTGGTAGAGCGAAGGAAAGGAACGCCCCAAGGTGGCGTGATAAGTCCACTACTGGCCAACCTGTTTCTGCATTACGCGTTTGATCGGTGGGTAAGTGAAAACCTGTCCGAAGTCCCGTTTTGCCGGTACTCCGACGATGGTGTTCTCCACTGCAAGAACAAGGCGCAGGCAGAACTGGTCAAATGTAAAATTGGTGAACGCTTTCTGGAGTGCGGATTAGAGTTACACCCTGAAAAGACGCAGATTGTGTACTGTCGCGATAGCCGGCGTAAAGGTGACTATCCGGTAATACAGTACACGTTTCTTGGCTTTACATTTTGTCCACGACAGGCGGTGAGTAAAGCAGGTATTACTGTTTTGCCTCAGTTGGAAATGGAGAAATTGTCCTGTTGAGTTAGCGAGTTAAT
>DYNE01000073.1 GCA_020721225.1 Pelodictyon luteolum | reverse complement strand
TCTTTATTTCATTGATTTGTGGCGACCATGGTTACATTTTCTCCGGGAATTCAGGATCCTATCGTTTTCATTAAGTGAAATAACTTTCTTTGACCATTGTGAAGAACGGAAACTGTTATTCGATACCCGGGATTGTACTATTGGGTCTCTTGGACGAAAAAGCTGGTGGAGTTTTGCAAACCTCAAGGTATTTATCTGATTTGTTATGATTCTTCGAAAAAGCACTCTTGCGCTCACCGTTCTTCTTGTTTTTCCCGGTACAACTCAAGCCGCAAACCGCGTAAACGGTTTTACCGATACGCCGCCGCCTGCGGCAGTAAAACCTTTTCAGGAAAAAGTCTGTGATACCACGATAGTCGATACCTACCGCTATATGGAAAAGCTCGGCGATCCGGAAGTCACCAGGTGGATGCAGGAGCAATCGGCATACACCCGGAAAGTATTGAACAGGATACCCGGAAGAGAGAAGTTATTGCATAAAATGCAGGAGTTCGACGACAGGAAATCAGCAAAGGCCTATAACCTTGCCATTACCGAAACAGATCGCTACTTCTACCTCAAGCAGACTCCTGCGGATGAGACCGGAAAGCTCTATTTTCGGGATGGATTTGCCGGATCGGAAAGCCTGCTGTTCGACCCGTCTGCCTACAGGGGAGATAAAAAAGGCAGCTATGTGATCGGCACTATCGCTCCGAACAATGACGGATCAAAAGTCGCCTTTACCGTTTATCCGAACGGTTCTGAAAATGCCACGCTGCTGATCATGGAAACAGAAAAAGCGCAACTGTATCCCGAAACCATAAGCCGCTGCCGTTTTGCTTCGCCCTCATGGCTTCCCGATGGAATCTCTTTTCTCTACAACCGCCTTGAGCCATCCGGCAAACAGGAAAAAAATTCTCAGTATGCAAGTAAAACATGGCTGCACCGGACCGGAAACGATCCTTCTACAGATCGTGAAATCTTTTCAAGCGCCCTGAATACCGAACTTGAAATCAATCCCGAAGATATTCCCGACGTTTCCTACGATAAGGAGAGCGGTACCCTGTTCGCCTTCGTATCGAATGTCGACCGGCGGCTCAAGGTCTATTACTCACCGGCGACAGAGCTTGAAAAAGACAAGATTACCTGGAAAAAGCTTTTTGAGCCCGAAGACGAAATCCATGACTTTGCCGTCAGGAATAACGAGCTGTACCTCTACACTCCGAAAAACGCACCGGGCTTCAGGGTGCTGAAAACCTCATTGCAGAACCCCGATCTGAAAAGGGCAGAAGTGGTTATTCCCGAGTTCAGAAACGCGAAGCTCACCGGCATGGTGCTTACCAGCAGAGGTATTTTTTATAAACTATCGCTGAACGGCGTACAGGAAGAGCTCTATCATCTGGAATATGGAAGCCTTCTGGCCAGAAAACTCACCCTCCCCTTCCATGCAGGCACCATTACGCTCTCGTCGAAAGGGTTCAGGTACCCTGAAGTATGGGCTGTGCTTGCCGGATGGAACCGCGATTACCGACGCTTCCGTTACGATGCGGAGAGCCGCTCGTTCGTCAATGAAACGCTCTCTTCTCCAGCCCAATATCCGGAATATGGAGATCTTGCCGTGGAGGAACTGATGATTCCATCACACGACGGCGTTGATGTGCCCCTGTCGCTCATCTATAAAAAGGATCTCGGTAAAAATGGATCGAACCCTGTGCTGCTTTACAGTTACGGAGCATATGGACGATCAATGACGCCTTTTTTCAGCCCATCGATGCTTCTCTGGACATTGAAAGGGGGAATTCTTGCGGTTCCGCATGTGCGGGGAGGAGGCGAACTCGGCGACAAGTGGCATACTTCAGGGATGAAAACAACAAAAGCCAACACATGGAAAGATGCCATCAGTGCGGCGGAATTCCTTGTTAAAAATGGATACACCTCTCCCGGCAACATCGCCATCAATGGAGCCAGTGCCGGTGGAATACTGGTTGGTCGGGCCATGACCGAACGGCCTGATCTCTTTGCCGCCGCCATTCCACAGGTAGGAGCGATGAATCCGCTGCGCGGAGAAACGACAGCCAACGGCCCGGTCAACGTACCGGAATTCGGAACGGTTAAAATTCCTGACGAGTGCAGGGCGCTCATTGCCATGGATCCTTATCTCAATCTTCGTGACGGCGTAAACTACCCTGCCGCTCTCATAACCGCCGGAATCAACGACCCGAGGGTCATTGCCTGGCAGCCGGCAAAATTCGCCGCGCGGATGCAGGCAGCAACAGCTTCTTCGAAACCGGTGCTCCTGTTCACCGATTTCGAAGCCGGGCACGGTATGGGAAACTCGAAAACAAAAAACTTCGAAGCTCTTGCAGACGTCCTGAGTTTCGGTCTGTGGCAGACAGGTCATCCGGAATTTCGGAAGTAAATAAAGATTGTGAGCGGTGAGCTGTGAGCGGTGAGCGGTGGGCGATTCAGACCCGGCCCTTGAGCCAGGCCTGTCGGCGAGGCTCCGGCAGCTTTTCGATAGCATAGCGGAGCATCGTTCTCGGCATGGAGCGGTAATATTCCGAAAGGAACCCCTCCAGCACTTCGACTTTCCGTTTGCCGACTTCCCGGAGCATCCAGCCCGTCGCCTTGTGTATCAGATCCTCTTTGTCCCCCATCAGCTTTTCTGCTATGGCGAGCGTATCGCCGAAGTCGCCGGCCCTGATGAAATGAAAGGTCGAGACGATGGCGATGCGACGCTCCCAGAGACTCTCCGAAAGAGCAAAACGGTAGAGCTGCGAACGGTCGCGCACCTGCAGATGGCAACCGACGATCCGGGGACACGAAAGATCGACGAGATCCCAGTTGTTGATCATGTCGGTATGAGCGCAATAGTGCGTGTAAATCAATGTTCTGTGAGCTTCATCCGGTTTTTTGTACAGCTCGACAAGCAGCAGGAGACCAAGGAGCCGGTCTTCATGCCACCCGGATGCCAGAAGTCCGACGGCGTCATCGACGCCTGCACGGGAAACATCCCGGCACAGCTTCCGAAGCTGGGGCACACGGATTCCACGAAACATATCCCCTTCTCCATACTCTCCGGGTCCGGTTTTAAAGAATCGACGGAGAATTTCCGCCCTCTCCGGATCGGCAAGCTCTTCGAGCCTGCTGCGTATTTCAGCTGCCATCATATTGGCTATCTTTTCATGCTGTTCACCCGAAAACAAATCCCCCGATCTCCCCTATCAAATCCAGAATTTCCCCCGCTTTTTAACTTCCCGGTAAAGGAACAAAAATGACCTCAAGGACGAAAAGGACAAAATGCCTCCAGGAAGCTTTCATCCGATGCCCACTACCCATTTACACGTAACCCTTATCACGTAACACAATCTCCCTGCCTGCTGCCCCTACAGAAATTCTGCAAGCTCAGTCCAGCGACTCATCTTGCCGTCCATCTCCTTCTGGATGCGGCGCAGCTCTTCTGTGAGTTTCTGTACAAGCGGAAAGTCGCTGGATGCAGCGTTAAGCTCATTGCCGATAGCGGCCTGTCGGGCCTCGGCTTCAGCGATCCACGCTTCGAGCTGTTCAAGCTCCCGCTTCTCTTTACTGTTCAGTTTGCGCTGCCTGGGAACCGACGCAGCAACCGACGTCTCTTTCGCAGTCTCTTTTTTGGCGGGTTTTGTAACGTCCCGATCCGTGTACTTCGACTTCAGTTCAAGATAGACGCTGTAATTGCCGGGATACCGCCGGATGCGACCATCATCTTCAAAAACGAATACATGCTCGACAGTCCGGTCGAGAAAGTATCTGTCGTGACTCACCACGAGCAGGCACCCCTGGTAATTGTCGAGATAATCTTCGAGCACCCGCAGGGTTGGAATATCGAGATCGTTGGTCGGCTCGTCAAGCAGCAGCACGTTGGGAGAACCGATAAGCTGTTTCAGCAGGTAGAGCCTGCGGCGTTCTCCGCCGGAAAGCGTCCTGATGTAACTGTACTGCGTCGAGGGAGCAAACAGAAAACGCTCCAGCATTTTCGCTGCCGAAAAAACCTGTCCGTCCTTCAGCTTTATCTGTTCAGCCTCTTCCTGAATGAACTCGATCACCCGCTTGTCGTCATCGAGTTCACGGCTCTCCTGATCGTAATAGCCTATTTTTACGGTCTTGCCGATATCGATATGGCCGCTGTCGGGCTGCACGCGCCCGGTAATCATGTCGAAAAGCGTTGTCTTGCCAGAGCCGTTCGGGCCGATAATACCGATACGATCTCCCTTTTGCAGCATATAATCGAACGACCGGAGCAGTTTTTTGTCCCCATAGGATTTGGAAACCTGATGAAATTCGATAATCATACCACCAAGCCGATCGGCCCCAAAACCGATTTCAAACTCTTTCTGCTGCTCCTTTCCGGGAGTATAGACCAGCTCTTCAGCCCGCTGCATTCGTGCCTTCTGTTTGGTGGTACGGGCCTTGCAGCCGGTTCTCATCCAGTCAAGTTCCTGACGGATCAGCGCCTGCCGCTTGCGGTCCTCCCGCTGCTCCTGCTGCTCGAGTTCATCCTTCTGCTGCAGATAACTGGCATAACCTCCGGCAAACGTCCTCGCCGTCCGTCCGTCGAGTTCGAACATGCGATTGGCTACACGATCGAGAAAATACCGGTCGTGAGTAATGAGAATCACCGCCCCCTGATAGCGCCTTATATAATTCTCGAGCCACTCGACACTGTCGGCATCGAGATGGTTGGTCGGCTCATCGAGAATCAGGGCATCAGACGGAGTTACAAGAGCATGGGCAAGCGCGGTTCTCTTGCGCTGCCCTCCGGAAAGGGTGCCCATTTTGGCCGTTACATCCTGAAGTCCGAGTTTTCCAAGTACAACCGTCGCATTTGACTCGAGTTCCCAGGCTCCGGTTATATCGAGCTCGTGCGACAGGTGGCTGACCCGTTCAATCAGCTCGGGATCATCGCTGTGTCCTGTTTCAAGTTCCCTGCAGGCAAGCTCATAGTCAAGAATGAGCTGCATGACATTATCACCCGACTTCAGCACGGCTTCGAGTACCGTGTCCTCAGGATTGTAGGGTGATTCCTGAGGAAGGTAGGCGATTTTCCTGTTGTTGGTTACCGTAACCCTCCCGTTGTCGGGAGTTTCAACTCCGGCAAGAATTTTCAGGAGCGTACTCTTGCCGCTGCCGTTAGCTCCTATTATACCGATCTTGTCCTTGTCATCTATTCCGAACGAAACATCTTCGAAAAGCTTTTTAAGGCCATACTGTTTTCTCAGGCCTTCCACTGTTAAAAGCACCATACCGTTCCACCTGTTATATTATTCCGGCATCACAATCGCGTGATAATCTTTACGTCCAGAAACCGCTCAATATAGCCAATCACATACGGTTTTATGCCTGAAACCATTTCCGCGGTTCATTCTTCCCGTTTTTTTTGATAAACTACAGTTTTTCCGAAACCACGCAATCCGTCTGTAACCAATAAAGCCGAAAAAGGTTAACCCTTATGAGCCGACTGCATGAAGCGCTGGCATGGACCGAAATGCCCGTACCTGAAGAACTGCATCATCTTACTCCGGACCAGCAGCAGCATGTGGTTTCGTATGTAAAAGCGGTTGTGAACCGTAAAACGGACGGTTTTGAAGAGCTCTATCATGCCATAGGCATGATCGTGAAGTACATTCCGCACTTTGTTGTGATTCCGCTCATGGTCGAGCATATCAAACCGCCCATAGCGGCCGGCGTCTGTCGGAAAATGGGGGTGGATCAGGCAACAGGCTACGCCAACGACCTGCCACTCGAGTATTTCAGCGAAGTATCGCGGCATATTGATGCGAGCATGATGGCCGAACTGCTCGGCAAGATGAAAAAACATCATGCTGAAAAGTTCATTCATTACGAACTGCAGCACCATCTCACCCATATACTCGACATTGCCGGGCATCTCGAAAAACGCATGCTCGAAGTAGTGGCAAAGCATGTAACCCTGCCCGAGCACGACGACGACCTGCTGAGGCATCCGCATCATGAAATCATCGAAAAGATACGGGCGCTGCAGTAGAAAACTCTGTAAACCACAGTTCCGGTTCGTCGCAGAAAATATGAAGCCGCTTTCGCTCGGAACCGATCACTATGAAAAGATACCGTCAAACCACGTTCAGTACAACAGGGTTACCGGCCAGAGCGCATAAACAGACTTTGCTGGTATGAGCATCAGATATTTCCAGTCCATCCCGCAACCATTGCCCGAAAGCCTCCCGGGGAAAGTGCTTGCAGAGATAAAAAGGGAGTTCGGAGCGAAGGTCGAGCCGTTCTCCCTGCACCTGCCGTTACCGGAGCTGCTTGCCGGGGTCTGGATAGCCTGCCGAGAAACGCTGCTTGCGGGAAAAGGGCGCCGTGACGGAAGAGAGATGATCGCCGCTACGGTTTCGTCGATAAACGACTGCCCTTACTGTGTGGATGCACACACGATGATGCTGATGGGAACAGCGAAAAATCAACGGGACGAAAATCGGTACCTCAGTGCAATTGGCGCATGGGCTGCGGCAACGCGCGATCCGCACGATCCGCTGCTCGCCGCGCCTCCGTTCACACCGGACGAAGCTCCGGCATTTATCGGAACAGCTGTTTTCTTTCACTACATCAACCGCATGGTCACTATCCTGCTGGGAAGCTCCCCTTTGCCGCTGAAAAACGGTATCGGAAAAACGGTTTCGATGCGTCTCGGGACATGGTATTTCCTGCCGGCGATCCGCCGGGAAAAGAGTCCGGGCACTTCGCTCGGACTTCTGCCCGCAGCGGAGCTGCCGAATGACCTGTCATGGGCGAAATCTTCGTCTGCGACAGCCGGAGCTTTCGCGCGTCTTGCAAGCGCGATCGAAGAGGCCGGATCGAATTCTGTTCCGGAATCAGTCCGGAAAATCACCAGAGAGATGGTGCTGAAATGGAATGGAAGCAATCCTGATATTTCCGGCAAGTGGTGCGACAACGCACTGGCCCAACTCGACGCTTCCGAAAAAAGCGCGGGAAGGCTTGCGCTTCTGGCTGCACTCGCGCCTCACCGAATTACCGAAGAGCACGTCCACGTGTTTTCGGCTGCATTCCCCGGCGACAGAAAACTTTTGGGTGTTCTCGCATGGAGCAGCTTCACTGCGGCCAGAAGAATCGGTTCGTGGCTCCGATCGTAAACGGATTGTTCCGTAAACGACTTTTCTGATATTAGACATGTTTTTTCCGGTCTCCCGGATTCACGACTTTCAGATGTAAATGCAATGCGACCGGTTTTTCGATCAGACAGACTGCTTTCATACCTGAAAAAACCTTCACCTGCAAGATTTCTGATCCTGCTGTTCCTGCTGTACTATATCCCGGTCATTCTTATCGTATCGGGAGCAGTTCCGTTTTCTTTCCGCTGGATGGTTCTTGCCGTTATTTTCCTGATATCCCTGCTGCTCTCCCGGCTCAAGGGGTATCGTGCCAAAGAGCTGGGAATCAGGGGTTCAAACCTGAAGCAATCACTGTTGGCCAACACGCTCTTCATCATTTGCATCGTTGCGCTTTTCCTGATACTTGACAATACGGATGCACTGACCATAAAAGCCGAACCCCCGAAAACCTTTTTTTTCTTTTTCTATGCGCTCATTTCAAGCCCTTTACAGGAGTTCCTGTTCAGGAGCTTTCTGTTTGCGGAAATGAACCGCTCCGGAATTACCCGGGCTCCCGCGCAGGTCGTCGTTTCGGCGGCTTCATTTGCCTTTCTGCATATCATCTATCTTGACGCCTTTACCACTCTGGCGACATTCGCCGCAGGCCTTGTTTTTGCCGGGATCTACAGAAAATATCCCAATCTTGCCGGAGTATCGCTATCCCATGCCGTAATCGGAACCCTTGCGATTCTGGCCGGAATAGCAAGAAAAATGTCCTGACAGCAAAAAGCTGCCGGAACAGAAGCCGTGATGAACGTTAAAAAGTCATGGTACTGTAAAGTTCCACGCGCAAACGACTGTTTTCGATGTCCGAACTGCCCTCCTCACGCGAGGATGCCAGATAGCGTACCGTCGGAGTCAGGTTGAACTTGCCTGTTGCCGACTCGCAGACCGGAATCCTGTACTGCGCCCAGAGAAATGCGTTGGTGTAATCGATTTCCACCGATGCGCTTCTGTCTGTCATGGCGCTGTAGTCGAACCATGCCGTAAAGGGACCTTTTTCGGCCTTGATGCGCAGGAAATAACCGCTATAATCTACATTCTCTCCTGTATTGGGCACCGTATCGTCAGCCATGGAGCAGAACGCGCTCAAACCGATAGTGGCTTCATAGAGAGGAACCGACAGGTTGGCGCCGAAAGCCATCGGGGAGACAGAGGGCTTGAAAACCATACCGTTCTGATAAGCCATCGAACAGTTGGTCAGAAGTGTGACGCTTTTTCTTACGGTCTGTCAGCCGCCCGATACTCCGGCCTCGTTCTGTATAAACACCTTGAAAAAATATCCAGAACCGAGATCGGCTGTGGCATGAAGGCCGATACGGTACTGGATGCTAAAATAGTCTTAGATCTTATTCGTAAATAATTTTGATATACGTCAGCAAAGTATTATGTTTCTC
>DYNE01000030.1 GCA_020721225.1 Pelodictyon luteolum | reverse complement strand
CAAAGCGAAGCGAGCTATACTCCGCGATGCGACAGCGAGCATACTCCCGTTCGCCTCGCGAACGATACTACTCTTCCCGGCTACTGAATACCGACTTCCCGCCCACGGCAAACTGCTCGCAGCCCAAAATCCTCATCTTCCCATTCCCTCATCGCCTGTACCTGGATTATAAGTGCATTATTGAAATAGAATTGGAATTACCCGTCGATAACCGACCGGCAGACATCGGCAATACGTCTGGCCGCCGACTTGTTCTGCAATGGCGTGAGCGCCCTCAACTCATCGGGGTGCAACCCGCAGTGAACAGTCTTGTTGAGGGCGGAGCCGACAAAAATGGTCGAAGAAAACTGCGCTATCAGCATGCGTGAATTGGCTATCATCTCCTCGGTCTTTCCTTCCGGAAACACCAGACTTTCAGGTGCCCAGGTGTTGATTTCACGCACCGCCCTTCCTGCATTCTCGTTCGGGTGAAGCTTGAATATGAGCTGACGACCGCCAGCCAGTTCGAGATACTTTTCGATATTTTTCTTCCTGTTCTCGTAAATGAAGGTCTCCCGGTTGTCGGAGGTACAAACGAGTACGAAATCCCGATGTTCAAAGTCGTTATGAAGATACTGCTCGCAGTTGTCGAAATTCGGAATGCTGGTAACCACTATCTTATCCGGATTGACCCCTTTACGAATAAACAGCTCCCGATACCCTTCGCTTGCCACGCAGAATTTTTCGTAAAGATCGCTCAGCCCGGTAGTGGCCGTACCGGCAACCCAGCGAGGCACCCAGCGGAAGTTCCGGGCAAGGTGATAAAGCACGGTTTCAGGCTCGGTCATCCCCTCCTGAACCAGCACGATTTTTTTTCTTTTTATCTCTTTGGGAACAATCAGGTCGGTACAGGTAACCACAAGATCGTAATTGCGGCTCATCCCGCCTGCATCGAGCTGCAGCTGATGATCGAGGAGATACTGAAGCGC
Source organism: Pelodictyon luteolum (assembly GCA_020721225.1). Lineage (GTDB taxonomy): Bacteria > Bacteroidota > Chlorobiia > Chlorobiales > Chlorobiaceae > Chlorobium > Chlorobium luteolum_C. The sequence continues at coordinate 29,772 of DYNE01000030.1, read as the reverse complement.
TCTTCCGGAGCGCTTTTTACCAAGAATCGTGAATTCCAGAAGACCCATGCCGCTCGCGACACCAAGCAGTCCGTCACTGAAAAAAGGAGAAAAGTAACGGTCGTAATCACCCAGCCACTCAGAAATCTGGTGCATCTGGGTGGTCTGGTTCATCGAGCCGCAGATAAACAAAATCTTCTTCATACGTATGCCCGATTAAAGAGGCATCTTCGACTGTTAGGTTACAGAAGGATAAAATACATCGATCAAAAATATAAAAAAGCCGTTAACATTGAAGGCATACTGCTGGCGTTTGATACGATTCATAAAAATGACTTATGATCGTCCTCCCGAAACCGCAGAATTCCGACTGGACTGCAGCCCCATACCTTACGCTTGCCCAACGGACCGCCGTCAGGCCGAAGCATCGATTGCCTAACGGACAAATTCACAGCAAAATTCCGTTTATATTGAAACACAGAGATCAAAATCAAATGTCCGTACATATAATACGGCATTATTACAATAAATTAGTACAAAGCAGGACATATTTCACTTTTATTTGAATCATCAGGAACTTTATTTTACAAAGAAATATTAAACAACACTGAAAACTGCAGAGCAGATCACTTCTTCCTCTATACAGATTTGCCATTACAAGAGCTGATATGTTAAAAAGCTTTCAGGTATAAACATGTTATACCCTCAAATTCAACAGATCACTATTTTTTATTTCCATGTAAACATTTACAAGAAAATACTATGGCAGCAGAAGAAAGAGAACCGATGGATTTGCTGGACAAAATGTACTCGCTGGGATACTGGATGACGGGTTCTTTAAAAAAAACCAATGAGCTTGTTTTAATAACGTATCAGAACGTCGAATCCGACACAACTGAAATCGAAGTATTCAAAACATTCAGAGACATTTATTATGAACGTTTCGGTCTGGATGGTGCGACACCTGAACCGAAAGCGTGTCGTTATCCTGATGAAAACCTGCTGATCCTGCTGCACCAGCAGGAAACGGACAAAAAACTGTCAGTTCTGTTTTCCGAGATATGTGGACTGAAACACCGGGAGATATCGATTATACTGGGCAAACCACTCGATACAATAAGGTTGTGGCTTTCCTTGGGAAGAAAATCGATTGTTGACGGATTACTGGTTTTAATGACATGCTTTCAACCTGCCTTGATCTGTTTGTAAAGCCATAGAATAAACCCGCAATAACTGGTTATTGACAACTAGTTGAAAAAACCAACTGCGGAACGCCATTCCCGGCTCTCTTCGCCTGTAATGACGGATAAAAAGACGGGATTGTCTGCTAAATCCGTAATGTAAGCATCTTCATGGTTCGATGTCGCCCTCAAGCTGCGCATCGTCGAGATGCACCCCGGAAAGAAACATGACGCCGTAACCGAAAGAATACCAGAGCACCTCCTTGAAACGCCTCAAAAGCACGAACGCCGCTCCGTCGGCCGCAAAATCGTGTATGCCGAGCGCCTGAAAAAAAAGAAGATACCCGAGATCCTGTACTCCGAGCCCCGAAGGAATGAAAAAAAACAGCGACCGAAGCATGGCGAGCGCTATGTCGATGGCAAATATCTGGGAAAAGGAAATCTCAACCCCAAGCAGAGATAATATGATATAACTCTCCGCCGTAAGCATAAACCATGCAAAAACATAGTAGAGCATTGCCAGCAGACGGCCTCCTGCGGGAAACCCCCGGTAACTGTTCAGCGCCTGATCGGTATCGAGAAAACCGGATTCTTTCTCAAGCAGCCATGCCTTGACCCTCCTGAACGGAACAAGCATCAGAAACTGATGGATCTGTCCTGCGACTTTTCCATTCAGGAGCAGCAGAAGAAACACCATAAAAAGAAAAAAAACCGCCAGGCCGCTGATAACCATCAACAAGCCAAGCCCCTCGAACCCGATTACCCTACGCGAAACCATCTGTAAAAAACCGTAACCCGCAAAGGCGCCGATTACGGTATAAACTCCCTGCGCTGCGCCAAGCATGAGCTTGCGCACCGCAACACTCGCCACTGATTCAGGGACGGGAAGACCGATAAAACGATTACAGAGATACGGTCTGAGCGGTTCACCGATCGCTACACCTGCGGGAAGCGTCATGGAAACGGTTTCGGCTATAAGCTGTATTCTCAGCAGGGGAAAAAAAGGTATGTGGGATATTCCGGGAGGAAAAACCTTTATCCATGCAAAGGTTTCGACTACATGAAGCACGAAAAAGGGCATCAGAATCAGCACGGAAGAATATCCTATCGATAGAATTCTCCCGATGGCACCCTCAAGATCGATCTGGCTGAAAAGATAAATGATAAGACAAACACCAAGCAGAAGACCGGCATACCCCGGCAAACTATTACTCTTTTTTTGCTTTAATTGCATAAAAGGGATGAAAAACAGACATAAAATATACCGTAAAGTACCAAACTCTCTTTGCAAAGATAATATTGTATCGTTAATTATTTCTTTAATCGGTTTGAACCTTCCTTCATCGTTCTTTAGGGCATTTCTTTCGAGCCCCTCCGGCTAACCTGTTAACAATACGGATCCACAAGAATAACTCCTGAGATCTATGGGACTCATCAATCCTGATTTTCATACGTTACCTGAACTTTTTTCTTCCGTGTTCAGTCATTACCGGGGGAAAAAAGAAAAATTTCCCATCGCAAGAAAAATTAACGGTATTTATGAGCCGATTCCTTATGAAGCGCTGGAAGATGATGTACATGCATTTTCCGCATATCTTCGGGAGAACGGCATCGAGACGCATGACCGCGTAGCCATCCTTTCTGAAAATCGTCCCGGCTGGTATCTGGCCGATATGGCCATCCTCAACCTCGGCGCGATCGATGTGCCGCTCTACCCTTCACTGCCGCCGAATCAGATAGAATACATCCTGCAGAACTGCAGCGCAAAAGGCATTGTAGTTTCCAACATGCTGCAGCTCGGCAAAATTCTCTCCATCTGGCAGAACCTGCCCGACCTGAGCCTCGTCATCGTCATGAACCGTCTTGAAGAGCCTGTTGATGATGTGATCGACCTGAACCACGTGAAGGAAACAGGAAAGAAAATACTTGAAGACAAACCATGGATTCTTGACGGCATCAAGGTGGAACCTGAAGACATCGCCACCATAATCTATACATCCGGAACAACCGGACTGCCGAAGGGCGTCATGCTAACCCACCGGAACCTCTGCGAAAACGTTAAATCCTGCTCATCAGTCATACGCCTCGATGAAAACGACTGCAGCCTCTCATTCCTGCCTCTCTCGCACGCCTATGAACGTACCGGAGGATACTATCTCCTCTTCTCATGCGGTGCCGCCATCTACCTGGCAGAAAGCATCGAAACCATTTCGCTCAACATGACTGAAGCGAAACCCACCATCATCTTCACAGTACCGCGCCTCTTCGACAGGATGAAGGCTAATATGCTCAAACAGGTCAGCACCCAGAGTGCTGTAAAACAAAAAATATTCAACTGGGCGGTTAAAACCGGTGAAGAGTACCATCGCCAGATGAACGAGAAAAACCGCGCATCGATAACGGTTTCCATACAGCACAAGCTGGCCGACAAGCTCGTGTACCACAAGATCCGCAAGAAATTCGGCGGAAGGCTGCGCTACTTCGTTTCTGGCGGAGCGGCGCTGCCGCAAAAGATCGGAGAGTTTTTCCAGGCACTTGAAATCTCCATACTTGAAGGCTTCGGCCTCACGGAAACCTCGCCCGTCACCAACGTTAACCGGCCGGAAAAAATTAAGTTCGGGACAGTCGGACCTGTCGTCAACAATGTCCAGGTTAAAATCGCCGAAGACGGGGAGATCCTGCTCAAAGGCCCGAATATCATGAAGGGCTACTGGCAGGACGAGGCTGCGACGAACGAGGTTATCAGGGATGGATGGTTCTACAGCGGCGACATCGGCGTACTCGACAACGATGGCTATCTGAAAATCACCGACCGGAAAAAACACATCATCGTCACTTCCGGCGGCAAAAACATAGCCCCGCAGCCGATCGAAAACCTCATTACGGATAGTCCTTACGTCGATCAGGTAATCGTGATCGGCGAAAAACGCCCCTTTCTCATAGCCGTCATCGTACCTGATTTCGCAAAGCTCAACGAATATGCCGCAGCGCATTCCATTGCGGCAAGAACATCGAAAGAGCTTATCGAACACAAGGATATTCTGCAGATCTATGAAAAACTCATGCGAACCATCTCGCGCCAGCTCGCAACCCACGAAAAAGTGCGCAAGTTCCTCCTTATCGAAGAGGCATTCAGCATAGAAAAGGGCAACATGACCCCGACGATGAAACTGAAACGCAAGGCCATAACGGAGAAATACGCGCAGGAGATCGACAAGGTTTACAATGCACTTAACATGGTTTACAATACGGAGTAGTCCTGGCTGCCTTATTTATCGCATGCAATACCGTGAAAGGAGATCTCGTAATGGTGAGGCTGTGCTGCATGACGACCGAAATGCGGGTCGTCGACCGGATATTCTGTAATCCTGATCGACAATGGCAACAATCGAAGAGTATACCGGGGGCACCATACAGAAAGGAATACAAAAGGCGCTCATGTATTTCGATACCATTTCCAGCCCAGTGCCTGACGATGAAAAATCGCGTCATATCCGACAGAAAATCAATGCATTCGAACCTTTTCTCCTGACTCCTGATCAGGCCATGGGGTATATCAGGAGTGCACGATCCATTGCCATCGGCGAAAGGGTCTGCCGGGCGCTCAACCCAGGCTTGCTCTTCACCGAATCGGTATTTCTTGACGACCTTGCCATTGAAATGGTCCGTGCCGGAAAGGCAAGGAATGCCGGTTTCGAAGAGGCTCGCATATACCTTGAAAAAAGTTCAAAGCATCCCCTCATCATATCAAAGGTTTCGGGAAAGCATCAGGAAATATGCCCATCGGTACCCTCGGAATGCGTCTACTGGCGAGCCGAAAACAAAGGGATCCACTGCCTGAAACGCAAAGCCTGATCACTCCCTGATCCGCAACGCCATCCCCCCTGCATTCGTGTTATCGATCTCATCGACAAGCCCGTCGCGGACAAGAGCGTCAATGATCTCCCGCATCCCCCACGGGCAATCGCTGTACCGTTCCTCGATCTCTTCGAGAAGAAGCTGCTCTGAAGCCACAAGCTCCTTGAGCAGCCTGCCGCGATACCAGCGTTTAGAACCCCGGAATTTCGACTGTTTCGTGAGAGGACGGATGCCCGTTGCCCGGCTGGTGAGACATATCGATCCATAATCCATAAGCGCATTGTGCCAGTCCCGGCTGCAGCCCTGCGGAAGAAGCTGTTCAGCGGCAACCTGGATATTCCGTTTCGAAGTCTCTTGCGGCAGGGCGAATTCGTGGATGATGATGCGCCGGATATTGGTATCGACTGCAGCGACATCGAGGTTGTCGGCGAAGACCGGAATGGAGCGACAGGTATAGTCGCCGATGCCCGGAAGGGTTTTCAGTTCAGCGGGTGCGGCGGGCACCACGCCCCCGAAACGCTCTGTCACCATCCTTGCGCAGCTCTGCAGCCGCTGGCCGCGGGAGTTGTACCCGAGACCGCTCCAGAGCGCAAGCACATCCCTCAGCGGAGCGGAGGCAAGCGCAGCGACATCTGGAAAGCGATCCATCCATGCCGTGAATTTCGGCACTACCCGTTCGGCCTGCGTCTGCTGCAACATGATTTCGCTGACCATGACGGCATACCGGTCGCGTGTCTCCCTCCAGGGAAAGCTTCGGCGGTTGTATCCGTAAAAATCCAGAATCTTCCGCCGAAAAACCTCTATGCGCTTGTGATGCGGGAGTACCGTATTCAAGGATATGCTGCCATCTTATAGGGTGATGAAGCGGTCGACAACGATAGCTCCCTTTTCGTCGCGTTTGAGCAGCGCCGTATCATGGAAAGGGTCGTGGCCGAAATAGAGCATTTCTCCGCCCTCGATCATGCTGTTGAGCAAAGCGGTTTTCTCGTCGATAACCGTAAGCGGCTCTATATCGAATCCCATCGCCCACGGAAGGGGAAGATGCGCCGATGAGGGTACGAGATCGCTGCCGTGCACCAGCGTCCGCTCTCCGTCGCTTATACGCACAAGCTGCTGCCCTCTGGTGTGACCGTTACTTACGAACACTTCGATGCCGGAAAACAGTTCCGTTGGGCCGTCTATCAGCTCGACGCCTGAAAGCTGTCCGAACGCCTCGATGAACGGAGGCGAATAGCTGACCTTCTCTTTCTGGTTGGGCTTTGTCGCTGAAAGATAATTCTCTTTCTGGACGTAATGGCGTGCTGAGGGAAAATACGGTTGAAGCCCGTCATCCGAGGGCCTGAAAGAACCCCCGACATGATCGAAATGCAGATGCGTGTAGATGATATCGGTTATATCCTCCGGCGCAAGACCATGAGCCTGCAGTTCTGAGTAGAGCCTGAAGTCCGAAAGCAGATAGATGGAACGAAGTTTCTCGCTCCATGCCGTGCCCATGCCGGTATCGACAAGAATATGCCTTCCTTTCCCTGAAATCAGGAGCACTCTTGCTTTGAGCATAACCCGGTTGAACGCGTCGGACGGGGTGAGTTTTTCCCACATGACTTTCGGCACAACGCCGAACATGGCCCCGCCGTCGAGCGCAAAATCCTGTACGTCGAGAGAATACAAACGGTAGTTTCCTATCTGCATCATGGGTATACTCGGTTATGGGCACCCCTTACGTTATTGCGCGCCCGGACCGGCACGCGATGTTGCGTATGCCTCGACACGAAATGAACAAACGAGAAGAATGGAAAAAAACTTGATCAAGCAGTTCCTGACAGGAAAAACCCTCATGACATCGTTATAACCGCTAAAAAAAAGAACCGACAGACTGACAAGATCTGCCGGTTCTTTTTCATTATATCAGGCTTTAACGGCAAACTTGCGTTCTTTGACCTTGAGAGCGGCTTTACCGGTACGCTTGCGAAGATAGAAGAGTTTTGCCCTTCTTGCCTTGCCGTGCTTCAGAACGGTAACGCTCTCGACATTCGGAGAGTTGACAGGAATGATTCTTTCAACACCGACGCCATGAGAAATCTTGCGAACAGTGATGGTTTTTGATGCGCCGGCCCCTCTGTCGCTGATAACGACACCTTCGTAAGCCTGCAGTCTCTCTTTTTCGCCTTCGATAACCTTCAGCTGGATCCTTACGGTATCACCGGGATTGATCACCGGAAAATCGGTTCTGCTCTGCGTGGCTTCAACTAACTGAATTAACTGATCCATTTTCGACAACTATTTTACGTTACGATATTTAACTCTACTCATTAAAAACCTTTTTATCAAGCAGGTCCGGCCTCCGTTGAAGCGTACGCTGCAGGGCGTTCTCATAACGCCATTTTTCTATATTCCGGTGATGTCCCGACAGAAGTACATCCGGAACCTTCATTCCCCTGAATTCCGCCGGCCTCGTATAGTAGGCTGAATCAAGCATTCCGGTCTGAAAAGAGTCAGTGAGAGCCGATTCTCCGTCACCAATGACACCGGGAATCAACCTGACAACCGCATCCATGATCACAAGCGAGGGTATCTCACCTCCTGAAACGACAACATCCCCTATCGAAACCTCCATGGTAACCAGCATCTGCCTTATCCGGTCGTCCACCGCCTTGTAGTGACCACAAAGAAGCATAAGGTTTTTTGTGCGTGATAGCCGGTTCGCAAGCGGCTGATCGAATGGTTTTCCATCCGGAGTCGGAAAGATAACCCAATCATACTCTCTTTCCGCAAGAAGCTTTTCAACACAGGCAAAAACCGGTTCCGGACGTATCACCATACCGGCTCCCCCGCCGAACGGGGTATCGTCAACCTGCTTGTAGCGTCCAAGACCGTAATCATGCAGATTGTGCACATGGATTTCCGCATACTGTTTTTTCCTGGCTATGGCGAGCAGGCCGTTCTGTAACGGCGAGTCGAAAAAACCGGGAATGACGGAAATCACATCAATCCGTAATGTTTCCATCATGGCCAAGGGAGGTCAGCACTCTTTTAATCAACGGATCTTTCATAAAAACTCTTCAAACCTCGGCACAACCATCAGGCGCCTTTCAGTATCGATCTCTTCGATAAACTCCTCAATGGCCGGCAGCAGAACAATCCTGCCGCCGCTCATTGTCACTTCGTAAACCTCGTGAGCAGGCATGGCCAGCACATCGGTAACAACTCCGGCTTCACGGCCACTGCCGTCAAGTACGGCAAGCCCTATCAGGTCATGCAGATAAGCACGTCCTTGCGGCATTGCCATGAGATCCTGTTCCTCTATATAGAGGTTCATACCACATATGGCTTCCGCCTGTTCCCGACTTTCAATACCTTCAAAAAACAACCACGCAAATCCTCTGCTGAGGGAAGCCCGGACAACTTTGCCAACGACAGCATTGTCGCCCGTCTTTCCGATAAAATAAGCCTTGCGCTCCAGAAAACGTTCGGGATAATCGGTAACCGGAAGCACCTTTACCTCACCTTTCAAACCTTTCGGCTTGAGCACGGTACCAGTCAGATAACGATTCATCCCTGAAAATAACTCCAGCCGGAATTAAGCTTCTGCGCCTTTTGCTTCTGCGGCTTTTTTGGCCTGACGACGACGGGTCTTAACGGCAAGACGTTTCTGGCGTCTTTCAGTCTGATTCTGCTGCCACTTTTCCATTTCGGCGGTAATATCAGCTTCACTGCGACCAAGGCTGCGAAGTCTCAATTCATGAAGAAGACCCGTAGAACGGATGAGACTGCGCACGGTGTCAGTCGGCTGTGCACCGGTCTGCATCCAGTATGAAACGCGGTCTTTCTTGATTGTGACGGCATGCGGTTTCGCTGTTGGCTGGTAGTGGCCTACAATTTCCAGAAACTTGCCATCTCTCGGTGCACGTGAGTCGGCAGCGACAATCTGGTAAAACGGCAATTTTTTTCTTCCGGTTCTTTTAAGTCTGATCTTAACCAATGCTCTGAGTATTTTAGTTAATGTTAACTGTAAATATAAATTATCGTTTCAAAAACTTGTCGAGTGCAAGATTCTGGGAAGTGATCTTTCTGCCGGACTGTGACAGTTTCGATACCGACCGCATCATCTTTTTCATTTCTCCGAACTGCTTGAGCAGCAGATTGACATCCTGAACCTTTGTTCCGCTGCCTTTTGCGATACGCTGGCGGCGGCTTCCATTGATGATTTCCGGATTCTCTTTTTCCTGCTTCGTCATCGAGTTGATCATTGCCTCGATAGGCCTGAAATCAAGATTTTCTATTTCCTGTTTAGGAACCATTTTGTTCAGGCCCGGAACCATCTCGATAAGCCCCTGTATGGAACCCATTTTCTTGAGCTGCTGCAACTGATCGAAAAAATCGTTCAGATCGAACTCATTCTTCATGAGTCTTTTCTGCATCTGCATGGTTTTCTCGATATCGAGCGTCTCCTGAGCTTTTTCGACAAAGCTCACGATATCACCCATACCGAGAATTCTCTGCGCCATACGGTCCGGGTAGAAAAGGTCGAGATCATCAACCTTCTCTCCGATACTGATGAACTTGATCGGCTTTTCCACGACCTGTCTGATCGAAAGTGCGGCACCTCCACGGGCATCACCGTCAAGTTTGGTAAGCACCACGCCGTCGAAATCAAGCCTTTCGTTGAACTCCCTGGCCGTGTTCACGGCTTCCTGACCCATCATCGAGTCAACGACAAAAAGCAGTTCGTCAGGTTTCAGCGCATTCTTGATAGCTTCTGCCTCGGCCATCATCTTCTCGTCGATCTGAAGGCGGCCGGCGGTATCGACAATAAGCACATCCCTTGCTCCGGTACGCGCAGCCTCAAGCCCCTGCATGGCAGCTTTCATGGCATCCGGTTCCGCTATTGAAAAAACGGGAACCTCAACCTGTTCACCAAGGGTCTTCAACTGATCGATCGCAGCAGGACGATAGACGTCGGCAGCAACAAGCAAGGGATTTTTTCCGTTCTTTTTCAACCGTCTTGCGAGCTTGGCGCAGAAGGTGGTTTTGCCGGAACCCTGAAGACCGGCAACCATGATGATGGCCGGAAGTTTTTTAGGCGAAAGATTCAGCGGCTTGTTTTCACCGCCCATAAGCTCGGTCAACTCATCATTGACGATCTTCACGATCATCTGGGCAGGAGAGACGCTTTTGATCACCTCTTCACCGAGGGATTTCTCCCGAATATCCTCAACGAGCTTTTTGGCTACCTTGTAGTTGACATCCGCGCTGAGCAGAGCCCTTTTGATATCGCGCATGGCGATACCGATATTGATCTCGTTTATGGTTGCCTGCCCGGCAAGCTTTTTAAAGGTAAGCTCTAATTTATCACTGAGACTGTCGAACATGGTCTTATCGTCTTTTCACGTATCTTCTTTTCAACATAAAGCTTAAAAATAATTAGCTTTAATTATAAGAAAATTTCGTTAAAAATAAAACTACCTGTTACAGTGTTTGCGGTTTTTCCGGAATTTAGCGTTAATTTTGTTACGTCTAAGCCATTATGACTCGCAACAAACCTTTTTGAGGAAATGTACTCTCTCCCGATTGAAAAGATCGTCGCATCATTCAGCCGTCTGAAAATCGCCGTTATCGGCGACATCATGCTCGACAAATATATTTTCGGACATGTTTCGCGCATTTCGCCGGAATATCCCGTTCCGGTCGTCGATGTCACCCATGAGGACCACCGCATAGGAGGAGCGGCGAACGTAGCCCGAAACACCCTCTCTCTCGGCGCCGAGACTTTTCTTATCGGCGTTACCGGCACTGACGGAAACCGGGAGATTCTTGCAGAACTCGTCGAAAAACAGGGACTTCGAACAGACCATCTCGTCAGCGATGCCTCACGCCCCACAACATGTAAAACAAGAATTCTCTCACAGAACCATCACATTACCAGAGTGGATTTCGAAAGCCGATTGCCCATTCAAGGATCAATCGAGAAAAGCATTGCCGGAAAACTGCGGGAGTTGGCGGGATCGATCGATGCGGTCATTCTCGAGGATTACAATAAAGGGGTGCTGACGGCGAACCTTATCAGGGATCTCATCGGCATCGCAATGGACCACGATATTCCGGTGCTTGTGGATCCTAAACTTCAGGGCTTCTTCGCCTATCAGGGAAGTACTGTTTTCAAACCAAATCTTTCAGAACTGGCCTCCTCTCTCGGAATGGTCTTACAGAACAGCGATCTTGAGGTTGAAATGGCCTGTCTGAAGCTTCAGGAAAAACTTGAAGCAGATAACCTCGTTGTGACCAGAAGCGAAAAAGGCATGACCATTTTCAATGGAGAGTTCACTCATATTCCTGCAGCGTCGCTCGAAGTGGCCGATGTTTCAGGGGCCGGAGATACCGTAATCGGAGTACTTGCACTGGGAACTGCCGCCGGACTCGACATCGTTACCAGTGCAGAAATCGCCAACCTCGCAGCCGGTACGGTCTGTCAGGAGGTTGGCGCCGTTCCGGTAAAGGGAGATCGACTGATCAGGGCGTATCAGGAGCGTCTTCGATAATACAGAGGTGATTCTCGATTTCGGAAGGATACGGAGGATCGTAGCTGCCGCTTGTCAGAAGGGTTCTCATGTTATGCAGCGAGTAGAATGGTACTTCGAACATTGCCGTATTGCTTACTGGCGATGGCACATCGCTGCCGGGGTTGACGTGCATGATAAAAGTAATGTTCACGCAACCATTTTCGGACGGGGTGAAAATCCACAACCCCTTGCAGTCGCGTACCCGATGATATTTCGGATTGATCGGCCGGTAATCGGGTTCCCCTGTCATGGTAACGGCTACGGCATTGTCTCCGGCTTGCGTTAATCCGGTTCGGACAATCATTTCACGTTTCTGCAGAGGCCAGGGCGCATTGATAACCTGCCGCACAACATATTCAAGACAATCGTTTTTTTCAAGAACATCCATTTCTGCAAGCTGATGCACCCAACGGTGATAATTTTCGGTATCATAAAAGAGGCTTATCAGCTTTTTGAAGGTGACTGGCAGTTCGGTTTCACCCTTAAAACCCAGAACATCGGAATTTTTCACTTTTGAAGAAAAAATCCGGATTCCCTTATGCTCAACCCGAAACTCCCAGTTTGCCCGCAGGGCCGACTGTACATCCATATAGCAGAATCATTTAATGAAAAGAAAAATACCACCTGGGGAAAAAGCCTCGGCTCTATTCAGTAATAAATTGCTCGTAGTTCTGAATGATTTCGCTCGGTGACTTTTTAAAAGGAGCGACAACAGGTGTCTGGTACTTCTCTTTTTTAACCATCTGGCGCATATTATTCATAGTATGATATGGCGTGTCGATAACCGCAATGTTTGCCAGCCATGCAGGAATCTCGCCGCCCGGTTCGATATGCAGCCTGAAAACTACCCGACAGGTGTTTTCAGTAAGAGGAAGAATGTTCCAGGCGCCCTCTATCTGCGGCACCCGAACATATTTATCGTTGACGGACAAAAAGTCCGGAACGGATTCAAGCTTGATAAATACTTCCGATGTTTCAGGATTGATATAGCCCTGGGAACGAGTTATGATCTCCCTGTCGGAAAGCGGCCAGGGCGCACTGACGAGCTGATAGACAATTCGCCCTTCATCTTCTGAAAGTTCCTTGAGCAAGCGCATCTCCCTTGTTTTCCATACCCACTCCGTTGCCGCATCGATATCGTAAAGCAGGCTGAGCACAGCATGCTGAGGAGCATCGATCTCAGCAATCCCGACAAAAGAGAGAAAGTCGGATGTTGGAACCGGACAGGTAAAAATTTTAAGCCAGTCGTTTTTCAGGCGAAGAGTACAGGTATTACTGTTGATTTTTTCGAGCAGGGACATAGCGACTGTATTTAAAAATTAATGAACTCCTTTCCGTCAGTTATTATTTGACAATCAACGCACTGATTGAGTTCCTGAACCAAAAACTTTCGATACCACACCTATCAGTGGATCGGATTGCATGATATAAACCATTATCTGCCCTTCCGTGCCGAACAACCGATGCGCAAGCCTTGCCTTTACGGCAAGGGCGATATTCTTCTGCTCCTGAATAAATGCCTGTCTGTCAAATGTAATCTTTTTTTCAGCACAGATCTTCATGACCAGCGCTTCAAGCCTGTTTTCTCCCGCATAATGCTTCATGAAGGCTTCGAGCGACTTCCGATGCACCTGAACTGAACTGCCGGGATCGTCAAGAATTCCCTGAGCAAGCCGCTCAAAGGAACCGGTACGGTAAAGCTCCTGATAAAAATCGGAATAAGGCGTTCCGCTTACCCAGTAATCGGGTATAATGCCGCCGGCATCCTTGAGCAGGGTAAACTGATTAGCCTGAAATTCCTTACCGGCAACAGGACGCGAAAGCAGAGCTGGAAGGGTCCCGGTACGATAAACGGATACGTCATTGTTTTCAAGGTAAAGAAAACGAGCGGGATCCGTAAACAGTTTCCCGGGTTGTACATTGACAAGGGCATCTTTGTAATAAAGCTCTCGACCATCGCCTCCCTTGCGATAGGTTCTCTGAATCTGACGACCTGAAGGGGTGTAATACCTTGAAACGGTAAGTCGCAGGGCAGAGCCATCCCTGAACTCGAACTGCCGCTGAACAAGCCCCTTTCCAAAGGTCAGTTCTCCGATAATCACCGCCCGCTTGTTATCCTGCAGTGCGCCGGCAAGAATTTCAGATGCGGAAGCACTGCCTTTGTCAACAAGTACCGCAACCTCTCCGATCTCGAATCCATCACCGGATTTAGCTACATATCTGGCATCTTCAATGGCATTCTTGGCACTCTTGGTATAAACGACCAACTGATCTTTGTGAAGAAATTCGTCGGCAACTTCGACGGCCTGTTCGAGAAAACCTCCGGGATTACCCCGCAAATCGATGACAAGTCGTTTCATACCTTTCTTTTTCAGGCTTGCGAGCGCCTTGCGGAACTCATCACCTGTTGTTGCAACAAAACGGCTCAGCCGAATATAACCGGTACCGTTCTGAAGAACAAAAAAAGCATCGATACTCGAGGTAGAAATCCGTCCTCTTGTAACATGAAAATCCATGAGCTTACCGACGAGCGGACGAAATACTTTCAGATGCACTGTCGTTCCACGTTTCCCTCTTAGTTTGCGCAACACCTGCTGATGCGTTATTCCGATTGCCGGAACAGAATCGATAGCCACAATACGATCACCGGCAGCAATCCCGACAGTAGCGCTCGGCCCGCCCGAAAGAGGCGTTACGACAAGCAGCGTATCGTTGATAACATCGAACTCTATTCCTATACCATCAAAATTTCCGTCGAATTCGGCCTGTGAAAAAGAGACCTCCTCGGGTTCGAGATAAACCGAATGGGGATCGAGCGATTCCACCATTCCCTTGATTCCGGCTCCAACAAGACTGTCTGCCTGCACTTCGTCAACATACAGGTCTCTGATCAGACTGTACGCATCAACCATTTTGCTTTCGGAAGCTTTGCTGTCATGATCACCCCGATTCAGTCTGGTACCGAGAAAGACACCGAAGGCAAGAACAACCACCATTACGATAACGGTTAAAATGCGGGACATATAAGACGGGATTGATTTAAGCGAAAAGCCGCTTCGTTCGTTTGGAAACGTATTTTACCGATCACGGAACAAAAACGCAAAAAAACATTACAAACCCTTCCAGGCATTTTCTCATCACCAGAAACTGATCAATCCACGACCACCTGATATACCCGGACTTATCAGCAAATTTTCAATACGTAATCTTATCGGAAAACCAACAACACAAACAAAAATAAAAAGAGCAATAACCGAACCGTATAACGCCTATCGTTGCCTTGCAATAAATCATATAACAAAAAATATACATACTATAAATGAACCACAAACAATCGATAAAAAACAATAAAAAACGAAAAGCGATCAGAATTATTAAAAAACGTAACAACACAACAATACAGCATTAAAACATATACTTACCATAAGCACAGATATATCTAATCAAACTAAAAAATAAAAAATAATAAAATTTAATGACAATATTAAATATTTAAAATTTTATTTAACTAAATTAATTTATCTTATTTTTATTAAATAAGTTATACTAATTTTAGTAAAAAAATTAATACGTACTTATGAATACAAAGAACTGATTTTTAGATAAAAATTATAGATTAAAAATAAAAGCATTTCATCATAATAAAGATTCTTTTTTATGATGAATAAAGATCTTGTTACAATTGGGTATAAAAAATATTTTAAAATTTTTTATACCCAATTTATCGCGATGCTATCTTATTATAAAAAAGATAGTTATTGTATGTTAAGAATATGTTTTTTTTGATTTTATATACTTGCTGTGCAGCAGTAGACGGGAAAATATAAGCAGCGATATGGACGGTTTCGAGACGATCAATGCAAACGCCAAAGAGCTTTTCAGGACACTTTTATCCTGGCTTGCAGGATGGTTTACAGGCGGCGATAAGTTCAAGCTCAACGCTTGCATCGAGAGGTAATTCAGCGACGCCGACAGCACTTCTCACGTGTCTTCCCTTCTCTCCGAAAAATTCGACAAGAAGCGAAGAGACGCCGTTGGCGACAAGGTGCTGACCGGAAAAATACGATTCGCTTGCAACATAAACCGTGAGCTTTACGATCCGCTCGATGGCATCGAGTGATCCTGTCAGGTCTTTAATGGCCGCCAGTGCATTGAGAAGAGCTGTGCCTGCGGCTGTTGTCGCGTCATGCTGGTTGATTTCATTGACTTTTCCCTTGCCCCCGGGCTCTACAAGCTTGCCATCTTTCAGAGGAAGCTGACCGGAAGTATAAACGATATCCCCCACTCTGAGCGCAGGCAGATAGAATCCGACAGGAACGGCAGGCGGAGGGAGGCGGAAGCCTGAGCGAACAATGTTATCTTCAATATGCGACATGATGAGGGATCGTTATATTGCACAAAAAAGAAAAGCGGGACATGGCAGTAAAGGGCATATGTGCCCTGTACAGTTACTGTATGTTACATCAAATCCTTATTTTTAGCAATACAATGTGCCGAAAGAGAAGGTGTCGCTCGTATTTTTTACATCATAACCGCGCTAAATACCCGAACCATGAGCATAGATGCCTCGACTGTGTTGCCGCGTCTCTGCATAATCAGCAGTGGTAACGATCCTGATGGTTCGGGTCTGCTGATAAGAAGGCAGATCGAACTGCTCCGCCCTTCCCTTCCATCCCTGATGCAAATAAGGGAAAAACATCTCGATGCATCGACGCTATTCAGACTCAGCCTGACCCTGAAAGCTGCAGCAGCCTCCAAAAATGTGCAGATTATCCTGAATGAACGGGCCGATATAGCTGCAGCGGCAGCCCTTGACGGAGTTCACCTTAGGGAATCTTCAGCTCCCCCCGACAGGCTGAGATCCTTTACCGGGCGGATGCTCATAGGTAAAAGTGCGCACTCTGCGGAATCAGCCCTGAATGCGGCACACTCCGGAGTGGATTACCTGATATTCGGACCTGTTTTCGATACTCCTTCCAAAAGACAATACGGGAATCCCCAGGGCCTCGTTAAACTTGGCGAAGTCTGCAGGTCGGTTTCTATTCCGGTGTTAGCCATCGGGGGCATCACACCGGAAAACACACCCCACTGTCTTTCTGCAGGCGCTTACGGGATTGCGGCTCTCTCTCTCTTTTCCGATACAACCCGATTTCCGGGATTACTGACAACCTTTGAAAAGCTACTCTACTCATGATTCCATCCCTGCCGTTTCTCTGCCTTATTACTGATGAATCGCTTTCGCCTGTGGATCTGGCCGGAAAAGCTCTTGAAGGTGGAGCTGCGATGATTCAGCTGCGCCATAAATACGCTAATGGAGAGCAGCTTTATCAGTGGGCGGTTGCAATACAGGCTCTCTGTCGAAAACATAAGGCCATCTTTATCGTGAATGACAGAGTGGATATCGCTCTCGCTGCCGGAGCTGACGGAGTGCATCTGGGTCAGCAGGATCTTCCGGCAGCTGCCGCAAGAAAACTGCTTGGTGATGGCAGAATTATGGGAATATCGGTCTCTTCCCCTCTGGAGGCTTTTGCTGCCGAAAAAAATGGCGCCGATTATATCGGGTTCGGCCATATCTTCCCAACCGGATCAAAAGCAAAAACGAACGATCCTGTCGGTCCGGAATCTATAGAGAATGTCAGGGCTGCAATAAAAATTCCGATTATTGCCATAGGAGGAATCTCGGCAAAAAACGCACTGCTGCCGATCAATGCCGGAGCTTCCGGTATCGCCGTTATCTCGGCTGTAAGCCGTGCGGATGACCCGAAAAAAGCTGCCCGTGAACTTGTCGAACTTCTGCAAACAAACAATGAACACCGCCGATGAAGTATAAAACCGTTCTGACCATAGCAGGTTCCGATGGAAGCGGTGGGGCTGGAATACAGGCCGATCTGAAAACTTTTGCAGTTCTCGGATGTTACGGTCTCTCTGCCATTACGGCTGTAACGGCGCAGAATACCTGCGGAGTAAGCTCAAGTTTCAAACTTCCCGTATCGTGCATCAGAGAGCAGATAAAGGTGATTTTCAGCGATATTCAGGTCGATGCCGTAAAGATAGGAATGCTTGGAAGTGCTGAAATAATCAAAACCGTAGCCGACCTGCTGAAAACAATCGAAGTTCCGGTTGTCCTCGATACGGTTCTGAGATCGTCAAGCGGCAAAAATCTGCTCGAACCAGAGGCCATACCGGTCATGATCGAATCGCTTTTTCCGATTGCCGCACTGATTACGCCAAATATTCCGGAAACGATACTCATCACGAAAGAAACCGAACCGCTCTCATCAAAAGAAAAGATTGAAGAGGCGGCGCGAAAACTGCGGGCAATGGGAGCATCGGGGGTACTGATCAAAGGCGGTCATACGGAAAGCGACCACTGCAGCGACTGCCTGCTCTATCGGAACCGGGTCAGTTGGTTCAGCACGGAAAAAATCATCTCGAAACATACGCACGGCACGGGCTGCACTCTCTCATCGGCCGTGGCTGCAGGTCTGGCCCATGGACTCCCTATGGAAACAGCCGTAAAAGAGGCAAAAACATATACCTTCGAAGCTATACGTGCAGGAGCCGCATACCGACTGGGAGAAGGAAGCGGTCCCCTGCATCACTGTTACCCGTTCTGGAAATGATCAGCTGATACCTCTCGGACGTCTGCCGATCGAATAGTAGGTAAAACCGGACTGCTCCATAAAATCAGGACTATAGATGTTACGCCCGTCGAAAATCACCGGCTCCTTGAGCTCACGCTTTATCATATCGAAATCCGGACTGCGAAACATCAGCCATTCGGTCAGAATAGCAAGAGCATCAGCTCCGCTAACCGCGTCATCCGGACTTTCTGCATAGTACAGCCCTTCTTTTTCGCTATAAATCCGTCGGGCTTCCTCCATGGCTACCGGATCGAAAACCCTTACCAGTGCACCCTCCTTCCATAATTCTTCCATCACCCTGCGGCTTGGAGCTTCACGCATATCATCGGTATTGGGCTTGAAAGCAAGACCCCAGAGAGCGATAACCTTCCCCTTGAGATCCCCGTTGAAATGCGCCTTCATCTTACGTACCAGACTGTTTTTCTGGTCGTGATTGACCGCCTCGACGGCCTGAAGAATCCGTGAATCATAACCATGCTTCCGGGCTGTCCGCTCGAGAGCCTGAACATCCTTTGGAAAACAGGAGCCTCCGTAACCTACGCCGGGATAAATAAACGAAAAACCGATACGGGAATCCGATCCGATGCCTCTGCGAACCTCTTCGACATCAGCACCGACCAGTTCGGCAATATTGGCAATCTCGTTCATGAAGCTGATCTTCGTTGCAAGCATGGAATTGGCTGCGTATTTGGTCAACTCGGCCGAGCGGACGTCCATAGCGATAAAGCGCTCGTGACTGCGATTGAATGGCGAGTAAAGAAAGCGAAGCAACTCTTTGGTACGAGGATTATCGACACCTACCACGATCCGTTCCGGCTTCATGAAATCGTTGACGGCATCTCCCTCTTTGAGAAATTCCGGATTTGACACCACATCGAAATCGATGCCGGCATTCCTCGCATTCAATACAGACAGTACCTTTTCGCGAACCAGATCCGCAGTACCGACCGGAACTGTCGATTTATTGATAATGATGCGATACTCCTGCATGTGGGTACCGATACTTTCCGCAACACTGAGTACATGTCGCAAGTCGGCTGAACCATCTTCATCGGGCGGGGTACCTACCGCGATAAACTGGTAGAGCCCGAACTCGACTCCTTCGGGAATATTCGAAGTAAACCGCAAACGGCCCTTCCGGCTGTTTTCATGGACGATGGCATCGAGACCTGGCTCATAAATAGGAATTTCTCCGTTGTTGAGCCTGTCGATCTTTGCCTGATCGATATCCACACACAACACTTCGTTACCGACCTCGGCAAAACAGGCGCCGGTGACAAGGCCGACGTAGCCGGACCCAAATATTGTTATTTTCATTACGTATTTTTTTTATTCAAATGAATGAAAGCCTCAAAGAAATCATGGGGGTATGCTTTCTCACTCAAAAACAATCACCAGACACCGCGACTTCTTCCAGAACTCCTGCTCATTGTTGATGAGCAGGAGGGACGAAGTGCTCCCGCCGGCAAGCTCATACGACCCGGTGGTATGCGGTGTTATGATTTTCAGATTCTGTCGGGGTTTGTTGAAAAACAGATCCCTTGTCTCGGTAATATCGATTTTCCTGAAAAGAGCGACATTGAAATCGGGAGATATGCGATACTGATTTCCGAAAAATTTCTCAAGGGGATTGATTTTAACGAGAACCCCCTTTGATACAAGCTCATTGAACGTGCCTGTAATATAATAGGCGGTATAAAGCTCATCCCCCTGTTCCTGAATGACATCGTCAAGCACATCGACGGTCTTCATCAGCGATGATAACTCTCTGGTGAGTACCTGAATCTGTCCTTTAAGTTTTTTTACTTCATTACTCTTATCATTGACAGCGGACTTCATTTCGATAGTCAACTTGTCAAGAGACGCGACCCGATACTGCGACTTCCTGTTCTCCTCTTCAAGTGTTGCAATAAGCGCTTTGCTCGCCGTAAGGGTCGAGTCGATAAAACGGATGCTCGAATAGATATCCTTTCCGATCTGTTCGGCATCTTTGCTGTCCTGTTTTTCTATATCCGATGAAAGACGTTCGACGACAGCCTCTTTCTGCTGAATTCTGCCAAGATTTTTCTGCACCTGCGTCAGAATTGCCATCATGGATTCCAGATGCTGCTGTTGCGGATCCTTTTCCGGCGTCTGCTGGCGGTCACATCCCGATATAAGCACCAGAAAACCCATGAAAACAAACAATAGTGCCGGATTGCCCCGCTTATGCCTTACAGCCATTGAATCCATTGTTCAACCCCCTCTTTTGTGCCATACCATCTGGTATGCGGTGTAGGAAGATGCTCTACGTGAGGAATTGTCACGTTTCGGGCACCCTCAAGATAACAGCTGCCTGCAGGAACGATGCCGTCACCGGCTACCTGGCCGTCTTCGGCAACACTTTTGTAGAACATGAAACACATCTTTTCCACAATACTTCCCTGCAGATTGCCATGATACTGATCACTGACAATTGAAACAACCTCTTTGCGAGCAAAAAAATCCCTGTCGAGATGCCTGAAAATAAAATCCGTTTTTATTTTTGCATAATGTTCATGCGTATGAAACGGAGTGCCAAGCGTAACAAGCTTTGCGACCCCCTCACCCGGATGATAGACATCTCCCTGAAAAGACTTTTCAAGCAGGTAAATCATCGAAACGGTACCGCCCCCGCTATGTGCAACAATGGTAACCGGCTCTCCAGGATACCTTTTCCTCATAAGCCCAACCGAACGGTCGATTGCCGACATAACCCTGTTGGTCGAGCGCTCCGGAGAGGGAGGAAAACCTATCCAGTCAACGAAACTGACCGGTGCGATCGTAATTTTCTCTTTTGGCATGTACTCTGAAAGGGCTTCGCGCATCACCTCATAGAGTGCATCCCAGAAAAGAACTCCCGGTACGATTACAACCGGGTTATGCTGCGATACCGTCATGAGCAATATGACTTTTTAAACGTTCATACTCCTTGAATGGCAGGTCAGGACCATTTTTTAAGAAGCTCGACAAGCAGACGCACGCCAAAACCGGTTGCACCGCTGACCTTCGCTCCTTTAGCCGAAAACGAAGGTCCTGCAATATCGATATGGGCCCATTTTTTATGCCCGTCAATAAACTTTTCAAGAAACCTGGATGCCGTAACCGAACCGGCACCTCTTGCGCCGAGGTTGCTCACATCGGCCACATCCGACTTGATCATCTCATCATACTCCTCCCAGAGAGGCATCCGCCAGACTTTTTCTCCGGTAAGCTGGCCGGCCTGAAAAATATCGTCAGCAAGACGATCGTCATTGCTGAACAAACCTGCAACCGAATATCCGAGGGCCACAATACATGCCCCCGTCAATGTAGCAAGATCTACAATCACATCCGGATTATACTGCTTTTTTGCATAACTCAGTGCATCAGCAAGGATAAGACGCCCTTCTGCATCGGTATTGCCGACTTCTACGGTAATACCCGAATAGGTGGTGATGACATCTCCCGGTTTCGTGGCCGAACCGCTTGGCATGTTATCCGTCGCAGGAATAAGGCCGATTACACGAATCGGCAGCCCAAGCCGTGCAACAGCTTCAACAGCGCCGATAACCGAAGCCGCTCCCGACATATCGGACTTCATTTCACCCATCCCTTCAGAAGGTTTCAGGGATATACCCCCTGAATCGAAAGTAACGCCCTTCCCCACAAGCGCGACTGTTCTGGCGGCTTTCCCTTCCGGCTTGTAATCCAGAATGGTAAAAGTCGGTGGATGCAGGCTTCCCCTGTTTACGGCAAGCAACCCCCCCATGCCAAGATCTTCTATCTCTTCTTTCCCGAACACCTTCACGTCAAAACCGCATCTCTGACCGGATTCAACAGCAGCAGCGGAAATATCCTCCGCTTGCAACAGATTGCCCGGCAGATTGACAAGATCCCTGGCCATATTCTGACATGAACCGGTTATTATCCCTGCAGCAACGCCATCTTCAACAGCCGAGCACTGGGCGGGATCCGATCGCAGAATCAGTTCGACAATTTCTTTCTTTTTATCGCTCTCGTCTTTTTTCTTTTTAAGCTTGTCGCTTTTCAGGCGATCAAACCGGTAAGAACCACTATAACATCCTTCGATAAATGCCGAACAGATCGACGCGACGGACGACTTTGCCGACGAGGCAAAGCCTTTAACCCCGGAAAAATCAACGGCAACTGCCTCAATCTTTAAATCCAGAGCCTTACCGGCAAGAGCTGTTGAAGATTTCCGGCAATCTGAAATCTTCTTTCCATCTCCAATGCCAAGCAAAGCTACTCTTTCTGCGCTTGTCTTGCCCATCGCACCGTACAGAATAACCAGCTCACCGGCTTCTGCCTTGAAATCCCTGAGCACCGCTGCATCGTACCCGAAATCATGGAGAATACCACCCGCAATCTTTTTAAGCGATCCGGTTGTAAAGGGAAAAACCAATAGTTCGGTTTTTATTTTTTTGACCGGATTTGTAGTAACCGATATATTCATAGCAGGGTGTTTCGTTTATCTTTCAGATATTCAAATGGTTCGGTGCCGTCGTATAATGTAGCATTCAGAAAAGCCCTCACATCCTCGGGAATGACCTTTCGGGCTTTTTCTGCCGAAAATTGCAAAAGACAACCCGCTGCGTTCATATGACCACCCCCACCGTAGTTCCTGGCAAGCTGGTTTACGTAGATATTTCCTCTCGACCTGAAACTGGCCTTTACTCGTCCATCGAGCATTTCCACCATAAGTACGGAAATCTGAACTGACGGAACACTTAAGAGATACGTAACAATAAGATCGGTATCAAACAGTTTACTGCCTGTCGTTTTCATCATCTCCTGCGAAATAAAGAGTGACGCTATCCTGCCGTCCTCAGAAATGGAGATCACGCTGAGAGCTGCACCAAGCAGCTTCAATGCCTGGGGGGTCAAAGAATTATAAACCCTGTCATAGATCAGCGAAGGATCAGCTCCTTTATCGACGAGATCACCAGCAAGACGGTACACATAGGGCGTTGTCTTGGGAAATCTGAATGAACCGGTATCGGTCATAATTGCGGTGTAGAGCGCTTCGGCAACTTCAGGAGAGAGAAGCTTCAGACCCGTTTTTTCTTCGAGAGCCAGAATAAGATCATAAACGAGTTCACCGGTAGATGATGCATACTGCTCGCAGACCATGATATCGGCAAAATCTTCCGGATCAAGGTGATGATCGACACAGACGACTTTCATTCCCCCAAGCTCTTTTGCAAACTGAACATGCGGACGTAGCGAGCCCATCCGCTCGGCAAGGTTCGCATCGAGCACAACCACAACGTCGCAAAGCGAAAGCTCCTGAATGGCATCTTCATCGCGACCATTAAAAAGCACTATGCCTCCGGCCCTTTTCAAAAAAGTGTAATTAGGGGGAACTTCCGTAGGATTAACAATCGACACGGTCCGGCCAAGCGTCCTTAAAACCAGAGCAAGAGCGACTTCGCTGCCAAGACCGTCTCCATCAGAATTTTCATGTGTTGTCAGCACAAAATTCCGACCATCAAGCAGAGCCTCAATAACAGGAGACCATTCCTTCAAATCAAGCTTACGCCCATAACCCGGTAATATCATCCTATTCCTGTAACTTTAACAAAAGAACTTAATCTATTATTTTTCCCTGTAATGAAAAAATAAAGATCAGCTATAGCCGAAGCGAATTCAGGCCATCTGAAAAACGCAATCATCACCGAAAAAAGAACCTATATGCCTCCGGTATCGGAAAAAAGCTTCCTTTCCCACAGGAGTGATGCTGTAGATCGTCTGAGGTTTACGTGCCTGAAACTCTTTATCGCAGCTGATATAACCTGCAGCTTCAAGCTTGCGCATGTGAACGCTCAGATTTCCGTCTGTAGCCCTGACTTGCTCTCGGATCTCTACAAAGGAAGCCTGGTTTACCGAATTAAGATAGGCAAGTGCCGCAAAGCGAATTCTTGCATGAATCACCTTGTCAAGCAGTTGATGATCATAATTCAGATCACTTTCATTTTTTTCGCTCATAACTATTATAGGAGGAACTATAACCTTTTTTATATTTTATATATGATATAGCTCTTAAAAGCTTGAGTTCATCCGCCAGCCGATAAACTCAAACAAAAAAACAGGGCTTTCGGAAGAACATTTTTTTGAATCTATACACATTCGGTCTTTTTTCAACATCTGCTCATCTTTTTTACACAAAAAAATCTTTTTTTACCCATTTCTTTCTATCGATAAACCGCAACACGCTGCTTCTGTAAACCGTTAAACACAATTAATACTACATTCGCCTATTTCTCCACCATTTTCACGTATTCATGCAGCAAACTCTGCCGAACATAAAGGATTTTACAAAACCCGAGTTGATCCGGGCAGTTACCATGCTGGGTGAACCAGCATACCGGGCAGCTCAATTGCACCAGTGGCTTTTCAGTCATCGTACCCGGAGCTTTGACGACATAACGACCATCAATCTTGCGCTCCGCCAAAAACTATCATCCATCTACTCCATCCGTACGGCAACCCTTGACGATTGCCGCCAGGAATACCGGGATGATCATGAAATACCGACCACGAAATTTCTGGTCAGAATGCATGACGACGAAACCGTCGAAGCTGTATTGATTCCTGCCGAAGACAGAATAACTGCATGCATATCCAGTCAGGCAGGCTGTTCGTTGCGCTGCTCTTTCTGTGCAACAGGAAAAATGGGTTTCACAAGAAATCTCACCTCCGGTGAGATAACCGATCAGGTCTGGCTGCTCAACGATTATCTTGCTGATCACTATGGACAAAAAATAACAAATATTGTTTTTATGGGCATGGGAGAACCGCTGCTCAACATGACGCATGTTCTTGACGCGATCGAAACTCTAAGCAATCACAATTACCGATACAGCCTCTCTCAGCGAAAAATTTCCATCTCGACCGTCGGCATCATTCCCCAAATCGATCTGCTTGCCCGCTCGCATCATAAAGTGAAGCTTGCAGTTTCTCTTCATTCCGCGATTCAGAAAAACCGTGAATCCATGATGCCCGCAGCCAGGGAATATACCCTCCCTGCCCTCAAAAAATCACTTGCGGAATACAACCGACTCACCGGACAACCGGTAACTCTGGTCTATATGCTGCTCAGGGATATCAACGATACGCCTGAGGAGGCGAGAGCTCTTGTCAAATTCGCAAAAAGCCTTTTCTGTAAAATTAATTTGATTGATTATAATGCAATCGTTAATATTAAATTCAAGCCCGTTTATAGCGGGAAGAGGGAGCTCTTTTTGCGCTCTCTTCTCGATTCAGGGCTGCAGGTAACTGTCAGAAAAAGTCACGGAGCTTCCATCAATGCCGCTTGCGGACAGTTGGTCACTGAGAGCAGGCAGCAGCATCTCCCTGAAGAACCGCATTAAATTCAAACCGGCTCAACAACCATGGATTTGACAGATTTCATCCCGTTTAAAACAGAATTTGCCAAAGCCTATCACGGCTTGACAGGCAATACTACACACACCTCGGAATCGCCTGTTTTCAATGAACTGAAGGTTCGGAGATACGATCTTTCCGCCGAGGAAGTTTCGGTATTCATTATCGACAAGATCGAACGCTGGGTAGGCTGGAATTTCAAGAGCGAAAAAACAGCTGTCGGAGGAATGAGGGTCGTCCGTGCAGAGGTCTTTTCTTTTGCCTTGCTTGGCATGAAAATCGATGTCACTTTCGGACTCCACGAGGAAAAGGATGTCAACGGCCGTTTTATCACCACCGTTAACGCCAAGGCCCTGACGAACATTGAATCAAAAGGTGATCTGGGCGAAAGCCGCAGGGTAATCAGGATGATGCTCGGGGCGCTGGATTTCGAGTTCAGAAGAAATATTATCAACGAAGAGGACTATCACTACCGGTCGATTGATCCAAAAGGATCGACTGCCGCTTTCCAGCAGATTTTCGATGAAGCCAAACTTCAGAACCAGAAAAAACCTGACGGCTCTCCGAAAGCAAAAACAATCGAGTTCAAGAAAAGAGCTGCCGTGCAGGCCATTCCATTGAAAATGGGATCAAAAGGTTCTTCGGCAGCTACCGATGGAGTGCAGAACAAAAACCCGGAACAGAACAATAACGGCTCACCCGTTCCCACGCCAGATGCAGGCAATGCCGATGCCGAAGCAAAAGCATCAAAGCCCAAATTCACAATTATCACAAAAAAAACCACCTAAGCAGCAGTTGATGAGAATTATTTTACTGGGAGCTCCGGGAGCCGGCAAAGGAACACAGGCGCAGTATATATCAAAAGCACTCGACATACCCCATATTTCAACCGGCGATATGCTGCGGGCAGCAGTTAAATCCGAAACTCCGGTCGGTCTTGAAGCGAAAAAAGTTATGGACGCCGGACAGCTTGTTTCGGACGAGATTATTCTTGCACTCGTAAAAGAGCGCCTGACACGTGCCGACTGTGCAAACGGTTGTCTGTTCGACGGTTTTCCCCGTACACTTGCGCAGGCGGAAGCCCTGAAAAAAAACGGAGTAGCGATCGACCATGTCGTTGAAATCGATGTTGAAGACAGTGAAATCATAATCCGTATGAGCGGAAGACGGGTTCATCTCGCTTCGGGAAGAACCTATCATGTGCAGTTCAATCCTCCAAAACAGGAAGGACTCGATGATGAAACCGGCGAGCCGCTTCTACAAAGAGCTGATGATGAAGAGGAGACCGTCAGAAAACGTCTTGAGATATACCACAATCAAACAGCTCCTCTTATCGAGTATTACAGCGGATGGGCATCGGAAGGTATTGAAAATGCTCCGAAATACCGGAAAATAAAAGGAACCGGCAGCGTTGAAGAGATTCGCGACCGGATTCTCGGAGTCCTGACCTCCTGTTAACCTGACCGGCAGAAAATAGAATACCTTGCAGGCACGACTTGTTGTTGACAGACTTTTCAGGGGTGAACCGGCAACCCTCCCGGTACCTGAATCCCTTGAAGAGGAGATACAAGCCGGAAGCATGGTTCTGATTGCCTTGCAGAACAAAACGGAAACGCACTGCCCCGGTTATGTTCTTGAACTCTTTCCGGATAAAAGCGATGACCATTCCGGACCGGTCATCGCTGACCTTCTTTACGCAGGAGTACCCGTTCTGAGGCAAAGCCTTATACGGCTTGCCCTCTGGATGGCCGATTACTATCTTACATCCCCGCTTGACACCATTATCGCCTGTCTCCCTTCCGCCGTCAGAACAACCGTTAACGACGTTGTCGAACTGAACAGCTTTCAGCTCAACTCCCTTGAACGCAAAACAGTCAGCACTCCTCTTCGCCGCTCGATTCTTCATATGCTTGCCAATGAAAAAAAACTCACCCTGCGTCAGTTGCAGAAACGCCTTGGGAAAAAACAACTGTACCGGACTCTGTCGGAACTCGAGAAAGGCGGCTACATCTCATTGCAGAAGAAATTCGCAACCACAAGGCCAAAACAGAAAACAGCCTACAGCCTGACCACCGCACCTCCCGAAAATCCTGAAAAACTTCTCGGCAATGCTCCCAGACAACTCGAAGCCTATAAAGCGCTGGCGACTCTCGGCGACTCCCCTGGCTTTGCCGAGGTGCTTGGATTTTCATCGGCACTCCTCAACGAACTGGTGAAAAAAGGTGTTGCCGAAAAAACAACGGTCGATATCAGAAGTAATTTCCGCAACACCTATTCCGAATCCCCTAAAAATCCTGAACGGCCTACCGCTGCACAGGCAGATGCTCTGGAGACTCTGGGAAAGGCTGTTGAGAAACAGCAGTTCAATACATTCCTTCTGCATGGTGTTACCGGAAGCGGAAAAACACTGATCTATATCGAACTGCTGAAAAAAGTGCTCGCCGCGGGAAAAACCGCGATCGTTCTTGTACCCGAAATATCCCTGACTCCTCAGACCGCAGGGCGCTTCAGACAACACTTCCATGACGATATAACCATTCTGCACAGCGCCATGAGTGACCAGGAAAAATATGATGCCTGGCACAGCCTCCGGAACGGTCGCACAAAAATCGCTCTCGGCGCGCGTTCCACCATATTTGCCCCGCTCGAAAATATAGGAGTCATAATTGTCGATGAAGAACATGACGGCGCCTACAAACAGGATCGTAACCCGCGATATCATGCAAGAGATACGGCCGTCATGCGGGCAATGTTCGAAAATGCAATCTGCGTACTTGGTTCGGCAACGCCCTCCTTCGAATCGTACCAGAACGCTCATACCGGCAAATACCAGCTGATCGATCTGCCGGAAAGAATCGATGGCGCCACAATGCCCTTGATCACCCTGATTGCAATGCGTGAAGCACCGAAAGCCACGGCATCGATTTCAGACCGACTCTACCGTGAAATCAGAAAACGGCTCGAAAAAAACGAACAGGTTATCCTGCTGCAGAACAGAAGAGGGTTTGCAGGAAGCGTGTTCTGCCTTGAGTGCGGCCATACCCCTGTTTGCAAATCCTGCAACATTCCGCTGGTTTACCATGCAACCGAAATGCAGCTGCGATGCCACTACTGCGGCCACACGCAGATCTTCACCGAACAGTGCAGCAAATGCAACTCTACCAGACTCTTCTATAAAAGCAGCGGGACGGAAAGAATCGAAGAGGAATTGAAAACCCTCTTTCCGGAAGAAACGATACTTCGGATGGACATCGACACCACATCGGCCAAAGGATCGCACGGTCGAATTCTGAAAGCGTTTCATGACAAAAAATCCCGTATTCTGCTTGGCACCCAGATGGTTGCGAAGGGTCTTGATTTCCCCGACGTTACCCTTGTAGGTGTGCTGATGGCTGACATCGGCCTGAACATACCTGACTTCCGCGCTTCGGAACGCATGTACTCGCTGCTGACCCAGGTCTCGGGAAGATCCGGAAGAGCATCGATCCCCGGAGAAGTCTATCTCCAGGTCTACAACCTTGACAACGAGGTTTACCGCGCCCTGCTTGAAGGCAGCTACCAAAAATTTTTCGAGCGAGAAATAGCACTCAGAAACCTGCTCCGTTACCCTCCTGCATCGAGGCTGGTAAAATTCGAATTCTCGTCAACCGATGAAAAAAAAGCAGAAGAGGCCGCATTATTCTTCAAGGAAAGGCTCGAAACCCACCTGCCTGCCGAAAAAGTCATGCTGCTCGGCCCCGCTCCGGCAGGTATCGCCAAACTGAAAAACCGATACCGATACCAGCTGCTTCTGAAAATCTTCACAGGCAAACTCTCTCCGGTATTTATCCGCCATCACCTCGACGCTCTGATCGCCAGTTACCGTAACGCGAAACTTTCCGTCACCATCGACGTCGATCCCCAGAATCTGATGTAATCAGTAATCAGTAGCCGGTATCAGGAATTATTTTTCTATTGTGTCACGACTTCCGGCCAAAGGCCCACAATCTTCACCACTCTCCCGGCTACCGACTACCGGCTTCCAGCCCACGGCCCACATTCTTCACCGGCTACCGACTACCAACTACCAGTTTCTGCCCACCTTCCCACTCAGAACTCAGAACTTAGGGGTTTGGAAAATACTGATATACCTATTATAATGTTTTCATA
>DYNE01000072.1 GCA_020721225.1 Pelodictyon luteolum | reverse complement strand
ACTGCCCACGGCTAACAGCTCACCTCTTCTCCATCCGTGAAAATCCGATTTCAATAAGCGGGAACCGCGTTCTTCCTCTTCATGGCTGGATGGCGAGATAGTTGGATAGCTCAATGGCGAAAAAGCATAACCCATAGCGCTTAACCCAATCTCACCCATCTTCCATCCGTGTCAATCCGTGAAAATCCGTGGGTAAAAATCTTCCTTTTCAATCCCCTGGGCTACCGGCTACCGAATACCGACTTCCGGCCCACCGCCCACGGCTAACAGCTCACCTCTTCTTCATCCGTGAAAATCAATTCCCTCTTCAATCAGCGGGAACCGCGTTCTTACTCTTACAGCTGGATAGCTTGACAGCTCGATAGCTGAAGAGCTTAACACAATTCCCCGGTCAACCCTCATCCATCAATCTGTGCTAATCCGTGACAATTCGTGGGCAACTCTTCCTCTTCAATTCCCACCGGCCCACAGCCCGCCGCTCACAGCCCACAATCCCCCCCCTCGTCACCTCGTCACTTCTTCTCTGGGTTTTCCGGCTACCGGCACTGAATACTGAATACCGACTACCGCCCACCTCTCATCGTTTGGCCTTGGATTATAAATGCATTATTGAAATAAAATTGGAATAACAGGTCATTCCGTCACCAGAACCGAAGCTTTTACCGAAAACTTTAAGCGGATTTTAAGTCTCCCGAAAGGCTCCTTTAAGAATCTCTTCGATATTTTTGATTCAGTTGAAAAAAAGTCCGGATCGACCGGATAACGGACATGTTTTTACATAATCAGCAATCCAAAGAACAATGAAAATAACAGTGAAATCATGGGCCACGCCACTTGCCATCGGGGCATTCACCATCTCCGGCGTCACAGGCCTGCTGCTCTTCTTCGATATTGAAATCGGACTGGTCGAACCTGCTCACAAGTGGCTTAGCTGGCTGCTTCTTGGCGGCATCCTGTTCCACGCCATATCGAACCGGAAGTCGTTTGCCGGATATTTCACTAACAAAGCCGGAATAGGTATTATTGGTGCTGCGGTTCTGGTAACGGTCATCTCGCTGCTGCCGATATTCGGCGAAGGCGAAGAAGGTCATGGAAAAGAAAGCACCGGAAAAGCCGCCGTGCAGGCGATGGAGGCCTCTTCGGTTGAAACCGTTGCGCTGGTTCTGAAAGTAACGCCGGAAGAACTTGCCGCGAAACTTGAAAAAGAAGGCATTGTCGTCGAAAATCCATCCATGACCATTTCCGAAATTGCGCGAAAGAACGGAAAGGAGGAGCGCACCGTGCTCGGCTCGTTGCTCGGAAACCCCGGAAAAGCCGGGGAGCGTGACAGGGATGGTGATGACGAAGAACATTAACGGACTATTTGGCCATGCGGATTCTTGTTATCGAAGACGAACCGGGAATATCCGGATTTCTCAAGGAAGGACTTGAAGAGGAGTATTTTGCCGTCGATCTGGCTTTCGACGGCAAAACCGGGCTTGACATGGCACTCCTGAACGAATATGATCTCATGATCGTTGACTGGATGATTCCCGGAATCAGCGGCATAGAGGTATGCCGACAGGTACGCAAAGCCGGGAGTTCTGTTCCGATCATCTTTTTGACCGCAAAAGATACCCTTGAGGATATCGTGTTCGGTCTCGATGCAGGAGCAAACGACTATATCAGAAAACCTTTCGCATTCGAGGAGCTGCTGGCCCGCATACGGGTGCAGCTTCGCCGAAACAATCCGGAAAGCGACATCATAACGGCTGGATGCGTGACCGTAAACCCGGTTACCCACCAGGTATTCTGCAGGGATACAGAAATTGCACTAACCCCCAAGGAATTTTCCCTGCTTGAATTTCTGGCACGCAACAAGGATAAAGTCTGTACAAGAAGCCGGATCATCGAACATGTCTGGGACATGCATTTCGACTCCGATACATCGGTCATCGATGTTTACATCAATTTTCTTCGAAAAAAACTCGACATTGCCGGATGCGGAAACATCATTCAAACAATTCGGGGCGTCGGCTACATCATCCGTGAATCCTGAATGCCGATCATAAAAAAACATACCGGGTTGACCGGAGAGCCTTTACATTCCGTACCGGGAAAATTTTCCCTGAGTCTGCGCAATCGCATTGCTCTCTATTACACAATTGCGACGGCAGTCCTGCTTGCGCTGGTTTTTATCCTTGTTTTCTTTACGGTGGAACGGGTGGTCTTCAACCACTTCGATGAGGAGCTTGACCGGGAAGTCTCGGAAATCCTCGAAAAACAATCGCATGGAAGATCTGATGTATGGAATTTCGACCTCTCCGACGATGACAGCCACAGTGATGAAGGCGGCGATCATCATCACGAAAGAGAAGATGACGAAAACAGGGATGAAGATGATGAAGAATTTGTCCAGCTTGTCAGTCAGACCGGAAAAGTAATTGCCAGATCGGCTAACCTTGCCGGCGACACCCTCACCTTTCAATCCGGCGGACAGCAAAAGCGCTTTCGAAGCAGCACCGCCGGTCGGCTCTATGTGCGTCAGGTTCAGGTTCCGCTGGCCGATTCAAAAGGAAAAGTCGAAGGCTACCTCCTCGCGGCGGTTCCCGTTCGGGATGCCGTCACGATTCTCGGCGATCTGAAGCAGGTGCTTCTGCTGTCATATCCGGCCATTATTCTTACCCTCTTCATCCTCACAAGGGTTATTGCAGGTCGAAGCATCCGGCCGGTTGAAGAGGTCATTGCCTCTGCAGAAAAAATAACCAGGGAAAATCTCGAACGACGCATTCCCCTTCCCCGAAACCAGGATGAACTCTACAGGCTTTCCGCCACAATCAACGCACTGCTCGAACGCCTCCAGGATGCGTTTCAGCGGGAAAAACAGTTTACATCCGATGCTTCCCATGAACTGAAAACGCCGCTTGCATCCTTGAAAGGCACCCTCGAAGTACTGGTTCGAAAACCAAGGGAACGCGAACACTATGAAGAACGGATCCGCTTCTGTCTTAAAGAGCTGGACCGGATGTCGAGACTGATCGACCAGCTTCTTGTGCTTGCCCGCTACGAAAGCAACGGCATAAAAGCTCATATGGAATCCGTGAATCCTGGTTGCCATATAAAGGAAACGATCGAGCGGATGCGCCCCCATGCCCTGCAGAAAAACATTCCGATCAATTTTACCGGGCCGGAATCATGCATGGTTTCGGCTGACCCGGCAATGCTCGACATGATTTTCGAAAATATCCTGTCGAACGCCATCAAGTACTCCCCTTCGGGGTCAACAGTCTCGGTGACGCTTTCAAACAGCACCGGTTCTGTGCTCTGCAGCATTGTCGATAACGGTATAGGCATTCCGGAAGAAAAGCTTTCAAGGGTTTTCGAACGGTTTTACCGGGTTGACGAATCGAGAAACTCCGGTACCGGAGGCTTCGGCCTCGGACTGGCCATCGTAAAAAAACTTGCCGACCTGCAGCAGATCGCCGTATCTGTAAAAAGCCGCAAGAACCAGGGGACATCGGTCGAGCTGCGATTCCCGAAAACCTGATACTATCGTTTATTAACATCAAAACCTCTAAAACAATCCGATGAGCATCACCCGATACAAAAGCAGTACGGCAGGAAAAGCGTTAAAAGCCCTTTCAGGGTGGTTTTTGCTTGGCATTCTCTACAGCATCGACCTTATTCAGCATCCGCTCTATACCGAAAACCAGAATACCAAGTTTTTGCACGCAGCCGCAAAAACCGGCCAGGGTTTTCTCGAGCATGACTGGATGGCGAATACTCTGGACCCGCTGCCACTCTTCAGCTTTCTTGTAGAGACTCTTTATCGGATGGGAACTATTGAGGTGGTTTATATCCTGTTCGCTCTGCTTGCGGCGGTTTTTCTGTATGCGATGACCGGCATAGCCGACCATCTTTTCGGGCTGAAACGGCATCCGGTCGCAGTGTGGCTCTTTCTTGCCGTACTCTTCCTCGAATACAAAAACATACAACTCGGATTCGGCACGCAGTACCTGCTGGGGCATTACTTGCAGCCGTGTGTTTTCGGCGTTTTCATTTTGCTTTCCATCGAGCGTTTCCTGAATGAAAAACCGTTATGGGCATCGGCATGGCTCGCTCTGGCTGCGGCATTTCATCCCGCCTACATGCCGTCAGCGTTACTGATACAGGGCTCGTACACGCTTGTAACCCTGCAAAAGCAGAAAAAAATATCAGGTGAACTCCTTCTGCCGCTGCTGCTTTTTATCGTGGTTTCGGCGCCTCTGGTGATCCGTTACAAACTGCTTTTCGCTCCATCATCGCCTTCGATATCATATGAAGCTCTGACAATTCTTTCTGAACAGCGCATCGCAACACACACAAAAGTTCGCAACTGGCTGAACTACGAAGATTATATCGGGATGGCGCTGATCGCGATATCTATGATTATCGCCAGAAAAACCGTACTTTTCCGGATCATGCTCCCGCTTGCCGTACTGATTTTCGTAACGGTTCCGTTCCTTTACTATTATTCCTGGCCGGCACTGGAAGTACTGACCCCCTGGAGAACCTCCGTTTTACTCCTGCCTCTTGCGTGGGCAATCCTCGGCGGATGGCTCATTGTTAAATTGTTTCCCCTTTTTGAAAAAAAACGGTTTGTCGTACAATCGGCAAAATCGATAGCAGTCATAACCATTGCCGTAACAACTGGCTTGCATCTGCCCTTACAGCTGAAGCGCTTTTCCGATTATCGCAATACTCCTGAAATGGCTGTGTTGACTTTTGCAAAGCGACATACGGTTTCCAAAGACCTTTGGCTGGTGCCGTCCAGGAGAACGGAATTCGAAAAAGTCAGAATGCAAGGCGGCATTCCCGTTCTTGTAAACTGGAAAACCCATCCCTACAAAGACCGTGAAATTCTTGAATGGTACCGGCGGAACCGGTTGGCGGAAGCATTTTACAGCCATGCATGTAAAACCGAAAGCTCCCTGATTCTGCGAAAACTTGCGAGACTTTACGGAGTCAATCATGTTATTCTCGCCGCCGGAACTCCTCTACAGGCATGTCCACAGGCAAAAGTCATTTTCCGCGACAGCCATTACATAGCCATAGAACTTCCTGCATCATGGTCAGTGGCACAAAAAAAGCACTCTTTCAACAATCACTCCAATCGGAGAACGCAACTGGTACCCGTAGTGCATCACACCAGAGCTCTCCTGCATCCGCAGCATAATATTTAAGTTATTTCTTAACATACGTTTATGCCGCATTCAGAATCCAGGATTACTGTAATGATAAAAATGCCTCCACGAGGCAACACCATTTTCAATGAACCGGAACAATGTGGCAATCAGTGCTTATACAGCGGGCCCTTCCGCTTGTCCTCTCATACCTGCTGCTGATTGCGGCGGCAATATCGCTTGACTACATCCTTCATGCAATCGGGCTCGCCTGGATAGGACGGTATCTGGGTGTCTCCGGAACAGTATTTGTGGCCTCTTCCTTCGGTTATTCGGCCCGAAAGAAAAAAATTGTAAAGAAAGGCTCGATCAGATTTTTTCTCAGACTTCACTGCAACGCGGGATGGATCGGCACGCTGATGATTCTCGTTCATTCGGGAATACATTTCAATGCGCTGCTGCCGTGGATGGCAACGCTGTTCATGATGACGGTAACGGCCAGCGGTCATGTCGGGCAGTATCTCGTAAGAAAATTGAGGGAAGAGGTGAACATGAAAAAAAAGGAGACAGGCATCGAAAACGACCGGGATGAAGATATCGAACGGCAATGCTACTGGGACAGCGTCACCCTGAAAGCTCTCGAAAAATGGCGCACCATTCACATGCCAATCGTTTCCGTCCTGCTTGGGCTCACGCTTCTGCATATTGCGACCATTCTACTCTTTATGAACTGGAGATAAACAATGAAACCCCTGTTCGTCTTTCTGCTGTGCGCCATTATTCTCGCAGCACTTGCCCTGGCGTTTCCCCATGTGATGCTCAACCCCGGACAGCTCCTGAAAGGACACGAAAAGCTGAAAACATCCTGCATGAGCTGCCACGAGCCGTTTGGAGGAACCACATCCGCCCGCTGCATCTCCTGCCACAAACCGGGCGATATCGGAATCAGAACCGTCGCCGGAGAGCGGATTCCGGCAGATTCCGGAAAAACGAACGTTCATAAGGCTCTTGCAGGAAAATCATGTACCGGTTGCCACTCCGATCACAAGGGCGCTAAAGCAACAGCCCTCAGAACGTTCAGGCACCTTGATCTTCCGCCGGAAATCCGCAGAAAGTGTATCGATTGCCACAGAGAGAGAAAACCTGAAGACGAAATCCACCGATCGCTGTCATCCGGTTGCGCGCAATGCCACACAACCGAAAGATGGAAACCGGCGACCTTCGACCACAGGAATTTCAACGCCTCGTCAGGGAAACGATGCATAACCTGCCACAAGGAGGAAAAACCGAACGACGCTCTGCATAAAGAATATCTGGCAGCGTGCGGCTCGTGCCACTCCACCAGCCGATGGAAACCCGCGACATTCAGTCATAACCGATATTTTCGGCTTGATGGCGATCACCGGGCGAGTTGCCGTACCTGTCATACGGATCCTGCAAACTATAAAACATACACCTGTTATAACTGTCACGAGCACTCGGCAGCCAATATTGCCGCCGAACACAGGGAAGAGGGTATCTATCGGTATGACAACTGCATGAAGTGCCACAGAAGCGGAAAATCCGGCGAACACGAAGATTAGTCTGCGTTTACAGACGAGAGTTTTCCGGCTACGAAAATCGACGCAACGCCCGTAACGGCAAGTTGCATCAGCGGCAGCAGACCGATCCCTGAAACCGTCGGCATTGAAGGCAGATAGGCCCATGCATGCAGGATCTGCACCGCTGTATACTCACCCACGGCAGCTGCGATTATCGCGGCAAGGGAAAATAACGCGGTATGGCTTACCGTGTTTTCCCATAGCAGAGAACGAAAAACAAGCGCAACGAACAAATAGAGTCCCAAAACGGCAACAGCGTCATAGCTTGCCATTTCGAGCATCATAGGCACATAGCTGGCCGCTTCCATTGCGGGATGATCTACAAACAGAAGCCCGTGCAGGGACTCCCAGAAAAAATTAAGGAAGAACGCTACAATCCAGAGTGCCGCAAAAAAAACAAGCTGCTTTCGACCGGTCGTCGTCATATCCGTGCATTAAAGCATTACCGAACAGAGAACGAAACAATGCGACATACCAACAAAGTTCCGGCGCGACCAGACAGGCGCCCGACAAGAAAACAGCGGAACGAAAGTAACCGAGAAAAACAAATCACAGGTTCATCCGGATCTTGAATCAAAATGAACAGGAACATACGATAACTCTTGCCTGAACAGATACGACCCTCATAGCGCCTGCTCCAAAACAACGCGATATCGTTATATTAATATATCTTATGGCTTTACATAACTATTATTATACGACAAGCAATAATCATAGTTACAGAGCATCTTTTATGCCTCTGTTTCCAATTTCCCTCTCCTGAAACCAATGTAATCTCTAAAGATTTCGAGTTAATGAATCAATCGGATCGTCGAGTAACTCGATTGGCAGGCGGCGACAGCCATCGGCGATGCCGATCCAGCGCCAGGCGTTGGGCGACGCCCAGAGCAGCTTCGGTTCTGTTTCGCTCCAGGCTGCGGTTTCGTTGTCCGGCAGATTGGTCATCGTCATGAGGCAGTTGCCGGAGGCGGCATCCCAGAGTTTGAGGGTTTTGTCAAGAGAAGCGGAAATGATGCGCGAGCCGTCCGGGCTGAACGCGGCGGCTGAGACAAAACCTGCATGGCCGGAGAGGGTCATGAGGCAGTTGCCGGAGGCGGCATCCCACAGCTTGAGGGTGTTGTCAAGAGAACCGGAAATGATGCGCGAGCCGTCCGGGCTGAACGCGGCGGCCGAGACCCCGTTTGCATGGCCGGAGAGGGTCATGAGGCAGTTGCCGGAGGCGGCATCCCAGAGTTTGAGGGTTTTGTCAAGAGAAGCGGAAATGATGCGCGAGCCGTCCGGGCTGAACGCGGCGGCTGAGACAAAACCTGCATGGCCGGAGAGGGTCATGAGGCAGTTGCCGGAGGCGGCATCCCACAGCTTGAGGGTGTTGTCAAGAGAACCGGAAATGATGCGCGAGCCGTCCGGGCTGAACGCGGCGGCTGAGACAAAACCTGCATGGCCGGAGAGGGTCATGAGGCAGTTGCCGGAGGCGGCATCCCAGAGCTTCAGTGTGTTGTCAAGAGAACCGGAAATGATGCGCGAGCCGTCCGGGCTGAACGCGGCGGCCGAGACCCCGATTGCATGGCCGGAGAGGGTCATGAGGCAGTTGCCGGAGGCGGCATCCCAGAGCTTCAGTGTCTTATCGTCAGAACCGGAAATGATGCACGAGCTGTCCGGGCTGAACGCTGCGGCCCTGACCCCGTTTGCATGGCCGGAGAGGGTCATGAGGCAGTTGCCGGAGGCGGCATCCCAGAGTTTGAGGGTTTTGTCAAGAGAAGCGGAAATGATGCGCGAGCCGTCCGGGCTGAACGCGGCGGCTGAGACAAAACCTGCATGGCCGGAGAGGGTCATGAGGCAGTTGCCGGAGGCGGCATCCCAGAGCTTCAGTGTGTTGTCAAGAGAACCGGAAATGATGCGCGAGCCGTCCGGGCTGAACGCGGCGG
>DYNE01000029.1 GCA_020721225.1 Pelodictyon luteolum | reverse complement strand
TTGTCTGCTTGCTGATTACTTTTGTTGCCGCTGTGCTTTTTTCAGCAAAACCTAACGTATAGTTTGCGGATGGATTTATGAATAACAAACACACCATGGTGGTGCCAACACTTTTTTTAAAAACGCCAACTTATTGTAATAGAAATACTTGTATTTGTGAACTGTAGAAGATCAGTTTGACGCTCGCGCCCAAGGGATTTGTGCGAGGGTGATGCTTGCACCCTTTGGGTCTCAAATCCGTTTTCAGGATTCCGGTGATTTACTGTGGTGCGTGTTCATGCTTGTACACTCGCGATCTTGCAAGGGGTCTGGGCGAGGTTGCAACTTGTATGCTTGCGATGTTTTCAACCGTTTCGGGCCCCGTCGTCCTCATCCTGAAAGCCTCACGAAGATTTTCAGGTTTTATTACTGAGCTTCGCCGGGAGCGATATATCGGTAGCTGATGCCATCTTCCAACCCGGTCGCAGGTTTTCTTTTCAGCTTGCGGCCAGCAGCATATCGATCTCTCTGAAAGGGAAATCGGTCAGTTCGGCAAGAATTTTTTTTGTGACATATCCTTTGAACAGATAGGTGCCTTTTCTCAGGCTGTGGCTTTTCCAGAGTATATCTGCTACGGTACTGTGTTCCGTAAGCTTCAGCAAAAAAGGGAGGAGCGTATTGGTCAGGGCGAACGATGCAGTTTTTGCGACTGCCGAGGGGATGTTCGGAACACAGTAATGAGTTACACCGTGTTTGACATAGATCGGGTTGGTATGTGAGGTGTGACGGCTGGTGGCAAAACATGCCCCCTGATCAATGGAAACGTCTATTATTACCGAGCCTGACTTCATTGACTTGACGACCTGTTCACTTACCAGCGGGCGGATGAGTTTCTTTTTTGGGCTGAGCGCTCCGATCATGACGTCGGACTCTCTGGCGAGTTGGGATATGTAATGGTCGTTGGCAATCGCCGTGACAAGATGCCGGTTGAAAAATGCTTCGAACCTTCTCAGGCGGTTGATTTCCTTGTCTATAACCGTAACCTGGGCCCCGAGCCCAAGAGCGTCCTGTGCGGCAAACAGGCCAACGGTTCCCGCTCCGATAATGGTCACATGTGCAGGCGGTACTCCGGCAATGCCTCCGAGAAGAATGCCGCTCCCTCCATATCCTGTTTCAAGGTATTTCGCTGCTGTCTGAATGGCAAGCGCGCCAGCAATTTCGCTGAGGGTTCTTACGATCGGCAGTTCTCCGTCACGTGTTTCTATGAACTCGAATCCGAGTGCGGTAATGTTTTTTTCCAGAAGTGAGCGGATAAGATGGCGGTTAACGGTACCAAGGTGCAGAGCAGATATGAGCATCTGACCGGGAATGAAGAGCGGCAGTTCTTCGGGTTGTGGCGGAGAAACCTTGACGATGACGTTCGATTGCCTGAACAGCTCTTCTGCTGAAGATGCGACAACAGCACCGGCTTCGGCATAATCGGCGTCTGAAAAATTGCAGAAGTGACCAGCTTCGGTTTCAATAATTACCCTGATTCCGTGTTCGGTAAGGATCTGAACTCCTGCCGGAGAAATTGCGACCCGGCGTTCATCCTGTGCCCGTTCTCTGGGTATGCCCAGAGCTATATGCATGGTTTTTTCCGGCTTGATCAAAAGGCGCTCAAGTGTTTTGACGCCAAGTTCAAATTCGATATCGCAACCGTATCCCATACCGGAATTTATTAGAGCGTTTACAGGTAAAGGGCTGCCGACAATCTTCCGCTGCCGGCAGCCCTTTTGGCGGAAGTATTTATTTAACCGTTATGGTTATGTTTTCAACTGGTTTCGTCTGCTGCGTTTGATGTGATGAACATGTCGAACCCGGCAGGTGAAGCTGTCCTCCCGAAACGGTACAGACGAGCCCAGAAGCCGTGTCGAAAACTCCTTTCGCGGCTCCGCTGATTACGGATAGCGGTATTTGCAGTATCGGCAGATTTTCCGTAGCCGTGTGCACGGCAAGCCGTGCTCCGTAAGCGATGCTGTTGCCGATTTTCCCGATGGAATCTGCCGGATTGAGTTTCCCTTCCCTTACGCGGGAAACAACGTTTGCCGCACCGCCAGGCAGTTTGTTGAGCACATTATATCCTATGGTCTGCGCATAGGTGATGAAGCCGGGAACATTGAGGCCGATTACAATTCTTCTGAGATTCTCAGCTCTTGAAAGCACTTTGATGGTGCCTTCGCCGGTAATAACCGTCTGGCAGGCAAGGCGCCCACCGTCCTGCAACAGTTTTTCGGAAATGAAGGCTTTTTCCTCTTCACTTGGTTGAGAAAGAGAGCCGGCCCCCTCTTTAACGTAAACGAAACAACTCTGGCAGATACCGTTTCCGCCGCAGATGCAGCCGATATGGCTGTTATGGCGCTGAGCCGCATGCAGTAGTAAATCACCAACTTCGGCTTCGCATGGCTTGTCGTTAATGTAGATGATCATGGTTGTATGGTGTTAGTGATGAACGGGGTATATCGCTCGGTCCCGAAAATAAATATAATCAAATTCACGCGGCATCAATCACTCTTGCTGGAGCCTATTCCTTTTTTTCTTCAAAAGTGCGTTGCGATGGGCCTGAAATGCAGAAGAGGCCCATTTCAGAGCCTCTTTTGCGCTGCGGAGAGTCGCTTCAGGCAGGAACGCCGTTATGGTGTACGTGAGAATGCGCGGCAGAACTTTTTTCATGCTGTCCATTGCCGTTTCTGCAGCAGCCAGGCAGAACGCTCGATTGGTGATGTTCAGCCGGTGGTTTTACCTCTATACCGGTCGGGGTGCGGTCGCTTGTTTTATCTTTTGAAGATGCCTGCTGAAACCCCGTAAAGGCAAGTTGTACAGCATCGGCGATACCTCCGATGATGTCGCGTGCAATCTGCAGGATATCGAATTTTCCCTGAACCGTTCTTTCTATTTGCAGTGCAACGGTTTCCGGAAACTTGATCAGTGCATCCCAACCCATTTTAGCCGAATACTCCGGCAGGAGCAGCGGATTGGTTTCGTACATTTTTTTGACCTCTTCGACAGTGCTGAGAATTTTCACGGTTCCCGGCTTTTCAAAATTCGTAAGGCAGGCCATTCTGGTTCCCTCTTCGATAAGACGGTCGGAGAGCATGGCTTTTTCCGTTTCACTGATCGGGGAGAGCAGTTCACTTCCTTCGAGAACTTTTACATAACAGGTCTGGCATATGCCGTTTCCGCCGCAGAAATAACCGATATGAGCATGATTGGCGCGTGCTACATCGAGTAACCGGTCCCCGGTTTCAGCTTTACAGGTTCTGTCGTTTATGATGATGTTCATGGGTTATATGGTTTTATGCTATTATAGTTATTCGGTTTTATACTCTTTATTCAAGAAACCTGAAGAGAGCCCCAAAAAGTTGCGCAACTGAAAATTGTTTGATGAATAGAACGGGGCGTCACTCTGCAGCGATGTTCGTTCTGCAGGGTGATGGAGTCGCGAGGCGTTTTGAGTGGCGTTTCAGGCAATGAAAAGTGCCATGAACAGGTCTGTTCAGGGGAGTGCCGGAGTTTCGGACAACTCTTTTGACGCTTCTTCGAGCTGCTTGAGAAGATCGGTATAGGTGCTCAGCAGAGCTTCGGGTCTGGAGCCCTGACCTGCAGGATGGTGCAGTACCAGTTTCAGCTTTTTCTCCATTCGGAAACCCGGTTTGAACGGAATCATCCACTTCTGCTGAACGGAGCTGAAAAGGGACTGAAAAAATGCCTTGTGCTCAAGGTTTTCCTGATCGTTTTCGGGAAGGAAGATGGTGAATGTCTCTGGCTGGATATCGATTTTATCGATACCGATCGCTGAAGCGAGGATTTTAAGCCTTGAGAGCAGGAGCATGTTGACTACTTCTTCGGGAAGTTCTCCGAACCGGTCTGCAAGTTCGGAGCCAATGGCATCAAGTTCGCTTTCACGGCGGGCTTTCGATATTTTTTCATAGAAACTGAACCGCTCATGGACGGCGCTGATAAAGTAATCGGGAATGAGCGCGTCGAAGAAAAATACCAGATCACTGTTTTTAACTGTTTTCAGTGGTGTGTTGCCGCTTTCGGAGAAGAGCTCGCGGAAGTGCGTTGATTTCAGCTCGGCAACGGTTTCTTCAAGCATTTTCTGATAAAGGTCGAAACCCAGTTCATGAATGAAGCCGGACTGTTCGGCTCCGAGGAGGTTTCCGGCTCCCCGGATATCGAGATCCCGAAGGGCCACGGTAAATCCGGCTCCGAGTTCCGTAAAACTTTCGATAACGGCAAGGCGTTGAACAGCTTCTCTTTTCAGCGTATGAATGGGTGGAGCGATCATGTAGCAGAAGGCTTTCCGTTCACTTCTGCCCACCCTTCCCCTGAGCTGGTAGAGGTCGGCAAGTCCGAACATGTCGGCTCTGTTGATGATGATGGTATTGGCATTTGAAATATCGAGACCTGAGCCGATTATCGATGTTGAAATGAGCACATCCACCTCTTTCTGCATGAAATCCATCATTACTTTTTCAAGCTCTTTTGAAGGCATTTGTCCATGTGCATAGACAATTCTTGCATAGGGGACGAGTTCCCTGAGTATATGCAGAATCTCTTCGAGACCGCTGATGCGGTTGTGCAGGAAAAAAACCTGTCCATCGCGTTGTATCTCACGCTGGATTGCCGACTGAATGAGGGCTGGGTCGTAATCTGAAATGGACGTTTCGACAGGCTGGCGGTTTTTCGGAGGAGTTGAGACGATTGAGAGATCCCTTGCGCCCAGCATCGAGAACTGCAGCGTTCTCGGTATCGGAGTCGCTGACATGGTGAGAGTATCTACCTCAGGATGAGACACCCGCAGTTTTTCCTTGACTTCAACGCCGAAGTGCTGTTCTTCGTCGATTATGAGCAGACCGAGATCCTTGAACCGGACATCTTTGGAAACCAGTCTATGAGTACCGATGACAATATCGATCGCCCCGTTTTCGATTTTTCCGATTCTTTCGAGCTGTTCTTTTTTTGGGATGAAACGGCTGAGCACGGTAATTGAAACCGGAAAATTCGCAAATCGTCTTTCGAACGACTCCAGATGCTGATGAGCCAGAATGGTGGTAGGAGTGAGTATGGCAACCTGTTTCCGGGATTCAACAGCCTTGAATGCCGCCCGCATGGCGATTTCGGTTTTACCGAATCCAGCATCGCCGCATATCAGGCGATCCATGGGATGGGGCTTCTGCATATCGGCTTTAACCTCTTCAATCGCCTTGAGTTGATCCGGAGTCTCCTCAAAAATAAATGACGCTTCGAACTCACGCATGAAAATCGTGTCGGCGCAGAAGGCAAAGCCGGGCTTCATGGTTCTCTCGGCATAAAGCCTGATGAGATTGATGGCAATGTCCCTTATTTTTTTCCTGACCTTCTCTTTTTTTGCAGCCCATTTGCTGCTGCCGAGTTTCGACAGGGAGGGGAGAGCGCCTTCTGCGGCGGTGTACTTCGAGAGCAGATTGATGTTCTGGACATTGACAAAGAGCTGATCGCCCCCTTCATACTCCACCAGTACGCACTCCTGTTCTGAATTGCCGACGGTAATGGTTTCAAGGGATTTGAAGATTCCGATGCCGTAATCCTCGTGAACGACGTAATCTCCGATTTTGAGTCGGTGCAGATCCTTCAGGGAGATTCCCTTGATTTTCCGCTTTCTGTGCGATTTGTGGGTGTGGAACTTACCAAAAATATCGGACTCTGAATAGATATCGAGATGCCTGAATGAAAATCCGGAATGCAGATTTATGGCGATCCATTGAATATCGGGATTGTGTGTTTCCGTTGCTTCGTGCAGTTCATCTCCAAGAAATTCGGCGAGTTCGTCGATTTCCCGTTTTGAAGCAGAGGTGAAAACAGGTTGCCGTCCTTTTGCGGCAGTTTTCTGCAGTTCACCGGCCAGCAACCGAAAATTCGCCATGATTTTTTTC
Source organism: Pelodictyon luteolum (assembly GCA_020721225.1). Classification (GTDB taxonomy): domain Bacteria; phylum Bacteroidota; class Chlorobiia; order Chlorobiales; family Chlorobiaceae; genus Chlorobium; species Chlorobium luteolum_C. Next base: position 25,104 of record DYNE01000029.1, on the reverse strand, counting down.
TGCGGATGCGATCCAAAGTCAATTGCGTCGGAGGAAACCGGAGAGAGATGTATCTGACGGAATGCGGAAAGTGCTTTTATGGTAGAATCCGCCTCATCCTGCATGTCCGGTTCCGATGTGCTTTCGATCAGGATGATTGCGGATTCCGGAAGATAATCGAGCATGGAACTCTCTTTGCCGGAACCGGCTTCATGGCTGAAGTTTCCCGTTACGGTTATATGTTCGACTGTTTTTCCGGAAAGCTGGGAGTTGATATCGAATATTCGCAGGGATGTGACGGTATCGCCAAAGAATTCGACCCGTACCGGTTCGGGTGACCCGAAGGAAAAAATATCGATAATCGATCCGCGAACGGAAAATTCACCCTCATCTTCTACGAACTCCCGATGTTCGAACTGGTTTTCCCTGAGAAAATTTTTCAGCTTTTCATATCCTGCATCTTTTTCCCTTTCAAGCCGGAAGAGTTTTTTCCCGATTTCGTCAGGTGAACAGAGCGGCTGCAGCAGATCGCTGAACGATGCATGCAGGAGAACGGGAGTGCCGTCTGCCAGAGCCTTCATGGCAAGAGGCAGCTGATCGTAAACGCTGTAAAATGAACCGGATGGAACAAGAAGATTGAAATCGTTCTCGAAAAGTTCGTCATTTTCCGGTGCGCTGATAACCAGAATCGGCGAGTCTGTTTCAAAAAACAGCAGAGCCGCGGTCAGAGCCGAGAGGGAACCGCTGATACCGGTTATCTCTATCGGATGAAGCTGTGCGGCACTGCCGGAACCGTTTTGCTCCAGTCTTGATTTAAGGAGCCGAAAGGCATCAGTCTGTCTTAGGGTGTCGAAGAGAAAGGAGGGAGTTCTTTTTACAACCGGAATACTGCTGATCTTCGTTTCTGATAACGTTTTCATATGAGTCGGACAAAACCTATTTTCATGCATGGTTCGGCAGTAAGGCCGGACCGCTTATAACCCATGGGTCTATGCACATTCTTGAACTGAACAATCTCAAAACCTATTACTCTACCGGGTACGGCGTTGCCAAAGCTGTTGACGGGGTGAGTTTTACTCTTGCACAGAATCGCACACTCGGCATCGTCGGTGAGTCGGGGTGCGGTAAATCGGTTACGGCACTCTCCATTATGAGGCTTGTTCCCATGCCTCCGGGATATTTCGCCGGAGGAGAAATATTATGGAAAGGTAACAATATACTCAAATTGCCGGAAGAAGGAATGCGGCGCCTGAGGGGGAACGAGATCGCCATGATTTTTCAGGAACCGATGAGCTCGCTCAATCCGGTTTTTACCTGCGGGAACCAGATCATGGAGCAGATTCTTTTGCATCGGAACATTTCCCGTCGTGAAGCGCGGGAACGTTCGATCGAGCTGCTTCATCTGGTCGGCATTCCGAATCCGTCCGAACGGTTTTCCTCATATCCGCATGAACTTTCAGGAGGTATGCGCCAAAGGGTCATGATTGCCATGGCGCTCTCCTGCAATCCCGAACTGCTTATAGCGGATGAACCTACAACGGCTCTCGATGTTACCGTTCAGGCGCAGATACTCGAACTGATCGGTAAACTGCAGAGCGATATCGGTATGAGCGTAATGCTGATCACCCATGATTTTGGTGTCGTCGCAGAGTTGTGCGAGGAGGTTATTGTGATGTACGCTTCGGGAATTGTGGAAAAAGGCGCAGTCCGTCAGATTTTCAGCAATCCACTGCACCCGTACACACGGGGTCTGTTGCAATCGATACCTCGTATCGGTTTTCGCAAGGAGCGGCTGCATGTTATCGAAGGGCATGTGCCAAGCGCCGTTCATCTTCCCGATGGATGCAGATTTGCAGGACGCTGTCCGCTTGCCGATGATCGATGCCGGCAGAGCAGGCCGGAACTGGCAATCCATGAACCTGGTCATGAAGCCGCTTGCTGGAAAGCCGGACATGATTTTCCCGGCATATGAGAGAGTTATACTGTTTATGAGATGATGTCGGAAAGGTTTGTGTTTTATTGTCAACAATTCAAAATCAATACACGAGGAAAACTATGCAGGATCCCCTGCTTCTTGTGGTCGAAGACGATCAGAACCTTGCGAAACTGCTCGGTTACAATCTTGAACGAGCCGGATACAAGTATCATATTTCAGAAACGGGAGAGGACGCTCTCGATCAGCTGCTGAAAAGAAGTTTTGATCTTATTCTGCTCGATATCATGCTGCCCGGCATTGACGGATTTGAAGTGTGCCGGCGGATACGGCAGCATCAGATGCTCAAGGATCTTCCCATTATTATGCTGACGGCCAAAGGCGAGGAGATAGACAAGGTTCTCGGTTTTGAACTCGGTATTGACGATTACGTCGTCAAGCCGTTCAGTCCCCGTGAGCTGAACCTGAGAATTCGCGCCATTCTTAAGCGCGATCGCCGCCAGCGTGCCGGTTTACAGGAGGTACTCAGTGCCGGTGGTCTCGACGTCGATATTACGCGTCATCAGATCACCCTCGACGGCAAAGGGGTGATTTTGACTCTCATGGAGTTCAAGCTGCTTGTCGCGCTGCTTAAGCGCAAGGGGCAGGCTCAGTCAAGAGAGGCTCTCCTGAGCGATGTCTGGGATGTCGATAAAACCATCAATACCAGAACTATCGATACCCATATTACGAGGCTTCGCGAGAAGCTCGGTGAAACCGGAAAAATGATCAAGACAGTCAGAGGGCTGGGTTACAAGTTCGATGAGCCCGGAGAGGTCGATTGAAAATGTACGCAAGAGTATCGGTCAGGCTCGGGATAGTGTTTGGCCTGATAATCTTTTTTACTGTTGCTCTCAGCTATTTCTCCCAGGGAAAGCTCATCAATGAACTGCTGCTCAAGGGTATTCGTCAGGAGCTTTATCGAGAAATCCGGATGAATCGTTTACTGCTTGAAAAACAGCCATCCGACTGGCAGGAAAGTGCGGCAGCCGATCTCTGGACAGACAGGCTCGGCGAGATACTCAAGATCAGGGTGACGCTCATCACTCCCGGAGGAAAAGTGATCGGCGATTCCTACATTCCCTTTTCAGCTCTCGACCTCCTTGAAAACCACAGGAACAGGCCGGAAGTGCAGGCGGCCCTGAAAACCGGTTACGGCGAACACATCCGTTACAGTGCGACCGTCAGGGAAAACATGCTCTATATGGCGGTTCCGCTCGGCAATCCGCAGATTTACGCGGTTCTGCGATTTGCCAAGCCGGTACAGGCGATCGGGGCACTGGAGTCGGAAGTTCGAAAAGGCATAGAGGCCGGCCTTTTCTGGGCGCTGCTTTTTTCCCTGTTTGTCGGGGTGCTGACGGCATTTTTTCTTGCTAGACCTCTTCAGCGACTCGCCGAAGCGGCTGAAAAGCGCCTTCATGGCGACTTTAGCGGGGTTATACCGGTTCATCGTGACGACGAGATAGGCAAGCTTGCCCGGGTCATTAATTTCATGTCAGATGAAATCAAAAAAAAGCAGCGTCAGGAAGAGTGGTATCGGGCTGTTTTTTCCGGTATTCGCGAGGCTATTCTCGTTACCAATGCCGCTGGCGAGATTGTGCTTGTCAACCCTGCCGCATCGCGTATGTTCCGCATCGATGGCGCGATGCTTACGTTCAGACCCATCAGGAAACTGTCGGACAGACGCCTTCAGGAGATTATCGATGGGGTTCATGAAAACAAGACTGCGCTGCTCAAGGAGGAAGTGAGCCTTGCTACGTCAAAAGGCACCAGAATTCTGCAGATCAGTTCGATGCCGGTAATGAAGAACAGCCGTTCGGACGGAACGGTCTTTGTATTCAATGATATCACCCGGCTGAGAAACCTCGAACGAATCAGGCGTGATTTTGTTTCAAGCGTTTCCCATGAGCTTCGTACACCCCTCACCAGTATCAAAGGGTATACGGAAACCCTCCTTGAGGGAGCCATGCACGATCCCGAGCATGCTACCGCGTTTCTGCAGATCATACTCAAGGAGAGCGAACAGTTGACCGCACTCGTCAATGATGTGCTCGATCTATCACGAATCGAATCGGGAAAAATCGAATATCATTTCGCACCGGTCGATCTCTGTCGCGTAATTGAAAAAACCGTCGAGATGCTTACTCCGGCGATTGAAAAAAAACAGATCCGCCTCGAACGCCACTATCAGGATGATATTCCTGAAGTTACTGCGGATGCCGGCTATCTTGAAATTGTCGTACGAAATCTTCTCGATAACGCAGTGAAATATGTCGATGACCGGAACGGGCGGATCAGAATTTCAGTGTTTCGTGCCGGCATGGATGTACGCATGGAGATTGAAGATAACGGCATAGGTATCGCTCCCGCCGATCTTGACCGCATCTTTGAGAGGTTCTACCGGGTCGACAAAGCCCGATCGAGAACCCTTGGCGGCACCGGGTTGGGGCTTGCCATTGTCAAACATATAGTCATCGGTCATAAAGGACACATAGAAGTCCGTTCAAGGATCAACCAGGGCTCCGTATTCAGCATAACCCTTCCTGCCGTATCGGTATAATTCCAATTCTATTTCAATAATGCACTTATAATCCAGTCCCAAGCGATGAGGGAATGGAAAGATGAGAATTGTGGGTAGTGAGCAGTTGTTTGGCGGAGATCAGGAGTATCGTTCGCTGGGCGAACGGGAGTATGCTCGCTGTCGCATCGCGGAGTATAGCTCGCTTCGCATTGCTGGAGTATCGCTTCGCAGTAGAAGATTGGGGAATTAGTTCTTGGTGTTAAGGTGAAGAGGAGAAGAGGCGTATCGTTCGTGGGGCGAATGATACGCCCGACCGATACTCCTTTTTCACTGGTTAATGGCAAGGACGTTCAGGATTGTCGCGGACAATATAACTGCATATTTGTATTGTATAATGGAATAACAGAGATAATCGGGAAATGATCATGAAGGGTATCCGTTTCTATTTCGAACAGCAGGGATTCAGTACTGCTCATGCAGAGCAGCTCACAACACTACTGTTGTTACTTGTGGCCATCATTTTTGTGATCGTTACAGGGATAGTTGCACGAAAGCTGCTGCTTAAGGTGGTTAAGCACTTTGCCCGGAAAACGGCTACCGATCTCGATGATCTTCTGCTGAAACACCGGGTATTCGCCTCGATCGCTCATATGGTGCCTCCGATTCTGTTCTATAATGTCGCTCATGTCGTCTTTCTGTTCTATCCCGACATTATCGTGCCGGTGCAGGCGGTTCTCACGATCTATCTTACCATCATTGTTATTTTTGCCATTCTCGGCTCGCTCGATGCCCTGCTTGAGAACTACAACGAGCATCCGGTTTCCGCACGGCTTCCGCTGAAGAGCTTTATCCAGGTACTGAAAACCCTCGTCATCAGTTCGGGAGCTGTTATCGTAATATCGAGGCTGCTCGGAACCTCTCCTCTGGTGTTTTTCAGTGGTCTCGGTGCCTTCACCGCAGTGATCATTCTCATTTTCAAGGATTCGATACTCGGTTTTGTCGCCGGTATCCAGCTTACAGCGAACAACCTCGTGAAAACAGGCGACTGGATCGAAATGCCGAAATATGGGGCAGATGGGGAGGTTATCGATATTTCGCTCGTCACGGTTTCCGTGCAGAACGGAGACAAGACAATCACAGTCATACCCGCTTACGCGCTTATTTCCGAGGGGTTCAGGAACTGGCGCGGCATGAGCGAGTCCGGTGCCCGCAGGATCATGCGTTCGATCAACATCGACATGCGAAGCGTGCAATTCTGCGATGAAGCCATGATTGAGAAACTGCGCGGCATTTTTCTGCTTCGAGATTATCTCGATGCCAAAATTCGGGAACTGGACGACTATAACCGGCGATTTTCTTGCGATACAACCGTTCCGGTCAACGGTCGCCGTCTGACCAATTTCGGCACTTTCCGGGCCTATGTAATCGCTTACCTCCGCAGCCACCCGAAGATCAACAGCGACATGACCCTTCTGGTCCGTCATCTGCAGCCTGGGGAAAACGGCATTCCGCTGCAGCTTTATGTGTTCTGCAATGACGTCGTCTGGGCAAATTACGAAGATGTTCAGGCCGACATCATGGACCATCTTCTTGCGGTGCTGCCGTTTTTCGAACTCCGGGTTTTCCAGAACCCGTCAGGTACCGATATCGCTGAGGCTGCCGGGGCCATCGGAGATCTGCAGCAGGCTTTGAAACCGCACTCCTAAAGTACGGGGTTGCCGGAAATTTCGGCAAGGGGTTCGATCCGGTTGTGCTCTTCGATGATGTGCCGGTGCAGGGGGATGTTGATTTCCGGACGATTTTGCTCGTCAAAGAATCCCGCATCAGAGAGCTCATGGTTGATCGCCAGGCATTCATGGTCATCGACGATCACTTTATATGCTACTACAAGCAACGACCCATACATCTCGACTTTACGATGATAGATGCCGATAAGCCGGTCAATCGTTCCTGACAGCGAGGTTTCTTCCATCAGTTCACGCAGGCAACCCTCGTAGGGTTCCTCGCCCTCTTCAATAAATCCTCCGGGAAGGGCCCATTCATGAATTGCCGGTTCATGGGCTCTTTTCACCACAAGCAGTTCATTGTTTCTGTTCACCGTATACGCTACGGCTACAGGCAGCGGATTGCGGTAATGCACCCATCCGCAATCGCTGCAGAACATTCTCGTTCGTCCCTCTATAATTCCTTCGGAAAGCGGCTTGCTGCATACGGGACAAAATAAATACGGTTTCATGATTATCTGTCGAAACTTTTTGTGATATGGTTTCAGTTAGTAGGTAAAACGTTTTAAGAACATAAATAAGTTTCAACAATGGCACTTCTTGAAATAGGAGCGGAAGCTCCCCCTATAACCGCTGACGACCAGTATGGAAAACCGGTTACTCTTGATGAGTATCGCGGTAAAAAAATAGTAATTTATTTTTATCCTAAAGATGATACGCCAGGATGTACGAAGGAAGCTTGTGCTTTTCGTGATAATTTGCCTAAATTTCAGGAGACAGGTGTCGTGGTACTCGGAGTCAGTATAGACAGTAAGGCGAAGCATAGTAAATTTGCTGAAAAATATGCTCTGCCGTTTCGACTTGTCGCAGATGAAGGGAAGAGAGTCGTCGAGGCTTACGGCGTATGGGGAAAAAAGAAATTTATGGGCAAGGAGTACATGGGTACCAGTCGGGTTACCTATCTCATCGATGAACAGGGGATGATTGAAAAGGTCTGGCCAAAAGTAACTCCGGCTGTTCACGCGGAAGAAATTCTGGACTATCTTGGGCAACAAACGTGAAATCACGCATGGTAAACGAATTTGATAAACTGAGGCCGGGCAAATTGCTGCTTGCATCCGCAAATCTCCTTGAATCGAATTTCAAGAGAACCGTTCTGCTCATGTGCGAACACAACGAGCAGGGTTCTATGGGATTTATACTCAACCGTCCGATGGAATTCAAGGTATGTGAAGCCATAGCCGGTTTTGAGGATATAGAGGAGCCGTTGCATATGGGAGGTCCCGTACAGGTCGATACGGTTCATTTCATTCATTCAAGAGGCGACAGTATAGATGGTGCAATAGAGATTTTCGACGGCGTTTTCTGGGGTGGCGATAAAGACCAGTTGAGCTATCTGATCAATACCGGGGTTATTAATCCCAACGAAATCCGGTTCTTTCTCGGATATTCCGGCTGGGGAGCCGGACAGCTCGAGCAGGAGTTTGAAGAGGGCTCCTGGTACACCGCAGATGCTACCAGGGAGATGATTTTCACCGATGCCTATGAACGCATGTGGAGTCGTTCCGTCCGGTCAAAGGGCGGAGAGTACCGGATCGTAGCGAATTCTCCGGAATTGCCGGGTCTCAACTGAGAGGTTCATCCTCCGAATACAATCAGGAGAATCACTACGACAATCCAGGAGAGCCCCCCCCAGAGCAGAACCTGTTTCGAAGAAATGTTTTTAAGCATGGGATACTGAACGTTACGTTTTGTTTTGCTGTTGTTATTGAAATGTATATATATGGTTGCTTCCAGGCAACCAAGTTCTTTGACGGTATTGGGGATGACAGGCTTTCGACAGGGCAGGTGTGAGATAATGCTGCACTCCGAGTTTCAGCATGGACGGACTCGTTAAAGAAGTCTATGTAACAAATAGATGCAGACGATTATTCGTATGCAATGGCTGCCTGATTAGCACAAGTTAATTAATCGGCCATCGTTCTGCGGCGGAGGCGCTTACTCTGAAAGCGCAGAATGGCATAACCCGCGCTTGAGCTTCGGTTCGCGCAAGTAAGCTTCATCTGTTTTTTGCCTGAAGGGGCGGATGAATACACATTCAGGATAAGGAACCGAACGCTGCCGGCGGTGTACACGGTTCACGAAAAATCAAACACCGAAGATGAGTGTGGTGGCCTTATCGAGCAATGTTCTGGACGCGGGTTCGAGTCCCGCCATCTCCACGAAAACCCCGCAGAAGCCCGTCGAAAGACGGGCTTTTTGCATTTTTTGCATTTTCGGAATTGCAAATCTGGCGCGTGATTGCCACAGGTGCATGGATTCGCGATGTGGCGTTTGCTCGGATATGACCGCTTCACTCCTCAGGTATCGGTTTTTTCCCCTGATTTTCATGGCTGTTATCATCAACACCGCTACGATGTTTATATTACAGGAGTCCAGAACGAATTCGTCCTGATAAATCCTGTGATCCTCAATTCAAACCGGGAGAAAACCATGAATCCCTCCAAGCTTTTTCGCACGCTGTTCATGCTGTGCGGTATCGTTCTGCTGATGGCGCACGAAACCGTTCATGCCGACTATTATACGGCAGACCCAACTGCAAGTACTCCCAAGCTCGTTGTTAAAAAGAATCCGGTTTACACCCTCTGTCCCGATCTCAAGGCAAACCTTACGCTGACAAAGAGCAGCAATGGTCTGGTCACCATCTCCGGCACGGTGACCAATGTTGGCGTGGGAAACTACAATATGGCCTCCGTGGCCGAGGTGATTATGAACCTGGCTTATGCTCCTCAGTATTCCTGTGTCCAGACAGGAGTATCGGACATCCTTAAAACCATGACATTTAGTACACTCAAGCGAGGAGCTTCCTTTACGGTCAACACTGCCTACCAGATTCCCGATTTTGGCGGCTGGGCCTCGGAGAGCGTACAAGGTAATGCCAAACGCTACTTCACCCTGCGCGTCATCAAGCAGGACATGACCAGCTACCAGTCCGGGGAGGATTGCAACCCGGAGAACAATTCTGCATTAAAAGAGGTGGCCTATCGGGATTTGATGCATTGAGGGTGATTGCCTTGCCGATTCATGACAAAAAAACATCGTCATTGGATTTGCCTGAAGGGTTACGATTATGAACAGTCCGGGGCGTATTTCGTTACTATATGCACGCATAATCATCTGTGCCTGTTCGGTGACATCGAGAATGGCATCATGATGCCCGGTGATGCAGGGGAAATGGTTCAAACCGAATGGGTATGCTGTTGTTGAAACCGATGCGTTCGCTGATCATGCCCAATCATGTTTATGCAATCGTTGTGCTATTCCGATTTTGCGGATGTGGTTGGAATTTATCTGCAGAGAAAGGCAATCGAAAGAAAAGCGGAGAAAAAACTTTAACTTCAGCCTCAAATCCGGTACGCGGGCGTTTTTTTCACCAGATATCAATAGCGCTTTTTGGCTCTCGACTACACAACCCTTGATCTCCTCAGGCAGAACCATCCGGCGTGGCGGCTTCTGCGCGCCCAGCATGCGCCGCTGGTTGCCAGTTTTCTGCACAGGGTTTTCATTGTACCCAATGTGCGAATTCTTTCCCAGGCAGATCTGGTCGAGGCGCTCGAAGATGAACTTTTTTTCCTGCGCCAGCAACAGGGTGCCGATCTTTTTCCCGGTACGGCTCAAAACTATCTGAATGATTGGGCCGACAACGAGAAGGGGTGGTTGCGCAAATTCTATCCGGAAGGAACGGACGAACCGCATTTCGACCTGACTGCGGCAACCGAAAAGGCGTTGTCCTGGCTTGAGGGGCTGACCGAGCGTGCTTTTGTCGGCACGGAGTCGCGACTTATTACCCTGTTTGAACTGTTGCGCCAGATGAGCACGGGAAGTCAGGCCGATCCTGAAGTGCGCATTGCCGAACTGCAGGAGCGTCGTCAGGAAATCGATGACGAGATCGATCGCATCCTTGCCGGCGATATATCGCTGCTGGATGATACGGCTCTAAAGGATCGGTTTCAGCAGTTTCTGCAACTGGCGCGCGACCTTTTGTCCGATTTTCGAGAGGTGGAGCATAACTTTCGGATTCTCGATCGCCGGGTGCGCGAGCGAATTGCCCTCTGGGAGGGATCGAAGGGTGCGCTGCTCGAGGAGATCATGGGAGAGCGCGATGCCATCGCAGATTCCGATCAGGGCAAAAGTTTCAGGGCATTCTGGGATTTTCTCATGTCGCAGTCCCGCCAGGAGGAGTTAAGCCTGCTTCTGGAAACGGTGCTGGATCTGCCGCCGATTGTGACGATGCGCCCCGACAGCCGTTTGCGGCGTGTACACTACGACTGGCTGGAGGCCGGAGAGCATACGCAACGGACGGTGGCCCGGCTTTCCGAGCAGTTGCGCAGGTTTCTCGATGACAAGGCGTGGCTTGAGAACCGGCGTATCATGGATATTCTTCGGGGGATTGAAAACCATGCGCTTGAGTTGCGCGAAGATTTTCCTTCGGGCGGCTTTATGCCTCTCGAGGGTTTTTCGGCACTCATCGAACTGCCTTTCGAACGAGCGCTTTATCGGCTTCCATTCACTCCGGTGATTGCCGGCATCGCTCTCGACGAAGGGGATGCGGAGATCGATACCGCAATTCTTTACGCCCAGGTGACGGTCGATCGGGCCGAACTGTTGCGAAATATCCGGATCGAACTTCAGACGTGCAGCCAGATCACCATCGGGGAGGTGGTTATGCGTCATCCGTTACGAAACGGGCTGGCCGAGCTGGTTACCTATCTGCAGATTGCCGGGGAGTGGCCCCGGACGACGGTGGATGAAGGTGAGGATGATGAAGTCAGGTGGCAGAGTGCGTCGGGCATAACCCGGCAGGCGACCTTGCCTCGTATTATTTTATTGAGAAACTGATGATGAACCATACAGACATAGAAAACAGCTATTCGCCCTACCCGGTTCAGGATCTCTCTTTTGTCGTGATTCCTCTTTTGAAGGGGGTGATCTACCAGGATGAAAGCCCTGCATTATGGAACTCTCTGTTTAACCTGTCGGCAGCCGTGCGTGATTATGTCGCGGTGCTTGGTCTGGAATTGATTTTCGACGAAGCTGAAGGGTATGCTTTTTTGCGTTCTCGCTCTGAAAGCGGAGCAGAGGGGACGACTCCAACTCCCCGCCTGATGGCACGCCGTCAGCTCAGCTATCCGGTCAGCCTGCTCCTTGCGCTGTTACGCAAAAAGCTTGCCGAATTCGATGCCGGTGCAGGAGAAACGCGCCTGATTATGTCGCGGGATGAGGTGGTCGAACTGATACGGATTTTCCTTCCGCCCGGCAGCAATGAGGTCCGGTTGATCGATCAGGTCGATGCTTCGCTCAATAAAATCGCCGAGCTTGGTTTTATCCGCCGTTTGCGGGGAGAGAGGCAGATGTTCGAAGTCCGCAGGATCATCAAGGCTTTTATCGATGCCCAGTGGCTGTCGGATTTCGATCGTCGGCTCGACGAATACCTGCAGCGACCTGCGGAACCGTTGGAGGGTCGCGATGAGTGAGCTGCTTGAAATGGGGTTTGTTGCCGATGATCGTCTGGCCGGTTTCCGATTGCAGCGTCTCGAAGTTTTCAACTGGGGAACCTTTGATGGAAGGGTCTGGACCCTTCGACTTGGCGGAAAAAACGAACTCCTTACCGGGGATATCGGATCGGGAAAATCGACGCTGGTCGATGCCGTGACCACCCTTCTGGTGCCGAGCCAGCGCATTGCCTACAACAAGGCGGCAGGTGCCGATACCCGCGAGAGATCCCTGCGTTCCTACGTGCTTGGCTATTTCAAGTCGGAGCGTCAGGAGAGCGTCGGAGGCGCTAAACCGGTCGCCCTGCGCGACAGCAACAGCTATTCGGTGATTCTCGGCGTCTTCCATAACGAAGGTTACGACAAGACTGTGACCCTGGCCCAGATTTTCTGGATGAAGGATGCTGTCGCACAGCCGGCGCGCCTGTATACAGCATGCGAACGCGACCTCTCCATCGCTCGGGATTTTACGGGTTTCGGTACTGAAATCGCCGGCCTGCGCAAACGGCTGCGCAGTGAAGGCGTCGAGCTGTTCGAAAGCTTTCCGCCTTACGGAGCCTGGTTCCGTCGCCGTTTCGGCATCGACAACGAACAGGCGCTCGATTTGTTCCATCAGACCGTTTCGCTCAAGTCGGTGGGCAACCTGACAGATTTCGTGCGCACACACATGCTCGAACCGTTCGACGTGGAGCCTCGTATAGCCGCGCTTATCCAGCATTTCGAAAACCTCAACCGCGCTCATGAAGCGGTGCTCAAGGCACGGCGTCAGATAGAGATGCTGAGTCCTCTCGTCGCCGATTGCGACCGTCATCATGAGATTGTCGCTACAGCCGATACCCTTCGCTCATGCCGCGAATCCCTGCGCCCCTGGTTCGCGACGCTGAAGCTCGACCTGCTCGACAAGCGTCTTGCCTCTCTTGACGATGAACTGAGTCGACACAGCATGGCTGTAGAGCGCCTGCAGGAGCAGCGCCGGTTGAAGCAGGAGCGCGAGCGGGAGTTACGCCGCACCATTGCCGAGAACGGCGGTGACCGGATTGAGAATATCGGTGCGGAAATTCGCCAAAAACAGTCAGAGCTTGAACGGTGCCGGCAGAAGGCGGTTCGGTACGAGGAGCTTGTCCATCAGCTCGGGGAACGTCCTGCATCGAACGTGGATGAGTTCCTCGACCAGCGATCCACTCATGGCACAATGCGCGAAGAGTGCGCGGACGGGGAAGCGAGGGTGCAGAACGATCTCAACGAGGCGGGCGTCCTCTTTACCCAGGGGCGGCAGGAGCATGAGCGGCTGACAGCCGAAATCCGGGGTCTGAAAGCGCGGCGCAGCAACATCGATGAAAAGCAGGTCGCTATTCGTCGTTCGCTCTGCCATGCGCTGGATATTGCCGAAGATGAGATGCCCTTTGCCGGAGAGCTGCTGCAGGTTCTCGAAGAGGAGCGGGAGTGGGAAGGTGCTGTCGAACGCCTTTTACGGAACTTCGGCCTCTCCCTGCTGGTGCCAGACCGTCATTACGGCGCGGTTGCGGAATGGGTGGATCGTACCCACCTTCACGGAAGGCTGGTCTATTTCCGGGTACGGCAGCAGTCGCAGTCGGGTCGGCAGCCTGATCATGAAGCCTCTCTCGTACGCAAGATCGCCATCAAGGCCGATTCGCCCTATTTCGACTGGATGGAGCGTGAGATCGCCAATCGTTTCGATCTGGTATGCTGCAGTGATCAGGAGGAGTTCCGGCGCGAGAAAAAAGCCATTACCATCACCGGCCAGATCAAGGCTCCGGGTGAACGCCACGAAAAAGACGACCGTCATCCGATTGACGACCGCAGTCGCTATGTGCTGGGGTGGAGCAATGCTGCCAAGATCGCGGCGCTCGAAGAGAGTGCTGCACGGCAGGAGAAGCATCTTGCCGGACTTGCCGGCAGGATCCATGCGTTGCAGCAGGAGCAGAAGACGCTCAAGGATCGGCTCACCGTCCTTTCAAAGCTCGACGAGTACCCCGATTTCCGCGATCTCGACTGGCAGCCGCTGGCTGTCGCCATTGCCAGGCTCGAAGCGGAAAAACGTGATCTCGAAGCGGCTTCGGATATTCTGAAAACCCTTGCCGGGCAGCTTGCCGAAGTGGAGGGCGAACTGCAAGCAACGGAGCTCCAGCTCGACGAACGCAAGGACAAGCGCTCGAAAATGGAGCAGAAGATCAGCGGGTTGCGGGAGTTGCGGCAGCAGGCGGAGGCACTGCGGGATGAAGCCGGTACTGAGGCAGCGGGGCAGTTCGCCCTGCTCGAGTCGATGCGCGACGAAGCGCTTGGCGGGCAGCCTCTGACGGTGGAGTCATGCGATAACCGCGAACGGGAGATGCGCGATTTTCTGCAGAACAGAATCGACTCGGAAGACAAAAAGCTCTCCCGCATAGGCGAAAAAATCATCAGGGCGATGACCGAGTACAAGGAGGAGTGGAAACTTGAAACCCGCGAGGTCGATGTGAACATTGCCGCCGGGTTCGAGTACCGTTCGATGCTCGATCAGCTCCGGGCAGATGACCTGCCTCGTTTCGAGGGACGGTTCAAGGAGCTGCTCAACGAGAACACCATCCGGGAAGTCGCCAATTTTCAGTCGCAGCTCGCCCGTGAACGGGAGAGCATCAAAGAGCGCATTGCCCTCATCAACGAGTCGCTCACGAAGATCGATTACAATCCGGGAAGGTACATCACCCTCGAAGCGCAGATGAGCCTCGACGCAGATATCCGGGACTTTCAGTCGGAACTGCGTGCCTGCACCGAGGGGTCCCTGACCGGTTCGGATGACGCGCAGTACTCCGAAGCGAAATTTCTGCAGGTACGGCGGATCATCGACCGGTTCCGCGGTCGCGAGGAACATACGGATCTCGACCGGCGCTGGACCGCCAAGGTTACGGACGTGCGCAACTGGTTTGTTTTCGCGGCGAGCGAACGGTGGCGCGAAGATGACAGCGAGCATGAGCACTATGCCGATTCGGGAGGCAAATCCGGCGGGCAGAAGGAGAAGCTTGCCTATACGGTGCTTGCGGCAAGCCTTGCCTATCAGTTCGGTCTGGAGTGGGGCGCAGTGCGTTCGCGGTCGTTCCGGTTTGTGGTTATCGACGAGGCGTTCGGGCGCGGTTCCGACGAGTCCGCACAGTACGGCCTGCAGCTTTTCGAGCAGCTTAACCTGCAACTGCTCATCGTGACCCCGCTGCAGAAAATCCATATCATCGAGCCCTATGTTTCCGGAGTGGGTTTTGTCTGTAACGAGGATGGACGGGCTTCGGTGCTGCGCAACCTCACCATCGAGGAGTATCGCGCTGCCAAACAGGGAGAACCGGTGTGAACTGGACGACTCCTGCTGATCTGAGGGCCCAGGTGCAGAAGCTCTGGGATCGGGGACTTCTGCTTTTGGCTCTGATGGGAGATGATGCGTTGTTTCCACGGCGTTTGACCCTGAAATGGCCGGATTCGAGGCAGCTCAGCGAATCGTTCGCCGATGTGCGCGGCTGGATTGCGCAGCTGTCCGGTTCGGCGAAGCACTACCGGATTGTCTGGCGCACGCTCAATCATCGCGTTCTCGGAGTCAACGAGATTCCGGCGGAGGTATGGATCGATTCGATCGATGATGCATTGGCCTTCATCGGCAGGCGGCGCGATGCCGAACGGTTTGCCGATCTTGTTCGACTGACTCGCGAAACGAAACCCGAACTCATTCCGTGGCTCCGGAAGCGTCCGTTGCGTACGCTGGAACTTGCCGGGTCGTGGCCGAAACTTCTGCTGATAGTCGGCTGGCTGCAGATGCATCCGCGTCCGCATATTTATCTGCGGCAGATCGATCTGCCGGGCGTGCACAGCAAGTTTATCGAAGCGCACCGAGGCGTACTGGGCGAGCTGTTCGACCTCGCGCTTCCTCAGGAGCGGATTGACCCCGCCGCTGCCGGTACGTCAGGATTCTGCCGCCGTTACGGATTCAGGGATAAACCCCTGAGGGTACGGTTCCGCATTCTTGATCCTGAACTGGCTCTCCTGCCGATGGATGCCGATCAGGATATCGCGCTGACAGAGGCTGCGTTTGCCGGACTGAATCTTGCGGTTGAAACGGTGTTCATTACCGAAAACGAAATCAACTTCCTTGCATTTCCCCCTGTTTCCCGTTCGATGGTGATTTTCGGTGCCGGATACGGTTTCGAGAATCTCGCCGCGGCCCACTGGCTCCATGAGCGGAAGCTCTATTACTGGGGAGACATCGATACACATGGCTTCGCCATTCTCAATCAGTTGCGCAGGTTCTTTCCCGAGGCAGTCTCCCTGCTTATGGACAAAGAGACGCTTCTGACTCACAGAACGCTCTGGGGCGTTGAGCCATCACCCGAGACTGTGGAGCTGACGAGGCTGACCGGTGAGGAAATGGCGCTCTACGACGATTTGCGCAGCGGCAGCCTGGGTGAGCGGGTAAGGCTGGAACAGGAACGGATCGGGTTCGATTATCTGGTTGCTGCGCTGGGAAAGTTGTAACGTTTTTCCAGCGCAGTACGGGATCGGTTGGTCGGCAGGTTCTGTGGTACGGTAGTTGAAGAAATCAATAAAACATGATTTTTTAGTTACGAGTTTTGAGTGGAATGTGGATGGGAAGATGCGCGATTTGAAACAGATTTCGGAAGTCACATGTTTCAGCTGGCCGACGAGTTGAATTCCACGAGTTTTTTCCAGTCGATGGCCCCATTGTCCTTGCAGTATTCGCAGGTGAAGGTCTTCGTGAACATGTTGATTCTCTGGGCGTAGGATTGCTGAAATTCATCGTTTTTTTCTTTCGCTTTATGTCCCAATGGTTCGATGATTTCCGTATAGAGTTCGGCATTTCCAGAGATGAATTCCCAAAATCTTTGACCGCAGTACTTGAAATAGTCCCCTTTATCGGGATTGGTGCTCTTTCCATAGCAACAGCCGTTGATCGCAACAACCTGCAGGCCTGAATTACTGGTACGAAGCGTTTTAGCCGCTGTTCTGAAGTCGGATTTCATTTTTTTTATCTGGCTTGCATTTCCCCAGTTCGGGCCGGACTTGATGTTAACCATGAATCGCTGCCCATTGTTGTCAAATTCAAGATCTATTCCCTCAATTCCTGATTTCCAGCCTCCATAGACTTTTCCGTTGATGAAAATTGCAAGTCCCTCAAGCCAGTCGCCGAAAATCGTTTCTTCGTTCGATGAAATATGGGCATCGACAAGGCCTCTGATGATTTCCTCAGCAGTCAGAACGTACTTCGCCTTGAAAAGGTAGGGATTTTTTCTCTTCAGGACTTTCGTCAGGCTCAAGCCGTCGAGGCTTGCAATCCTTTTCTGGTGAAAGGTGCCGATATTGTTTTCAACGTATGTCGATACGTTGTTCAGGGAGATTTGCTGCATAGCTGTTCTTTTTTTCCAGCAGGTAAAGTTCCGTCGGTTCGAGTTCGTTTTTGACCATCTCGTAGTACTCCGGGACAATTTCTATGCCGATCGAGTTTCGTTTCATTCTTTTGGCTACAGCGTTGGTTGTGCCGGAGCCCATGAACGGGTCAAGTACAGTGTCACCTTCTTTGGTGAAGAGTTTGATGAACCATTCCGGAAGTCCCTGCGGAAATGCAGCACTGTGGTTTTTGTTGTTACACTCTGTTGCCAGATGGAGTACATTTGTTGGATAGGCCTTTTCCCGGTCAAGCCAGTTTGAAATGTTTTTCCCGAATCCACTGCCGACTTTGGATTCATCACGGGTTCTGTCTGTTTCGCTGAGTCTCTTGAGACGGCTTTTCGACCACTCGCCCATAGGAACCATGACGGTTTCCTGGTTCATGTAAAACTGTTTGTTTTTATTGAACTGGATCAGTCTTTCCCAGGAGTCTCTGAACCGGTTTGGCCATTTACCAGGGTAGCAGTTTTTTTTATGCCAGATGAATTCCTCGGTCCAAAGCCAGCCCTGTTGTCTTTTCATCTCAAGGATGAGTTCCATCACGTAGGTACTTCTTTCTCCGTTGACAACCTTTTCCTTTATGTTGAGAACAAACGTGCCGGAAGGGTTGAGGACTCTCAGGAGTTGTTCAGCTATGGGCAGGAACCACGCAACGTATTTATCAGGATGAATGCCGCCATAGGTTTTTTCTCTTTGATCTGCATATGGCGGTGATGTGAATATCAAGTCTGCCGAGTTGTCCGGCAGCTCTTTGAGGATATTCAGGCAGTCACCCAAATAGAGATCAGTTTTAATTTCCATTACTTCTCGTGTGAATCCGGTTCAAATTTTTACTGTGATAGTTCATCATTCAGGGCAGGGATGACTCATTATCGCTACCGGGTAAACTTACATTTTTTCCCTGATTTTTTTGCCTGAGCCATTCAGATTGCAGGTGAGTTACATGCAGCAAGTTCCGGGTTTTCATGCCTGAAGGTCCGTGTCATCAGTGACTTCCAGAGATCAGGTGGCTGTTCCTTCGGTAAACGAACTGTTTTGTTACGTAAAGCCAGTCGCGAGACAGCCTCTTTGGCATTTGCAGGCCGTGGAGGGCGGGTTACTCCCCTGCGGTCTTGAACTCCGAGGTGGCGTGGAATTCAAGCTCCGGATAGTCCTCGCGGGCGACCTTCAGCATCCATTCGCTTTCGGCAAGAAATACCGGGTGGTCTTCGCGATCGAGCGCAATGGCGTTCGATTTGCGCCGGATGAACTCCTGCAGCTGCTCCTTGTTGTCGCTGGTGATCCAGAACGCCTTGTGGTAGCGGAGCGGCAGAAAGTCGCACTGGGCGCCGTATTCGTGTTCGAGGCGGAACTTGATGACGTCGAACTGCAGTTCGCCGACGGTACCGACGATCTTGCGGCTGCCGTACTGAATGAAGAGCTGCGCGACGCCCTCCTCGGTGAGCTGCCGGATGCCTTTGTCGAGCTGTTTTGTCTTAAGCGGATCGCGGTTTTCAAGAACCTTGAAGATTTCCGGAGAAAAACTCGGAATGCCCCGGAACTGCAGATCCTCTCCTTCGGTGAGGGTATCGCCGATCTTCAGGGAGCCGTTGTCGTAGAGGCCGATCACGTCTCCAGGCCACGCTTCGTCGATCACGCTTTTTTCGTTCGCCATGAATTGCGTCGGGCTGGAGAAACGGATTTTCTTGCCGAGTCGGGTGTGGAGGTAGAATTTGTTGCGCTCGAATTTTCCCGAACAGATTCTGAAGAAGGCGGTCCGGTCGCGGTGATTGGGGTCGAGATTGGCATGAATCTTGAAAACGAAGCCGGTCAGCGCTTCTTCCGACGCTATGACCGTGCGCTGGGCGGCTTCGCGCTCATGCGGGCTCGGAGCGATCTGAATGAAGGTGTCGAGCAGTTCCTGTACACCGAAGTTATTGATGGCGCTGCCGAAAAAGACCGGGGCGAGCAGACCGTCCCGGTAGAGATCTTCGCTGAAGGGTTCATAGACCCCTTCGATCAGGTCGATATCTTCGTTCAGTTTTTCACAGAAGCTTTCCGGTATCCATTTCAGCAGTTCCGGATCGTCAGGGCTCTTGATCTTGATGAGCGACGCGCTGATTTTGGTGGCATTGGCCTCAAAAAGGTTCAGTTCATTATTGTACATATTATAGACCCCTTTAAAGGTCTGTCCCTGGCTGATCGGCCAGGTGAGCGGACGTACCTGAATCTGCAGTTTCTCCTCTATTTCGTCGAGCAGCTCGAAAGGGTTCCGGCCCTCCCGGTCCATCTTGTTGATGAAGATGATGACCGGTGTGTGGCGCATCGAGCAGACTTCCATGAGTCGTTCGGTCTGAGCCTCGACGCCCTTGACGCAATCGACGACGAGAATGACGCTGTCAACGGCAGTCAGGGTGCGGTAGGTGTCTTCGGCGAAATCCTTGTGGCCGGGGGTGTCGAGAATGTTTACCCTGCGGCCCTTGTATTCGAATCCCATAACCGAAGTGGCAACCGAGATACCGCGTTGTTTCTCGATTTCCATGAAGTCGCTGGTGGCGGTTTTGCGGATCTTGTTGCTTTTAACCGCACCGGCAGTCTGGATTGCGCCGCCGAAAAGCAGAAACTTTTCGGTAAGGGTGGTTTTACCGGCATCAGGGTGGCTGATGATGGCAAAGGTTTTGCGTTTTGCTATTTCCCTGGTTAAATCCATGAGTTTTCCTCGCTTTCGTCTGTTCGGGTGTATTTCTTCTGCAATGCGGTTCAGGCTGAGTCGTTGCGGGGTATCCGGATTGTCGGTTTTTTATCGACAATCGGGGCTTTTTTTTGCTGCCGTGCCGAAGGCGCAAAGATACGAAGATAGGACTTAAAAAGAGAATCAGGGTGTTTCCGAATAATTCTTCGGAGAGATTACCGTTCAATGCTGTATTTTTCAGCAATACAAAGTGCATCTCCCTTATAACAAGAAACAATTTCAGGAGGACGTGTGGTTGAATTTGAAAAGCTCCTTGACCTGATCAGCGGTTATGTGTGGGGGGTGCCCCTGCTTGCCGTTCTTTTCGGTACCCATCTGTTTCTCACTTTCAGGCTTGGATTTATCCAGAAGCACACTTTCAGCGCCATTCGGCTTTCGCTGACGAGAACCAGCGAAGGGGCGGGAGAGATCAGCCATTTCGGCGCGCTCGTGACGGCGCTTGCCGCCACCATCGGTACCGGAAACATTGTCGGCGTGGCAACGGCGGTGGCTGCCGGAGGACCCGGTGCAGTGCTCTGGATGTGGCTGACCGGCGTCTTCGGTATGGCAACCAAGTATTCCGAGGCTCTGCTCTCGGTGAAGTACCGGGTTGTGGGTGAAGACGGTTCGGTTGCCGGAGGCCCGATGTATGTGCTCGAGAAAGCCATGAACATGAAGTGGCTCGCCGTGCTTTTTGCCGTATTCACCGCTGTTGCGGCATTCGGTATCGGCAACATGGTGCAGGCCAATTCCATTGCCGCCATGGTCGAGAGCAATTTCAACATATCTCCATGGATTACCGGAATAGTTCTTACAATGTTCACCGCGGTGGTGATTATCGGCGGCATCAAGTCGATCGCGAAGGTGTGCGAGTACCTGGTGCCGTTCATGGCCCTGCTCTATGTAACCGGCTGCGTCGTGCTGCTGTTTCTTCGACAGGAGACATTGCCCGAAACCCTGCAGCTCATCTTTTCGTCGGCATTCAACGGCCAGGCCGCTCTCGGAGGGTTTGCCGGGGCGGGAGTGCGGGAGGCCATGCGCTTCGGTATCGCTCGCGGCCTGTTTTCCAACGAATCGGGACTTGGCAGTGCTCCTATCGTTGCCGCAGCCGCACAGACCAGCCATCCTGTGCGCCAGGCACTGATCTCCTCCACCGGAACCTTCTGGGATACGGTTGTGGTATGTGCGGCCACGGGTATCGTCATTGTCAATTCCGGCATGTGGCAGAGCGGACTGAAAGGTGCAGAACTGACCAACGCTGCCTTCAACGAGGTGCCATATATCGGCAATGCCGTGCTCACCTTCGGCCTGTTGACTTTCGTGTTTTCCACCATTCTCGGCTGGTCCTACTATGGCGAAAAAGCCATGGAGTACCTGTTCGGGAACAAACTTGTCGTGCCCTACCGCTGGGCATGGGTGGGGGCGGTCATGGTCGGCTCGGTTGCTTCGCTGCAGGTGGTCTGGACCTTCGCCGACATCGCCAATGCGCTCATGGCGATTCCGAATCTGGTTTCGCTCCTGATACTGAGCCCGGTGGTCGCTGCCGAAACGAAAGCGTATTTTCAGCAGGTCACCAAAAGCTGAGATTCTCTTGAGTTCATTCTTGAAGCCTTTGAAAAAAAATGCTATAATGCCACGGCATTTCTGTGTTTGACAATAATCAATTCAAAACACTTGTTATGAATTTTAATCCCTGGCATCATGTTGAGGTAGGAGAAGATCAACCCAATATTGTCAATGCCATTATCGAAATTTCAAGAGGCAGTAAAACCAAGTATGAGCTGGATAAAACGACCGGCATGCTGAAGCTCGACAGGGTGCTTTTTTCCTCTGTATTTTATCCGGCGAACTACGGTTTCATTCCTAAAACACTCGGCGACGACCATGATCCGCTCGATATTGTCGTTATTTCCCAGTGCGATATCGTTCCGCTGTGTCTGGTAAGGGCGAGGGTAATAGGCGTTATGCGTATGATCGATCATGGTGAAGGCGACGACAAGATCATCGCTGTCGCTGAAGATGACGTGAGCATGAACGGTATTCAGGATATCGATCAGTTGCCACCGTATTTCAACTCGGAGCTGCAGCATTTTTTTGAAGAGTACAAGGCTCTCGAGCATAAAACCGTGCTTGTCGAGCAGTTCCAGAATGCTGAAATCGCCCGTCAAAGCGTTGTACACGCCATAGAGAACTATAACAAGGTTTATGCGTAATCGATGCTTTCGCTGAGCGGGTGAAGCTCATATTGTCCAGTTTCAGACGGTGAAGGAAAGCGATTTCCTTCACCGTTTTTTTATTATCACGGAGCATACCATTGAGGGCTTTTTCTACAGGCCTCGAACGAACAGCAAGCATGAACGGTTCTTGTAAAAGCACATTCCAATCTCTTCGATGTTTTGTTAACTGTTGATATACAGCGGTTATGAACGGTACACTATCTCCTGAAAAATATATTGTTCGCGAAGGTCGGGCGCTTGAGCTGGCAACACGTCCAACACTTGAGTCGCCATTCTACGCATCAAAAAAAGAGTGTGCCGAGCTGCTCGAACGGCATGTCAGGCAGCTCAGCGAGATCCAGCAGTTTCATTATGCGGATAACCGGTATGCTGTACTGCTGATTTTTCAGGCGATGGATGCCGCCGGAAAGGACAGCGTAATCAGGCATGTTATGTCGGGCATCAACCCGCAGGGTTGTCAGGTTTACAGTTTCAAACACCCGTCAGCCCATGAACTCGATCATGATTTTCTCTGGCGAACCAACTGTGCTCTGCCGGAGCGGGGTCGTATCGGTATTTTCAACCGTTCCTATTACGAAGAGGTACTCATTGTCCGCGTTCATCCTGAAATTTTTGTGCATCAGGGTGTTCCTGAAGCGCATATGAAAAACGGGGATGTATGGAAAGAGCGGTACCGGTCGATCAATGAACTTGAACGGCATCTTTACCGGAACGGGACACGGATACTGAAGTTTTTTCTGCATCTCTCCAGAGAAGAGCAACGCAAACGTTTTCTTGACAGAATCGATAAACCGGAAAAAAACTGGAAGTTCAGCATCGACGACATTGAGGAGCGTAAGTTCTGGAATGAATATCAGAGAGCTTACGAAGCCTGTCTTTCGGCCACCAGCACCGTGCATGCTCCGTGGTATGTCATCCCGGCTGATGATAAAAAGAACACCCGTCTTCTGGTTTCGCGTATTATACTCGATATGTTTCAGCAGCTCGGATTACGGTATCCTGAAACCAATGCACAGAGAGCCGAAGAGTTGCTCGAGTGCCGGAAGATCCTCATGAATGAGGACTCTTAAGCAGGAGTCCGGTTTAATCTTTACTTTCGTTACGTTATGAGCTATAGAAAAGAAAAAGATGCCATGGGCGAAGTTCTCGTGCCTGAAGAAAAGTATTGGGGAGCACAGACCCAGCGCTCTCTTGTGAATTTCAGGATCGGACCATACGCTTCGATGCCCCGTGAAGTAATCAGGGCTTTCGGTTATGTGAAAAAAGCTTCGGCGATTGCCAATTGTGAACTTGGCGTGCTCTCTATAGAGAAGATGCATGCGATAGCTCTGGTGTGTGATGAAATTATTGCCGGAGAACTTTTCGAACATTTTCCTCTCGTTATCTGGCAGACCGGATCGGGAACCCATACAAACATGAATGTCAATGAAGTGATTGCCAACAGGGCACATCTGCTTCTCGGCAATCGGATCGGAGAGGGCAAGCGGCTACTGCACCCCAATGACGATGTAAACTTGTCTCAGTCTTCCAACGACGTATTTCCCTCGGCTATGTATGTAGCGGCTTACAGCGTTCTTTCGGAGCAAACCATTCCGGGAGTCCGTCTGCTTTTTCAAACGCTTTCAGAAAAAGCCGGAGAGTTCAGCGCTATCGTTAAAACCGGGAGAACGCATCTGATGGATGCAGCTCCTCTGACGCTCGGCCAGGAATTTTCAGGATATGCAGCACAGATCGGGCAGGCGGCGGTTTTTCTTGAAACATCGATGCAGGAGCTTGCCTGGCTTGCATCGGGAGGTACTGCTGTCGGTACCGGCTTGAACGCTCCTGCAGGGTTTGCTGAAAAAACGGCAGGAATTATTGCTGCACTGACCGGTTATCCGTTTATAACCGCGCCCGACAAGTTTGCAGCCCTTGCCTCTCATGATGCCCTCGTTGCATCGCATGGAGCGTTGAAACGGTTGGCCGTTGCTCTTACGAAAATCGCAAACGATATCCGGCTGCTCGCTTCAGGTCCGCGCTGTGGCATCGGCGAGCTGGTGCTTCCGGCAAACGAGCCGGGCTCCTCGATCATGCCGGGAAAGGTCAATCCCACGCAGGCTGAAGCGCTCAGTATGGTTTGTGCGCAGGTGATGGGCAATGATGTAACCCTCACTATTGCCGGGGCAGGAGGAATGCTTGAACTGAACGTGTATAAACCGGTTATGATCAGTGCATTTCTCCAGTCGGCGGAACTGCTCGGCGACGCATGTGTTTCGTTTGCCGATAAATGTGTTAAGGGAATATTGCCCGAAAGGTCGGTTATCAGCCGTCATCTGGCCGGTTCCCTGATGCTGGCTACGGCACTTAATTTGCATATAGGCTACGACAGAGCCTCAGACATAGCACGAAAAGCCGACAAAGAAAAAATATCCCTTCGTGAAGCTGCAATTTTGAGCGGGTATGCAACGGGAGAGCAGTTCGACGAATGGGTTGATCCGGGGTTAATGACGGGGAGCCTTTCAACCGGAGGGGAAAAAGGCAAAGCGAGAAAAATATGATGTTTTTCTGAACAAAATATCATAAGAAGTTGTTCTTATTTGAGTAGAATGTGTGGTTACTTCTTTAATGGTTTACTCTGTTACCGTTATGCCTGTTCTCCCATGAAAAGGGAGGACAGGTTTTTTTTTGACGATTTTTGCAATGATGCAGCAAGAATGGGTTATTACGTTATTGCTGGTTGTAATTCGCTGTATTCTGTTTTTTTTGTAGCTCATTTGCATTGTTGAATTGTTGATAACCTCCTGAAAAGCAGCAGGATGCATGCACAGAGGTCATGCACTGAAAATTCGTCACAAGCGTAACTGTCTTTTGTCTCTTATTGTAACTTATCTGTAAATAACAGGATAAGGTTTTTTCCCCATGCAGTAAACTACTGTCACGTCACAAATGTAAAGTCGTATAAATAGCTTTATATTGTTCTTCATAATC
>DYNE01000071.1 GCA_020721225.1 Pelodictyon luteolum | reverse complement strand
TTTGATTGTACTGTAATGAGTTACTGTTTTTTATTATGGGGAACTTCGGATTAAGGGTCATTCTGCTTGAGGATGGAGAAACCGTTCACAATGCATTTTTCGATAGATCGTATAAGGAGAGCTAAGTGATGAAAGTAAAATATTTTGATGATACTGATACTGCGTATATTGAATTACTTGACAGGCCAGTGTTTGAAACTCGTGAGATCAGTGAAAATATACTGATTGATGTGGACGAGAAGGGGAATCTTGTCAGTATGACAATTGAGCATGCCAAGGAAAATGCAGGGTTATGGGAGTTCTCTTATCAGGAGATACCGCATCGGGAAACAGCATGAATCTGTTAACCCAGGAGAACTGTAATGTGCAATACTTCGGGACGTTGATCTGTTGCCAAAAAAGCTGTGATCTGGTATCTTGAAATCAAGAGAAAACCCGATTGACGGGCAAAATAAAAGGGGAGAGTGCGATGCCGCGAGGACCGAGACTTGACGCACTGGGAACCCTGCATCATGTGATTATCCGGGGGATAGAGCGGGGCAATATTGTTCGTGACGATACGGACCGGAAAACGTTTCTCGACCGCATGGGGCAGCAGGCCAGGGGCTCGGGTACCTGCATTTACGCTTTCGCCCTCATGACGAACCATGCGCACATCCTCCTGAAAAGCGGTCCGGATGGCATATCCACCTTCATGCGCCGCCTGCTGAGCGGTTATGCCCAGTATTTCAACCGCCGACATACGCGGGTCGGGCACCTGTTCCAGAATCGCTACAAATCCATTATCTGCGAAGAGGAAGCGTACTTCGACAAGCTGGTGGCGTACATCCATCTCAATCCGTTACGGGCAGGACTGGTCGAATCGCTCGAAGAGCTTGCACGGCACCCCTGGAGCGGCCATGCCGTGCTGCTGAACAGGGTCCGGTACGACTGGATGGATCGGGACTACGTGCTGCAGTTTTTCGGTCAGAAGGAAGGGCCGGCACGGAAGGCGTATCTGCAGTTTCTCGAAGAGGAACTTGGTATCGATCGGGAAAAGGAGCTGTCGGGAGGCGGACTCGTGCGCTCGCAGGGCGGATGGTCGAAGGTGCAGTCCATGCGCCGGCGGGGCGAGAATGCGCTTGGTGACGAAAGGATTCTCGGCGGAGATGCGTTCGTGAAGGAGTTGCTGAAGGAGGCCGAAGAGCGCAGGGATGTGCTGCTGCCGGAATACGAGCGGCTGCGCTTGCTCGATGATGATATCGAGCGTGCGTGCAGGGATGCCGGCGTCACCCCGGTTTTTCTCCGCTCCGGAAGCAAGGCCGGCAAGTTGCCGATGCTGAAAAGAGAGCTTGCAAGGAAAGCCCTGCTGGAGTACGGCCTTTCGCTTGCCGAAACAGCAAGACAGCTCGGCGTAACGGCCAATGCCGTGAGCTATATGCTCAAGCCGCAATGAGGCCTTGTGATTTCTGATGATGGCAGGGAAGGGGTCCGGGTTCGGCGAACCGTTATTCTTCATGTCGCGAACTGCATCAGCTAATTCCATTGATTCTCATTGTCATCCGCAGTACCGTATTGTCAAGCAGAATTATCAGGGGCGTTACTGCTGGAATTCTAATCGGTTTGTCAGTAAAGAAAACCGAAAAGCCAGAGGGGAATGGTGTTGCGGGAGCCGATTTCAAGGTCGTCAGCAACGACGAAGCTGTTTTCGATGCCGCCGATCTGCCGGAATCCCTTGCTTTTACCACCGATTTCGAATGTGTACATGTTGTTGACGAAAAAATCACCCTTGGTTGATACTTCCACTGATGTGTCGAGAATGCCGGGGTGCAGGGTACCGGCGTTTCGAATCTGGTTTACAAAAAACTGTTCCCGTAGCGTTCCGGTGTTGATGTTCTCAGTAATTGCATACATCAGGTTACTGTTTTCAAGAAATATCTTTTCCGGCTTGCTCAGGACTTCATAACCTCTTCCCTGGGAACGGACGAGATTCAGCAGTCTCGCATTCTGAAGGTTTTCAAGGTACTCGTACAGGCGTGCTCTGGAGATTTCCGTGGCTTCGGCCAGTTTTGTGATGTTGGGTGTGAACGGTACCGATGTGGCAAGCAGGTAGAGCAGTTTTTTAAGCTTCGAAAGCTGTCGCGTTTCGATGCGGTTTATATAGGGGAGATCAACTTCAAGAATGTGGTTTATAACCTCGCGTAACCGGAAAGGATACGTTCCGCTGCTTTCGAGAAAGAAGGGGTAGTAACCGTATTTCAGGTAATCACGCAGTTCCTTGCGTATTGTAATCTCCTTGCTGATGGTTTCGGCAATATCTCTGTGGTTGTGGAGAATTGCATCGAGCGGATGAACAGGATAATCGGTTTCATGGACAAAGTTGATATACTCACGGAGCGAGAGTCCATGAAGGTTGAAGATAATTGCCCTTCGGCTCAGGTCGGCTTTCTCTTTGGAAATCTGCAGGAGGCTGGATCCTGAAAAAACAATACGCAGCTCCGGGAGGGAGTCGTACATCGATTTGATGTGACTCGCCCAGTCGGGATATTTGTGGATTTCATCGAGCAGCAGGAGCTCGCCGCCAAGTTCATGAAATTCCCTTGCAACTTCAAAGAGATTGTGAGCAAGAAAATATGGACTGTCAACCGAGACATACAGGGCTTTTTCTGAATTGCCGTATCGGTCCCTGACATGCTGGAGCATCATGGTAGTTTTGCCGGTTCCGCGTGCGCCGAGGATGCCGATGCAGCGCTCATTCCAGTCGATCAGGTCATGGAGGTACCGCTTTTTAGTGCTTACCGACACGATCAGCCGCAACTGCTCCTGTTGAAATCGTTCCATGTGTTTCTCGCGTGTTATATTGTAAGATCGTATAACGTATTGTACAATAATAGTGAAATATTGTAATGCGTGTAATACATTTTTTTTTGTTTCGGGGGACTTGAGGACGAGCATATTCGCAGAACTCAACGAGAAAGGGCGTGAACAATTCTGCGAGGTACGAGACTGGATACGTCGGGAGAAGGTGCATCATGTCAAGATTGTGGGCTGTGGGCTGTGAGCGGTTGGCTGTATAAACAGAAAGACTTGATGACACGGATTGGCATGAGAATCGGTACGATGATGACAAGGATTTCCGTGCGCTGCGCCGGAGCTCCTGATTGAGCGATACCTTGTATCTGTGATGTGTTGATCGCTACCCCGACAACCCCGGCATAAGGAACTTCTTCATCGGTTTTCGGGTTGTTTTGGCCTCAGTCAGCTTCCTGAAAACCTGAACATCTGCTATCCGGAACTCCGGGCTTGATGGGCCCGGTGGATGCATGTTACGATGTACCCTGTCAGGAAGTCTTCGATGCAATCGTGAACGTTACCTTGAAACCGGATGCATAAGTCCTTTGCCGCTCTTCCTGATAACATTGTCATTTTTGACGGTGTCTGTAATCTGTGCGAATTTTCGGTGAATTTTATTTTTGAGCACGATACCGTCGGGCATTTCTTTTTCACGCCGGCCCAGTCTCCTCTTGGCGCTTCGTTACTCAGCCATTTCGGTATCAACACTTCGCGCCTTGACACCGTCGTGCTTGTCAGGGGTGACCGCGCCTTCACCCGTAGTGCCGCAGCCATTGAAATCGCCTCCGGACTCGACACGCCGTGGAATCTGCTTGCCATATTCAAGGCGGTTCCCGAACCCCTGCGGGATATGCTATACGATCTGATAGCGCAGAACCGGTATCAGCTGTTCGGGAAAAAAGAGGAATGTATGTTGCCGTCCGAAGAGTTGCGCAGGCGTTTTCTCGAGCAACTTCCGGGATAATGAGCTATCGCAAGGGGTATGCCGTGCCTCGGGGGAGTTGCCCACGAATTACACGAATTTGCACGAAAGGAAATTGGCAGTTGGTTTTCTCTGGCTTCGCCGATAAAAACAACTGCCGGGGTTTCGATTAAGAGACAAATTGGTATGTCCTGCTATAGAAAAGCCATGGGCGCCTCCTTTTTTTATCGTTACCAATGTGACTATGTTTAAGGTAATAAAGAGGGTTATTTGCACATAACCCTCTTTATTTCATTGATTTGTGGCGACCATGGTTACATTTTCTCCGGGAATTCAGGTATCAGCTGTTCGGGAAAAAAGAGGAGTGCATGTTGCCGTCCGAAGAGTTGCGCAGGCGTTTTCTCGAGCAACGGCCGGGATAATCAGCCATCCCGAGCGACATCGACCTCGTTCTCGTCATCGAAAAAGCATAAAAAGCATGTCAGACAACACACTGGGTGGGTTTTTTGCATATCTCAACTGGCTTCTCAATCCGTTCCACGGATTGGAGACGACTGAAGTCTATGATCTGATTGGCACCACCGCTCTTACCGAGCACAGGTTGTATCTGAATCTTGGCTTCTGGCGGGATGCCGATACCATTGATGAGGCCAGTGAAGCGCTTGCCCTTCTGGTGGCGGAACGGGGCGGTATGGCTGCTGGTGATGTGGTGCTGGATTGCGGGTATGGTTTTGGCGACCAGGATATCCTCTGGGCCACGACCATGAAACCTGAAAAAATCATCGGTCTGAATATCACAAGGTCTCAGGTTGAACGGGCCCTGATACATGTTGCGGATGCAGGGCTCGGGAATATGATCGATTTGAGGGAAGGTTCGGCAACAGCGATGCCGATTGCAGATGAATCCATCGATCTGGTTGTTTCTCTGGAAAGCGCTTTTCACTACAGGAACCGTGAGGATTTTTTCAGGGAGGCGTATCGGGTGTTGCGACCGGGTGGAAGGCTGGTGACGGCCGACATTGTTCCGACCAAACAGTCCGGCAACCCCTTCAGGCGGATGGAGCAATGGATTTCATGGAGTCTTGTGGCCGGTAAGTTCAATATTCCGCAGGAAAACTACTATCTGATTCCGTCATACACCAGCAAGCTCCTGAGTGCCGGATTCGTCGGTATCGACATCAAATCAATACGCGACGATGTCTATCGGCCTCTTCATGAGTATCTGTCAAGAGATCAGACGTTTGTAAGGAAGCTGCCTCCGGTTGCAAGGATGCTTGCAAAATCAGCATTGAGTCAGTCTGCGGAGAGTGTCTACGCCGGCCTGGACTATATTCTGTCTTATGCTGAAAAGCCGGAGAAATCCGGGTGACATATGAGAACGGCGAAGTCGCTACCGACCGGCAAAGAGTTCCGCTCAGGCGATGATCGTGTCGTTTTCAGGGTTAGTGCGAGTTCTGTCAGCCGGTTCAACTGTTTTTTTTACCTGTCATCGTAATGACCGCAGAGGGAAAGGATGTAAACGATGACAACGTTGTCGTCGATGCGATAGATGAGCCGGTCTTTTTTGTTCAGTCTTCTCGACCAGTATTTCGACAGCTCTCCTTTGAGCTGTTCCGGTTTCCCGGTTCCTGTCGTTGGATGTTCCCGAAGTTCGTTGAAGATTTTTTCGATTTTGCGCTGAACGGACTTGTTCCCGCTCTGACGCCAGTGTTTAAGATCGATGTCGGCCCTTCGGGTTACGATTATGGAATATTTTCCCATAAGTCCCTGGCGTCATTGACCTCACGGATGCGACCCTTGGCAATGTCATCCTCTGACTCTTTCAGTACGCTGAGGAGTTCCTGGCTGGAATAACAGGAGTCCTTGTCACTGATTTTTCGGGCGGGAATGATTTCATAGGTTTCGCTTTTTCCGCACTGAATGATGACTCGTTCCTTCTGGGCGAGGTTCAGATACTTCCGCAGGTTTTTCCGCAGTTCGGTTGTGCTGATTGCGATCATGGAGATGTGCTTTATGTGTTACCTCATAATGTACAAAATAAATAAAACATGCATGCTGTCAGTTTCCGAATCGAGCCGAGCCACCTGATGAATGGGTATATTGCATTTGAGAATATTTGAAGAACTGAAGCTGAAGGGGAGTGAAGGATGCCACGAGGTTCGGGACTGGATACGCCGGGAGCGTTGCATCAGGTTTAGATTGTAGGCTGTGGGCTGTGAGCGGTTGGCTGAGCTGAATATTCCGGGATGCTTCTTATTACTGTGACATTTCGTGGGAGCTGAAGATCGAGCGGGGCGAGATCAAAGGGTTTTTTCTGCAGGCAGGTCATTGCAAAAGCAATAATGCGCAATGCATAAAAGTGGCACATTTTCATGCGTAATTGTGCGTGATAATGGTATATTTACGGAAGGATGCCCTTTTTCACTCCTGACAACCCAAATTCAGCATGTTTAACCGATCAGCTATCCGGGATATAACCGACTGGTATCAGCGAAAAGACCGGAAGCCATTAGTCATTCGCGGTGCCCGTCAGGTTGGAAAGACAACAAGCGTTCGGCAGGCGGCGGCTGATCTCGATGTTCCGCTCGCAGAAATCAATCTCGAAAAGCACATCACTCTTGAACCACTGTTCAGGAGCTATAACCTGAATGAACTCCTGCTCAATTTTTCGTTTATCACCGGTCGGCAGATCACTCCGGAGAGTAATACGATTCTGTTTCTCGATGAAGCTCAGGCAACTCCTTCAGCGTATGCGTGCCTTCGGTATTTCAGGGAAGAGATGCCTCGACTTGCCGTGGTCCTGACCGGATCGCTTCTTGACCAGGTCTTGCATAACGAAAAACTCCCTGTACCGGTAGGCCGGATCGAGCACTATTTTATGGGGCCACTGAGCTTCGAGGAGTTTCTCGCAGCGACAGATGCATCGAAAGCCCTCGATATTATCGGTATGATGACGCCGGAAACCATGCACATGATTCCGGACAAGGTGCATGAAGAGATGCTTTCACAGGTACGCCGCTATATTCTCACCGGCGGAATGCCTTACTCTGTCCAGACTGCGATTACATCTGATTTTCATCATGAAGCAATCCTTCGGGATCAGTCAGCACTGGTGCAGACCTACAAGGATGACTTCGCAAAATATGTCGGACGAAGTGACGCTCTGAAGCTGAACAATTTCTTTACAGGACTTATCGGGCAGGTTGGCCAGCAGTTTTCAGCAAAGCAGGCAAATGAAATAGCACTCGGGACCAGTGGAGACGGTCGGCAACTGAAGGCAGCTCTTGAACAGTTTCTCGAAGCGCGTCTTTTTTACAGGGTGCAGCACTCCAATGCGGATACCATTCCGCTCGGCAGCGACGTCAAAACAAGAATCAGCAAATTACTTTTTGTCGATGTGGGTTTGTTGCTTGCAGTCCAGGGAGTTCCTGTGCAAAGCATCCTCAGCATGCCGTTGGAGCTTGCGAATCGAGGGATTGTCGCCGAGCAGTTCGTCGGCCAGCAGTTGCTCTGTTCCAAGCCAGGTTACCTCAATCCGGAACTCTATTACTGGCAGCCCCCGAAATCCGAAAGTCAGGCCGAAATCGATTACCTCTTCGAACAAGGCAGTACCATCTATCCCGTCGAGGTGAAATCCGCAAAAGGCAGTTCCATCAAGTCGATTCACGCCTATATCATCAAAAAACAGGCTGATATCGCATTCCGGATAAGTTCATCAAAACCATCCATTCAGGAACTGACTGCAAAAATAAGTCAGAAGGAAAAAAACTTCAGCCTCATCAACCTGCCGTTTTATATGGTCAACCGTCTCGAACGGTTTACGCGGTTGTTGGAACAGGAGGGTGCCTGAAGAGTGCAGATGACTACGTAAACCAACTTGCTTGCATTCGCAATATTCCTGGAGTCAACAGGATCGTTGCCGACATTATTGCTGGCAATGGTCAGAGACAGTATTATCGGGGTGGAGGACAGTGTTTTACGGGACGCTCCTTATTACTGTGACATTTCGTGGGTTGAAGAATGTGGTTGAAGAATGTGTGCCGTGAGCCGTTTGCGGTGGGCGGGGGAGGATTGTGTTATGTGTTATGCTTTATGTGTTAAGCTGTCAAGCTATCTTGCCATCCAGCCCTTGAGCAGGGGTTGGCAGATCGGCTCGCTTCGCATTGCCGGGGAAGAATGTGGGTTGAAGAAATGTGTGCCGTGAGCCGTTTGCGGTGGGCGGGGGAAGATGGTGTTATGTGATAGGAGGGGAGTGTTACGGTGAAGAGGCGAGGGGCGGGAAGATCGTGTTATGCTTTATGTGTTAAGCTGTCGAGCTATCTCGCCATCAGGCTATCGAGCAGGAGTTGGCAGATCGGCTCGCTTCTCATCGTCGTTACCTGCGCTGACGAACGTATGCGTGTGGAGTACCGGAAGGTGTTCGGGTGACGGACGCCTTCCGGTGTGTGATTTTTAGCGCCTTATCAGGCGGAGGAGGGCTATCAGCACGATAGCTCCGATGGTTGCGGTAATGAGGCTGCCGAGAAGTCCACCGGTGTAGATGCCAAGCAGTCCGAAGAGAAAGCCTCCGAGCAGCGCTCCGATCACACCTACGACCAGGTGCCGAGGAGGCCGGATCCTCCGCCTTTCATGATCTGGCCTGCAAGCCATCCGGCGGCAAGTCCGATAAGCAGAAACCATAGAAGAGACATGATACACTCCGTTTAGTGATTGTTGGTATCAGTTTCGGCAGGGTACTTACTGGCACTTCGTTATTAAATGATAAGGAATGTTGAGTAAATAACCCGAATGCCTTTTCTTTGCGGAGTGCTTCCTGACGATCAGGCGCGACAGACGAGCCGGTCTCAATATTGTTATGGATCAGGCCGTGCCATTCAGTTTTTAGCGATGTACCGCATGTTCTTGAAGGGAGAAGGGAAGAAAAGAGGCTCCTCGCTGTTTCAAGTGGGTGATGATATCAGAAGCGTATATTGTG
>DYNE01000028.1 GCA_020721225.1 Pelodictyon luteolum | reverse complement strand
TATTTTTATATTTTATAATAATTTAAGCTCCCCCATAATAAATAGAGGTGCCCTAGTGTAAGCTACGGGCGAATCCAGGGGGTGCTTTATTGCCGCATGTCTGATATTCGAGGGGTAGGCGTCAATGTAACCCAGGCAGCATTCCTTCTGAAAAGGCAAATTGAACAGCAGGGAATAACCTTTTACGGAAAAACGGAATCATACCGCCCAGGACTTCCGGGTATGTTTCGGCTATCCCGTATTCTGTTGCTTGTTCTTCTGTTGTTTTTTAACCGGAGCGAAACCCGTCAATCGGTTTTTTTCCCTCCGTATGCCGGTCTTATCGGTTTTTTGGCACTATATTGTATTGAACCTAAGAAAAACTGCGATCCAGAGCGACCATTCCTTTTATGAAGATTATCGACCGCTATATCCTCAAGTCCCATATCGGGCCGTTTATTCTCGCATTTATTACAATCGTTTTTGTTCTTGTTCTTCAGTTTCTTGCCGGTTTTTCGGATCGCTTTCTTGGCAAAGGGATTAATATAGCCGATATAGCCGAGCTGGTCATGTTTCAGTCTGCCTGGATGGTTGTGTTTGCTGTGCCTATGGCGGTGCTTGTTGCGGTGATCATGGCATATGGCGCCATGACCAATGCTGCTGAAATGACGGTTTTCAGAGCTTCGGGTTTGTCGCTTTACCGGTTGGCCGTTCCCGTGCTTATTGTGGCGGCGCTTCTTTCGCTGCTTGTGGAACGGTTCAATAATGTTGTCATTCCCGAAGCGAACTACCGCTCAAAATCGCTTATGATTGATATTGCGAGGGCTAAACCGACCTTTGGCCTGACGGAAAATGCTTTTTCAAGTTTTATCGACGGTTATTCCATTTTTGTCAGAAAAACCGATGAGGCTTCGAAGGAGATACGGGGGGTGGTGCTGTACGATTTGAGAAATCCCAAGTCCAGAACCATGATGAGCGCCGAGAGAGGTGTTATCAGGTTTTCACCCGATAATAGTTTTCTTGTCATGACCCTTTTCAACGGAGAGATCCACCAGATAGACCAGTCCGATTACCGTAAGTACAGGGCAATGCGTTTCCAGCGGCATCAGCTCGTTTTTGAAACAACAGGGTTCGGATTCAGTCGGACATCGAACGATCGGATTCGCGGCAAAATCGCCGAACTTTCTGCGGAAGAACTGCTTGAGGCTGGGATGGTATTGCAACGCAATATCGTTTCGGCTGAGCGGCGTGCTGCGTCGATTACGGATGTCGGACCGCTTCAGCGTGAACAGGAGCGTATTGAGGCGGATAAAAAGCAGTACAACAAGTACCTGATTGAGTATTACAAGAAATATGCCATTTCTGTTGCATGTTTTGTCTTTGCCCTTGCAGGCATACCACTTGGCGTTCTGGCCAGACGGGGAGGGTTCGGTGTAGGCGCCGGGATTTCGCTGGCTCTGTTTGTGCTTTACTGGTCGATGATCATCGGCGGAGAAAAAATTGCCGAAAGAGGTTTTCTTGATCCGCTTCTGTCGGTCTGGTCGGCAAATGCGGTTACAGGGCTTTTCGGATTATTTTTGCTCCACCGTTTGAGCGGAACGGTTCTCAGGGCTTCGAAATAGTCGCTTTTATCCATATCACTATTCCTGTTGTTCATAGAACCGACGAAAGAGCAAGAAAAAGCGTGGTTATAAGGAGTGCGGATACGAGGTTCATGATCAGACCGGCTTTTATGACGGTTTTCAGGGAAACATGATCGATGCCTCCGAATGCGAGTGTATTTGCGGGCGATGCCATCGGGGTCATGAACGCAGCACTGGCAGCTATGGTGACCGAGAGCAGGAGCGTCAGCGCGCTGAGCGAGGTGTGTGGAGACATGGAAATCACGAGCGGCGCAAGAATAATGACAATAGCGGTATTGCTGAGCAGTTCCGATGAGAATGCCGCAGCCAGATTGAGTGTCGGAAGAAAGAGCAGAGGGCTGCTCAGCGGTTCCAGAATCCGGACTATCAGTGAGGTTATCCAGGTAATGAGGTAGCCGTCCGAATCCGGAGTGGCCGGATTATCGCCGGTTGTAACGGCAAGATAGAGCAGTGAACTGAATACGGCTATCAGCAGCAGTCCGAAATAGGGGATATCAAGGATGATTCTGTTGATCGAAAGAATAGCGTTGAAGTTCGGCCGTTCAAGTGAGTCGATGGTTTCGGAAAAGAAAAAAATCCATAGAGCATTCAGGCTTTTGAGCAGAAGTGCGTCAAGAAAACCATAGAATCGAACCATGGGGATGTGCAGATGCGTTTCGGTTTCTCTGCAAATACGACTGACAAGGATTACCGGAAACGCAGCAAGATAGAAGAGGAGAAACAGCGCGTTTTTTCTTATGCCGCCCTGTATTCTTTTTTTTCTTGGCAAGATAAAGGTGAAAAAAAGAAAGGCTGCGCCATAGAGCAGAAAGAGGAGATCCACATACGAAAACCCGAGCAGAACCGGTTTCGGTTTTAAAAAAAACTGGATACCGGTCATGGCAGTGATAAAACAGATGTTCGCGGCAAAAAACAGCAGCGGACGGTGCGGGAGCAGGGCTGTTTTACCGCTTCCGGGATAGGCGAGTATCGACTCGCTGCAGTTTCGCGCGAAGTACAGAATGATCCACCGGGCAGCCGCAACAAGCACCATTGACGTCGGCAGGCCGATCATCAGCCATGAGAAGAAGTTCAGATTGTCGTACCCTTCCAGTTTATTGAGTTCCGCAAGGCTGAGCGCGAATACATTGAGCGGGTTGCCGGTCAATGATGCAAACCCTCCTGTTGTTGCTCCAAAAGTCAGCGCAAGGTAGAAGAGGGTTCCCACCTCTTTTTTCGATGCCGGTTCCGGCAGAAAATCAACAAGGCGTTTTATAACGGGAATAAGGGACAGTACCACGACCGTATTCGAGAGGAATATCGAAAGGCCATAGGCGATCAGCAGTACCGATGTCAGAAGAGCCCTGAACCCGGAGCCGGAATGCCGGAGTATGAAGGCGATAAGCCGGTAGTGTGTTTTTGAGGCTATCAATATCTGCGACAGCAGAAAACCGGTCGTCAGGATTATCGCATTCTGAAGCAGGTTCATTGGGCCGGCAGCTTCACGTTACAGAATATACAGGAGCGTTGCGTCAGCCCTTTCGCTCTGCTTTTTGATCGTCAGAAATACCTGAATTTACACAACCGTCACACAAGCGTAACCAATCGCCAACACTGTTTTTTTTTATTACCTGAAACAGGTACAGGAGCTCCCCGCCTGCTTTTTTCACGATGAAAAAAGGTAAAGAAAAAAACATGGAAACCATCTTCAAACCCCTTCCCTATCTGAATTCCGGAAAAGCATTGCTTCTGAGAATGCTGATGGTTCCGAATTTTTTTCTGATCAGGGCGGATGGTCTTGATAACCTTTCGGCCGGGAGAGGCGCGGCTATCTATGTTTTTAATCACAGCAACTCCCTTGAAGCTCTTCTGGTGCCTGTTTTTCTCATGTTTCATCTCGGAGGGCGTACAATAAGTTTCGTTATCGACTGGATGTACGGAAAGATTCCCGTTATCGGATGGTTGATGAACATGATTGATCCGCTCTACGTCTATCACAAGCGCTCGACGATACCGTTGATCGAACGAAAACGCCCATCACGACTTCCTCTCAATACCGTTGACCGTTGCTGCCGGAAACTTGAGAGCGGCGGTAGTATCGGCATTTTTCCCGAAGGAAAACGGAACCCGCATCCGCAATTCCTTGCCAGGGCAAAGCCGGGAGTAGGCCATATCATTCTCAACTCCGGCATGCCGGTCATTCCAGTTGGCATAGACTTCGCTGCAAGACGGAAAAAAGGGCGGGTTCCCGCCTTTGGGCGAATGATGATCAATGTCGGAGCGCCTCTTGATTTTCACGAGAGTTCAAAACTCTATCGCGCCATCAAGGCAGGAACTCCTGAAAATAACGACAGCAGTCGGCAACTGCACGCATTGGCGGTTGAAACAACCTGTTTCGTGATGCGGCAGCTTTCCGGTCTTTGCGGTAAAACCTATCGGGAACCGCTTCCCGTATCGTGATCAGTCTGTTCATAAAACCTATAACGCAAAAGGAGATGCCATGTCAGCGATAACCGTTCAGCGGGTGTTGGACAGCGAAGATCGCCAGGGGGTTATTACGGTAATCGAGCAGGTTTTCCAGAACGAGAAAAACTGGATCAGCAGTGCTCAGTCGCAGATTCCCGAAGAGCTATCCGAGGGACAGCCGTTTTCCTGGTTTCTGGCCAGGCTCAACGGTCGTCCGGTTGGGGTACTCAGACTGCTGTACGACCCTCCCCTTGCGCTTCCTGATGAGTACCAGGTTACGTTTATGCCGGGTATCGATATCGATTATCTCAAACAGCTTGGTCAGTATGTCGAGATTGGCAGATTCATGATTGCCGGAGAATACCGCCGGAACCATCGCATAGCGTTGCGCCTGATGCGTGCGGCTACCGAAGAGGTCGTCGGGCGCGATTACACTCATTTCATTACCGATGTTTTTGAAAACGAGCCGCACTCTCCGCTTAATTTTCATACCAGAGTACTTGGATTCGAAGTGATCGGCCGGCATCTGTTCGGTGACCTGAACTGCAGCTCCACCAGAATCATCCTTACACTCGATATCCTGAAACTCTACAGCCGGGTTAAGGACAGCAGAAGCCGTATCTACCGTGAACTGACCGAAGGGATACACTCGCTGCTCGAGTGCAAAAGAAGAAAGTTGCTGACGGATATGACGAAACAGTAATAGAAGAATGTGGGCGGTGGGATTGTGGGCGGTGGGCAGGAAGATTGTGAGCGGTGGGCCGTTAGCTGTGGGCCGGAGGATTGATGAAGGATGTGAGAGGGGGGATTGTGAGCGGTAGGCAGTAGGCGGTGGGCAGGGAGATTGATGAAGATTGTAGGGGGTGAGCGGAGAAGATGGTTTTGCTTTGCATTGCGGGAGAAAATCGAGGAGGCATCGGGATATTTTAGTCCTTTTTGTCCTATTGGTCCTTTTTGTCCCTTGGGTCTTTTAGAGATGCGTCGGTTTGGCGATCAGGAGGGAATTGAATCAAAACCAACGGGAGGATGCTTATGCTGCGTCTCGACGAATTGCGGGCTGATATCGATGGGGATTTTTTTATTCATGATGAGCTCAAACACCACGAAGTCGATAAAGTCAATGCCGTTGCGGATTTGATCATCAAGCCTTCAGGGAGAAAAGATCTCAAAAAGCTGCTCGTTATGCTTGAAAAAAACAGTTTTCCCCATATCGTCATCAACTCGAAGGGAAGAGTGATTTTTCCTGACGGCCGGTTTCACGGAGCAGTAATCGTGACGGATATCAAGCTGTAGGTAAGGGCGCCGCCCAGGGGTTAAACGTTTCAGATCACAGGTGATCCGGTTTTGTTTGCAATCTTGTAGCACTTCCGTAATAATTCCTCAACAAAAGGAGTGTTAGATTAGCTCACGAATCAGGAATATGCAGGAATGCATGTGAGAATTCATGAACGCATCACACTAACCAATCTTATTCTAATTATGAAAAAAGTCACTTTGCTGGTCGGTCTGGCAGCGGCTCTCGGTTTCAACAACGCTGAAGCTGTCGACTGGAACTGGAAAGGCGATATCCGCTACCGTTACGAATCGACGTTTAAAGATACAGAAGCCAACGATAATGATCACAGTCGCGACCGCCACCGTATGCGCGTCCGTTTTGGTGTCTATCCCTGGATCAATGAGGAACTTTCTGCCGGTGTACAGCTTTCGACCGGCGGTACTGAGCCGACCTCTCGTAACGAAACGTTTGACGATCTGTTTGCTGCCGATGGCATCTATCTGAACGAAGCATACATCGACTACCATCCGATGTTTCTCGATGGACAGGTCAATGTCATTCTTGGTAAAAGAGATGTAGCCAAGACGCTTATCGTTACGAAAGATCTTGTCTGGGATGGCGATCTCACTTTCGAGGGCGCTACCCTGCAGTACGGCAAGGATGCTGACGGCAAGGAGAAAGACGGTATCACTGCAGTTGCCGGTTACTATGTGATCGATGAGAACAGCAGCTTGACAACAAAAGAGCAGGATGCCTATATCGTGGCCGGTCAGCTTGCTTACACCGGTGAAGTGAACGATCTGGGTTTCAAGGTCGGTGCCGGTTACTATGATTTCGTGCATCTTGACGGTTACTCGGTATCAACTTCAGCGGTATCGAAACCGACAGATTCTGCTTTCAAACCGGGTCTGGATTTCAATATCGTCGAGTTTTTTGCAAGCGTGGGTGGTCCCATTACCGAAACGCTTCCCTGGAAGGTTTATGGCCAGTATGCCTTCAACACAGCAGAGCATGCGGATTTCAGCGCTGTTGATGATGCCAAAAGAGATTCATATCTGATCGGTCTTCAGATCGGTAATGCTAAGAGTCCAGGTCAGTGGGCTGTCAGTGGCGAATATGTCAGCATTGAAGAGGATGCTGTTGCCGATATCACCGACTCCGATCGTAATGGCGGCAGCTTCACTGACCTCGAGGGGTTCAAGATTGGAGCGACCTATCATCTCGTACAGAATATGACGGTTGGCGCGACGTACTATAACTTCAGCAAGATCGATGACGAAACAGCAACCAATCACCTGCTCCAGGCTGACGTAGTGGTGAAGTTCTAAAATTTATGTGTGTTGTTTTTTTCTCTGTTAGGTGTGTGGATGTTCTTTCTGCAGACAGGCTGCTCGTGTGGGGTAGCCTGCTGTATACCGGATAAGTGTGTCTTTTTTACTGTAAAATGTTTTAACAAATCAATCTGAAAAAAATGAAATTCTTCAAGAAAATAGTGTTCGGAGCAGCGCTTCTCGGTCTTATGGCCGGAGGAACAGCTGAAGCTGCAAACAAGATCGTGATGGACGGTTCGACCACCGTCGGTCCGATAGCCAAGTCGTTCGCCGCATACTTTACCAAAACCACAGGTGTTCAGGTGACAGTGAGCGAGTCTGGTTCAGGCAATGGAGCGAAAAGCCTTATCAACGGAACCTGCGATATTGCCAACATGTCGCGTGAAATGAAGGACAAGGAAGTTGCCGCTGCAAAGAGCAAAGGGGTTAAGCCTGTGGAGCATATCGTTGCAATGGACGGTCTTGCTATTGTGGTTCATCCGAGCAATCGCGTCAATGCGCTTTCAAAAGCCCAGATTCGCGGTATCTATAATGGCAAGTTTACCAACTGGAACCAGGTAGGCGGTCCGAATGCTGCCATCGTTAAGATACAGCGCGAATCGAACAGCGGTACTCAGGATTCCTTCAAGGAACTTGTTATGGGCAAGGATAACCCGATTTCAAAAAAGGCTGAAACACAGGCCAGCAATGGAGCCGTGAAGAATCGTGTCGCTTCGACTCCCGCAGCTATCGGGTTTATCGGTCTCGGGTTTGTGGATAATGCTGTGAAGGCCGTGATGGTTGACGGTGTCGAGCCTGACGAAAGAACCGTAAAGAATGGCACTTACCCCATCACCCGTCCGCTTTTCATGTACACCAACGGTCAGGCTACCGGCGTTGTCAAGCAGTTCATCGATCTGAAAAATACGCCTGAAGGCAAGCGCATGATCAGTGAGCTTGGTTATGTAAACCGGTAATTGTTTTCCTCTGTTTGCTTCTCCGTTTATTTCCCTTAAAAGCCGCCAGCTCCATGGCGGCTTTTAAGTTTTTCTCTTTTTCTTATTCCCGTCCCCTTTTCATATGTTTAAAGACAGGTGAACCTTTATATTCAATCAATGTCTATCATGATGAAAACGATGAAAAATGTACTGTTGCTGCTTGCGGTTTTATTTTTTGCCGCTTCGGGACCAGTATTCGCTGCAGGCAACAGCATTGTCATGGACGGTTCGACGACGGTCGGGCCCCTGGCAAAATCATTTGCTGCCTATTTTACGAAAAAGTACAACGTCAAGGTTACGGTCAGTGAGTCAGGGAGCGGCAACGGAGCAAAAAGCCTTCTCAACAAGAGTTGCGATATCGCAACCATGTCGCGTGCGATGAAACCCCAGGAAATGTCCGCTGCGAAGAAGAAAGGGGTCAATCCTGTTGTGCATACGGTGGCGCTCGACGGCATTGCCATGATCGTTCATCCCGGTAATCCGGTCAGGAACCTGACAAAAGCGCAGATCGCCGACATCTACAAGGGAAAGTTTATCAACTGGAATCAGGTTGGTGGGCCTAACTCGAGGATCGTAGTGATTCAGCGCGAGTCGAACAGCGGAACCCAGGAGGCCTTCAAGGAGCTGGTGATGGGTAAAACCGCGCAGATTTCAAAAAATGCCGAGACACAGGCGAGCAACGGCGCTATCAAGAACCGGGTATCTTCGACCCGTTCGGCAATCGGTTTTGTCGGCCTTGGCTTTGTTGACCGTTCGGTCAAGCCGATTGCGGTCAATGGAGTCCTTCCTTCCGTCGTGTCGGTGAGAAGCGGTTCCTATCCGGTTTCCCGTCCTCTT
Organism: Pelodictyon luteolum; assembly: GCA_020721225.1. Classification (GTDB taxonomy): domain Bacteria; phylum Bacteroidota; class Chlorobiia; order Chlorobiales; family Chlorobiaceae; genus Chlorobium; species Chlorobium luteolum_C. The sequence continues at coordinate 23,536 of DYNE01000028.1, read as the reverse complement.
TATATGTACACGAACGGTCAGCCGGTCGGGATGCTCAAAAAGTTCGTCGATCTGCCGAAAACACCGGATGGAAAGCGGATGATCAGTGAGCTTGGTTTTGTTTCCAGGTAAGTCGCCTGTCGATTTTATTGTCTGTTATGTAATTCCAATTCTATTTCAATAATGCATTTACAATCCAAGGCCAAGCGATGAGAGGTTGGCGGTGGGCCAGTATTCAGTAGCCGGTAGCAGGAAAACCCAGAGAAGAAGTGTCGATGTGACGAGGGGGGGAGATTGTGGGCTGTGAGCGGCTAACTGTGGGCCGGGGGGAATTGAAGAGGAAGAGTTGCCCACGGATTTTCACGGATTAGCACAGATTGATGGATGAGGGTTGACCGGGGGATTGTGTTAAGCGATCCAGCTATCTCGCCATCCAGCCATGAAGAGGAAGAACGCGGTTCCCGCTGATTGAAATCGGATTTTCACGGATGGAAAGATTGTGGGCCGTTAGCCGTGGGTGATGGGCCGGAAGTCGGTATTCAGTAGCCAGGGAAGACGGGGATAGCGGTGTGCGGTGAGCCGTGGGCTGGATGGCGGGTTTCTCGGTTCGAAACAGGTGCCTGTTTGTTGGTGGGGAGGATTTTCGGGTAACAGCATAGTTGTATTGGAAATGGAATAAGGCCGGTCCACAGTTATGGTTCCGGCTTTTTTTATGGCGCTCTGTAGTCGATTTGTTGCAAAGTTGTAACATAATCCGGTTTTTTTCTTGAGTGAAAGGGTATAGATTAGGGCGGTCATAACGATGGGCTGGAGCAATGATGCTCCGGGATAATCCGGTAATAAATTGCCACCATGATGAGTGAAGATATTGTAAAAGAGAGCGGGCGTTCAGGTGCATTTATCGTCAGCGCCAAAAAGAGAAAGCTGCAGAAACTTTCCAAAACAGCAGGGGAGTCGATTCTTCTGCTGATTGCGTCGTTCGTTGCGATTGTCGTACTCTTTATTTTCTATTTCGTTGCCGTTGACGCTGTGCCCTACTTTCAGCTTCGGGGATTCAGGGAGTTTTTTACCAGCAGTAACTGGTATCCTGCCGATGAGCCGGGAGAGTTCGGCGCGCTGGCCATTATCTATGGCAGCGGTATGGTCACGCTGGGTTCTACGCTGCTTTCCGTACCGATGGGTATTGCCGCGGCAATCTGCCTCAGCGATATTCTTCCGTTTTCAGTCAGGCAGTATGCCAAACCGGTTATCGAGATGCTTGCCGCCATTCCTTCGGTGGCATTCGGATTTTTTGCGCTTGTGATTTTTGCCCCGCTGCTCCAGACTCATGGAGGGCCGATTCTCATGTGGGCCTGGTGGGTTCTTGCCGCTCCGTTCCTTCTTCTGGCCGTCATCGTCATAGCCGATCTGCTTACCGCAAAAATCGAAGACCAGAATCGTCGTCAGCAGATGTCTCTGGTGTTGCTTGCGGTTTTCGCTCTTGGAGCGCTTGCCTTTCTCTACTGGGTAGGATCGGTGCTGCAGGGTATGGAAATCATTACCGGAACCAATGCGCTCAACGTCTCGATCATCCTGAGCTTTATGTCGCTTCCTACAATCGTGAGCGTTTCGGAAGACGCGCTGCAGGCGGTGGGACGGGATATGCGCGAAGGGAGCTATGCGCTTGGGGCAACCCGTGCCGAAACCATCGTTAAAACCGTGCTTCCGGCAGCCAGCAGCGGCATTCTTGCGGCGGTTATTCTCGGCGTCATGCGAGCTCTCGGTGAAACCATGGTGGTCTGGATGGCTTCCGGCAACTCTTCGCATATTCCCGAACCCTGGTTCAACTATCTGGAGGCGATCAGAACCCTCACCGCGACCATCGCAGGCGATATGGGCGAAGCTGATCAGGTGACCGGTTCAGCCCGTTATCATGTGCTTTTTGCCATGGGCCTGCTTCTTCTCGTCATCAGTTTTTTCAGCAATCTGGTAAGCGAGCGAATTGTTGTGCGCCAGAGAAAGATTTTATCTGGACAGTAAAATAAGCGTAATGTGCGCGTGTGTCGTTTTTTGTAATCAGAATCAGCAGTCATGAATCTCGGAACAAGAAAAATACTTGACCGTTCATTTACCGCTGTCGGTTTCGGCTCGATTGCGGTTATGGGTATCGCGCTTCTCATCGTTCTGGTGCCGATAATAACCAACGGTGTTGGTTCGGTATTTTTTACCGGTACCCTCGAGCATCGGAAGATGCTTTTCAATGAGTTCGGGCGTGGAAACACGGAGGAGCTTGTAAAGGAAAATGCCGTATCGGAGGTATATCGCCAGCAGATCTATGGAATGCTCTCTGCATTCGAGTCTGAACTCGAAACGATGGATGCCGAAAAAAAGCAGGATTATCTTTCAAAATACGGACCGGTTAAAACAGCTCTCCAGACCCTGATAGGCCCTTTGCCCGGAGAGGCTGAAGCGATTCTTACCCGCTATAAGTACGGGCAGACCCGATGGGGCAAGGCGGAGGAAAAACTGCATGAGTTTCTTTATGAGACCAAATGGGACTTTTCCAATCCCGATGCCATGTCGAAGGAGTATTTTGTCAGTCGGGCAACGGAGTTCGAAGGTACCTCTCTGGTAAAACTCTTTCCTTTTGTCGAGGAGCATCTTGAGGATGTGCTTCGACCCGAGTTTACGGTTTATTGGGGATTTCTGACGGACAGCTCTGTCGATTCCCATATTTTCGGAGGTATCTGGCCCGAAATACAGGGTACATTTTTTCTCGCTGTCGGAGCTATGCTTTTTGCCTTTCCTCTCGGCGTGATTGCTGCAGTGTATTTTACCGAATATGCGAGAGAGGGTTTTTTCAACAGTATATTGCGCAGTGCCAACAGTACTCTTGCAGGTGTTCCGAGCATCGTGTTCGGTCTGTTCGGTCTGGCTTTTTTTATCAATACCCTGAAGGTTTCTGAATCCAAAAGTGTTCTGGCCGGTTCGCTGACGCTTGCCATCATGATTCTTCCGACCATTATCCGTGCGGCTGAAGAAGCTATCCTTTCCGTTCCGAAAACCTACAAGGAGGCCTCTCTGAGCCTTGGGTCGACAAAATGGAATACCATCATGACCGTGATTCTTCCCGCGGCTTTGCCTGGCATCATTACCGGCGGCGTAATCAGTCTCGGAAGGGCTGCCGGTGAAACTGCTCCGATTATTTTCACGGCGGCGGTCAGTGTCGGTTCGGCAATCGGTCTTGCCGATGTTTTTTCGTCGCCGACTCCGGCGCTCTCCTGGAATATCTATAATCTTGCAAGTGAACATGAAGCTGCCGCTGAAATCCGGCATGTCCAGTACGGCATGGTGCTTTCCCTGGTCAGTATTGTACTGTTGCTGAACCTTTCGGCAATTCTTCTGAGAGCACGTATTTCAAAAAAATTAAAAGGCTGAGGAACAATGCACATGACAGCAGATGCACGTGAGGTATCGACGAGCGCTTCTGGCGCAACGGCAACGCGCGATATTTACCTGCCTTCTGAAAGAAAGATAATATCGGGCGGCGGAACCCCTCACGTTGTGGCAAAGGATTTTTCTATTTATTACGGCGAATTTGAGGCGGTAAAAAAAGTCAATGCCGATATTCTGTCCAAATACGTTACGGCGATTATCGGTCCGAGCGGCTGCGGAAAAAGCACCTATTTGCGTGCTATAAACCGGATGAACGATCTGATACCGAGTTGCCATACTACCGGGGCACTTCTTTTTGACGGGGAGGACATTTATGGTAAATTTACCGACGAGGTGCTGCTTCGCAAAAAAATCGGTATGGTGTTTCAGAAACCGAACCCGTTCCCGAAATCCATTTTTGACAATATCGCATACGGGCCAAGACTGCACGGCATCAACGACAAGAAGCAGCTTTCGGAAATTGTCGAGCGCAGTCTGCGGAAAGCGGCATTGTGGGATGAAGTGAGTGATCGGCTCGATAAAAATGCGCTGGGACTCAGCGGCGGACAGCAGCAGCGGTTGTGCGTTGCAAGAACGCTTGCCGTCGAACCTGAAATACTGCTGCTCGATGAACCGACCTCTGCTCTCGATCCAAAAGCGACAGCCAAGATCGAGGATCTCATTCAGGAGTTGCGGGGCAGTTACACCATCATGATCGTCACGCATAACATGCAGCAGGCATCGAGGGTATCGGACTACACCATGTTTTTTTATGAAGGGGTACTGGTTGAATATGCGCCGACAGCCCAGCTGTTCACCAATCCGAAAGACAGGATGACCGAAGATTACATCACCGGAAGATTCAGCTAACGAAACCAATTTATCTGTCATGTACGACCGACCCGTTCACGAACATATCAAAGAGCTGTCCGAGGCGCTTGTTCAGCTTTCCGATAAGGTTTTACAGAACTTCTACGATGCTCTTACCGCAGTAAGGAACCAGGACGAGCAGCAGGCAAGGGAGATCCGGCTTATTGACGACGAGATTGATCTGACTGAAGTGAGGCTTGAAGAGCGCTGTCTTGCGTTTCTTGCCCTGCAGCAGCCGGTGGCCCGGGATCTGCGCACCATCGTGACCATCATGAAGATCAATGACGATCTGGAGCGGGTCGGGGATCTGGCGGTACATATCATCGAACGTATGCCTGAAATCAACTCGGAGATGCTCGATAAGTTCGATTTCGAGAAGATGGGGCATCATGCCGGCGAGATGACTTCGAAAGCTATCGAGGCATTTGTCAACAAGGACAGAATTCTTGCCGACCATGTTGAAGCCATGGATGAGGAGATTGACGGCATGCACAGCGCGGTATTTAAAAAAGTTGCCAGACAGATGAAAGACAGTGAGGCCGATGTCGATCAGCTCATCGCTGCGCTCAGCATTTCCCGTTATATCGAAAGAATGGCCGATCATGCTACGAGAATAGCTGGTGAAGTTGTCTATCTTGTTACCGGAGAAATTGCAAGACACTCGGAAAGCTCTTATGAAAAGCTTATCCAGTCTCTCAAGGATTGAGCAGGGCTATTGCAACCGGCTCCGGTGCGGATTTGTTTTTTTCCTTGAATTAACCCTTCCGGGAAACTAAATTGATAGCACTTTTTTAAATCCGGTTTTTTAACCCAAGCATGGTATTGAATTACATATGGCAAATCTTTTAGGCAAGTTTTTCGGAGATGCTTCCAAAGCCGCCGAAACACCAAAGGCATTTACTATCCAGATCGATCCGGTCAAGTTCAATCTTTCAACAACGCCGGATGGCCCGGTTCATATTCAGCTTGAGTCCCTCAAGCAGAAGCTTACCAAGCTCTCTTCTAATGTGGAAAACAACCTGATGCTGAGCATTCGCGCGTCGACCAAAAAAAATGTTGAGCTTGCCGCTTCGGCATTCAAATTCGACGAGGAGTACATTCAGAAAGGCAAGTTTGAAGTCGAGTATCTTACCCTTGCCTACGCTTCGTTCCAGAATCTCGGCGAAGAGCATCTTGCGGTTGTCCGGAATGCCCGGATGATCATGCAGGAGCTTGAAAGAATCGCCCAGTTTGCCCTCAATATAGCTGAAAAGGCAGCTCATGTCCAGTTTGCGAATGTTCAGGAACTGCACAAGGATGAGTATGGCCTCAAGCCGATGGGAGATATCACGGCCGAGATGATCAAGAAAGCCGTTGAGGCTTTTGTGAGCGGAAATTCGAAACACGCCAGCGAAACACTTGACATGATGAAGGAAATACAGGATCTGTATGACAAGGCGCTTGTCAAGATCAGATCTTCGGTCAACGATCAGAACATCACCAACCTGACCGGTATTCTTTCGATTCTTGACCATGTTAAAGTTTCCGCTGAAATCTCCTGTTCGATTTCTCGCCATTTCTGTTGAGAAAAAAGAGTATCATGTTTTTTATGCAGAAGGCGGAGCATTGTTCCGCTTTCTGCGTTTAAGCGGCTCCGTTGTGACGAGGATTGTGATGAAGGAGCGTTTTTTCATGCAGCGGAGAGGAGTTGCAGAGCATTGCCATAAGAGGCTCGGGCTTCTTGTGAGGCTCAGGACAAATACGCTCAGAGAGAGAGAAAAATATGATAAAACCGAAAAAACTTCCGCTTGTTTTTCTGCTCCTTGCCGTTGGATCAATAGTGTTCTGGTGGTATCAGCAGAGGAGCAGGCCGGTTGAGCCGGATTCATCCTATCAGCGGGAAATGCCGGTAATAGCCGTTGAAGCTGTTGTTACAGCGATTCGGGACAGTATCGCTGTAACGGGTAAGGCAGAAGCCTTCAGGGATGTGGAAATCTTTTCGGAAACCGGCGGACTGGTCAGAAAGGCTCCGGTCGAGGTTGGTGACCGTAAAGCTTCAGGGGCCGTGCTCTATGTCGTCGATGATGAACTGCAGAGTACCTCTTTTAAAAAGGCCGAAGCCTCTTTTGAAAAGGCAGCGCTCGATTATGTTCGCTATGAAAATCTGCACCGGGAGGGAGCTGTTGCGCTATCCGCTCTCGAGTTGGTACGCCTGAAACGTGAAGAGGCGGAAGCTGATATGATAGAAGCTCGCAGAAACCTTCGGAATACCAGAATAAAAACTCCGGTTTCCGGTACGGTCACCGAGAAGATTGTCGATGAGGGCGAAATGGTTCAGCCCGGCATGAGGGTGGCCAACGTCGTTGATCTTTCACGTTTGCGTATAACGTTTTTTCTCTCCGAAAAAGAGGTTTCCAATATATTTCCCGGTTATCCGGTAAGGGTTAGCAGCGATCAGCATCCCGGAGCGCTCCTGAAAGGCAGGGTAAGTTCGATAAGCGACAAGGCAGGCAGAGACCATACGTATGCTGCAGAAGCTGTTCTCCGGAATAGTGCGGATGTTCCGTTCAGGGCAGGGATGTTTGTCCGGGTCATCCTTTCGGGAGACGAATCGCGGGAAGCGCTTATGATTCCAAGAACCGCACTTGCCGGAAGTATCATGAACCCTGAAGTCTATGTGGTTCACAAGGGGGTTGTCCGGCTTCGGCAGATCAGTGCAGGGAAGGAGTATGGCGACATGCTCGAGATTCTTCAGGGGGTCGCTGCGGGAGAACTTGTTGTGACGAGCGGTCAGCATGAACTACGCGACGGTATGAAGGTCAGGCTTGTTCCGCAGAAAAAAATGGAAAGCGCACGATGACGCTTACTGAACTTTCCATAAAACGGCCCAGTCTTGTTGTCGTTCTCTTCTCCGTGCTCGGAATTCTTGGTTTTTTCAGTTATCTGCAGCTTCAGTATGAACTGCTGCCCAAAATGACGCCGCCGGTTGTCTCCATTGCTGTTCAGTATCCGGGCGGGGCTCCGGATGAAGTGGAAACCTCGCTTACCAAACCGCTTGAAGAGGCTGTTTCCGCTCTTGAAAAAATCGAAACCATCTCATCGATCTCATCGGAAGGGCTTTCGGTCGTAACCGTGGAGTTTTCCAACGATGCCGATATCGACCAGACGCTTCAGGATGCTCAGCGCAAGGTCAATGAGATTCGCGACCGGCTTCCCGATGATGCGAAAGATCCGGTCATCAGTAAATTTGCACTTGACGAAGTGCCGGTTCTTCGAATCGGTGCGATCTCATCGCTTTCCGATACTGACTTCTATCAGCTGCTCAAAGATAATATCAAACCGCAGCTGTCGAGTATCGACGGTGTGGGTCAGGTCTATCTGACCGGCGGTCGCGAACGGGAAATCAGGGTTAATCTCGATCTTGAGCGGCTTCAGGCATACGGGTTTACGGTTATCGACGTTCTTGGTGCGGTCAACAGGGCGAACCTCGATTTCCCTACCGGAAAGATTGACGCTGCTGACCGTCAGTTCGTTGTGAGGCTTGCAGGCAAATTCACAGGCCTCGATGAGCTGAAAAACCTTGTGCTCCGTGCATCTGCCCATGGGAGTCAGGTACATCTGAAAGATGTTGCAGATGTACGCGACGGGTTCAGGGAGATTACCACGCTTACGCGCCTCAACGGCAAAAATGCTGTCGGGCTCATGATCATGAAACAGAGCGACGCCAATACCGTCGATGTCAGCCGTCTGGTTCGCCAGGAGCTGAAAAAGCTCGAAACCCTCTACAACAGAGATGGCGTCCGGTTCGAAATTGCCCAGGATGCTTCAACCTTCACCATTGAAGCCGTAACGGCCGTACAGCATGATCTCATTATTGCGATTCTGCTTGTGGCGCTGGTCATGCTGCTGTTTCTGCACAGCCTGCGTAACTCCCTGATCGTCATGGTCTCCATTCCGACGTCGCTGGTGACCACGTTTATCGGTATGTATGTTTTCGATTTTTCACTGAACCTCATGACGCTTCTGGCGTTATCGCTGGTAGTCGGTATTCTCGTCGATGACTCCATTGTGGTGCTTGAAAACATCTACCGTCATATAGAAAATGGAGAAGAGCCCAGGGAGGCTGCGCTGAGGGGACGGAACGAAATCGGGTTTACCGCGCTTTCGATTACCCTTGTCGATGTAGTGGTATTTCTTCCGCTCTCGCTTGTCACCGGTATTGTGGGCAATATTCTTCGTGAATTTTCTATTGTCATGGTGCTTTCAACCATGGTCAGTCTCTTCGTTTCCTTTACCGTGACGCCGCTTCTCGCTTCCCGTTTTACAAGGGCTGAACGGCTTGATCCCGACAATGCGTTTTCACGCTTCGCTATCGGATTCGAGCAGTACTTTAAGCGTTTGACAGAGTGGTATGTCACCGGGCTTTGCTGGAGCCTGAAGAACGGCTGGAAGGTAATTGCCGCTTCGACGCTGCTGCTGCTGTGTTCTTTTTCCCTGTTGGTGTTCGGGTTTATCGGCGGAGAGTTTATCGAGGTTTCCGACCGGGGAGAGTTTTCTGTTATCATGGAATACGAACCGGGGACCAATCTCGATGAAACCAATCGTCAGACCCGACAGATCGAGCGCAGGATCTCGTCCATGCCGGAAGTCGACAACGTACTGGTCAACGTAGGTTCTTCGAGTGAAGGGTTTTTCAGCGAGAGTGCCGACAACATCTCCGAGCTCAACGTCAGGCTCATTCCGAAAGAGGCCCGTTCGGTTTCCACCGACGATTTCATGAAAGAGATACGCAGAAGTCTGCAGGATATTCCGGGACTGAAAGCAAGTATCAATCCGATAGGGATATTCGGAACAGCCAACGAAACGCCGGTGATCGTCATTTTCAGCGGACCTTTCCGCAGCGAGGTTTCCCGTACTGCCGAAGCCCTTCGCGACAGCCTGAAAGCCATATCCGGAACAGCGGATGTCAAACTCACCTCTACGGTTGGAAATCCGGAGTTGAGAGCGAGAATCGACCGGGAAAAAATGGCATCCTTCGGACTATCGATTGCCGATGTCGGTGCGGCGTTGCGGACGGCCTATGCCGGCGATGAAGCCGGGAAATACCGGGAGGGCGGTAACGAGTACGATATACGCGTCATGCTCGATGAATATTTCCGAAAAGATACCCGTGCCATCGAACAGTTGACTTTTCGGACGCAGAGCGGAGAACAGGTACGTCTCGGCCAGTTTGTCACGTTTGGGCTTGAGCGCGGTTATACGAAGCTGCAGAGGAAAGACCGCAACAATGCTGTCTGGGTCAAGGCGCAGGTGGTAGATCGTCCGGTCGGCAGCATCGGTCAGGATATCGAACGGGTTATCGGCAATATGAAAGCAGACGGCACCATGCCGCAGACTGTTTCCCATGCCTATGAGTCCGACCTGAAGCGTCAGGGGGAGTCGTTTTCCACTCTTCTCGTTGCGTTTCTCGTAGCTGTAGTGTTTGTCTATCTCATCATGGTGGCCCTTTACGACTCCTACGTCTGGCCCATGGTGGTGATTTTTTCCATTCCCCTTGCAGTGATAGGGGCGCTTTTCGCACTTGCATCATTCGGGAAATCGCTCAGTATTTTCACGATTCTCGGCATGATCATGCTTGTCGGTCTGGTGGGCAAAAACGCAATCCTGCTGGTTGATTTTATTACGAAGTTCCGTCAGGAGGGGATGGAACTTCATGAGGCCATTCTCGAAGCCGGCAGGGATCGGCTGCGCCCCATTCTTATGACCACGTTTACCCTTGTGTTCGGTCTGATGCCTATCGCCCTGTCGGGAAGTTCCGGCTCTGAATGGAAATCCGGCCTTGCCGTTGCCTTGATCGGCGGGCTCAGCAGTTCGATGTTTCTTACCCTGCTTGTCATACCTGTTGTCTATGCAGGTTTTGATAAACTTCGGGAGAGAATTGAGACTATCAGGAAAAAGCGGTACCCGAAAGTACGTGACTGAGGGCAGGACGGCCTGTTTTTTTTACCTATCTTTCATCCCGACCTTTACGAGTGAACTGTTATCTTGTCTGAAAAGAATCACATTTTGACCGTTGCGTCCAAGCATGAGATCATTATTTACACAGAGTCCGGTTCTGCTTCTCAGCCGGTTTGCGCTTGCATTTTCATGGATCTATCAAGGGGCCGTGCCCAAGCTGGTCTGCAGAAGTTCGGGCGAGACGGAACTGCTCGGGCACGTCATTCCTGTCTACCAGTGGGCATGCATTGCCGTTGGCTGGATGGGCGCGGGAGAGATCGTTTTCGGACTGCTGCTGCTTGCAGTCCATCAGATGTGGGTATTTCAGCTCAATATTTTCGCGCTCTTCTCTCTTTTGATCTATGTGCTGCTCTTTGAACCGGCTCTGTTTACCGAACCGTTCAATCCGCTGACGCTTAACGTTTCGCTTATTGCCCTCTCTCTCATTGCGCTTGTTGAATTGAAAAAGTTAAATAATTGAAAAGTATGACTCCTCACCATTCCGATACAGGGCTTCAGGCAGTCGTCAAACGATTTTTTTCCGTTTCGGTAACGATTATTGCTGCGGCTGTATTTCTGGGTGCTGCCGGAGCTTTTACCGGGAACCATTTTCTGTATCGTCTCCATCCCTATATTTTTTTTGTCGGGTTCGGCAATCTTGCCATCCTGCTGCTTAACCGCTATCTGACGTCGGCCATCTATCCTGAACTTGCTATTGATCCAGCCAGACAGATGCGCTATATCAGTTCCGTTCTGCTTGCTCTGGCAGCCATAACGGTTGCAGTTTTTATGGAGTGGCCCCTTCTGAAAGCCGCGACAGGACTTTTTCTCATGATTCTCGTGACAGGGCCTCTCCGGGAAATTTTTACCACGCTTTCCGTCGGCAAAATCTGGAAAGAGGTTTCCGTACGCTACTATATATTCGACGTACTGTTTCTGCTCAATGCCAATCTCGGTCTTTTTACCCTCGGCTTGAAAGAGGCCTTTCCCGATACGGCGCTCATTCCGTTTTTTGTTACCCAATCCTCCTACTTTCTCGGCTCTTCGTTTCCTCTGAGCATCAGTGTCATGGGTTTTCTCTATACCTACGCATGGAGGGGCTCATCCAGAAGGGAGCTGATGAAAACGCTTTTCAGCCTCTGGTTTTATATTTTTGTCGGTGGCGTACTGATTTTTCTTATCGTTATTCTCATAGGCCATTATTTCGGCATGATGCTGATCAGCCACATCCTGCTTTTTGGCGTTATGATCATGCTCGGCGGATTTTCTCTTTACCTCTACAATTTTTTCAAAAAGAATTTTCACCACCCGGCGCTCGCGTTTCTGCTGACCGGTCTGGCTCTGCTTTTTGCGACCAGTGCGTTCGGCATCCTCAACATCTATTACATTAAAGGGATCCCTTTCGGACATCATCCTCCGATCCGTATCGACAAGATGTGGATCTATCATGCACACACTCATGCCGCGCTGCTTGGCTGGATAACCTTTTCTTTTATCGGCATTATCTACATCGTTATGCCTTCGATTATGCGAACGGCGTCGCTTGAAAATCTCAGAAGCGCCCGTGCTCTCTCCGCTCTTCTCGATAATACGACCATGAAAAAGGCCTTTCGGCAACTGACGGTTCTTCTGTTTTCAGCAACGGCGGTTCTGCTTGCGTTTTTTCTTGATAACGACATGCTGTTGGGGAGCGCAGGTATGCTGTTCGGATTCGCCGTCATCTATCTGATCAAAAACCTGAAACCTGAGCTCTACGGTGAAACTCTTACAACACTTGAGACGCATGCGAAATAATATCCGTTCGATTCTTCTTTTCTGCGCTCTCGTGCCGGCATTGCCTGTTTCTGCCTCGGCCTTCAATACCGCTGATTTCAATTCGCTGAAAACCGGCGTGAAATCATGGAACAGTTACAGGGCCGGGCTCGGCGGACGTGTCGCGGATCTTTCCGGGGCGCAGCTTAAGGGCATGAACCTGAGAGGGGCGGACTTGAGCTACGCCGATCTTTCCGGTGCCGATCTCGGCAGTTCCGATCTCAGTAAAGCCCGGCTCGATCATGCCCGACTGGACTCGGCAGTACTTCGTTCGGTTTTGCTGGTCAGGGCTTCGCTTGATAAAGCACGGCTCCATAATGCCGATCTTGAAGATGCGGTGCTTGAGGCCGCTTCGTTCAAAGACGCCTTTATGCAGACTGCGGTACTCAAGAAGGCAGACTGCACCGGCACCGACTTCAGCGGCGCCGATCTCCAGGAAACGAATTTTCGTGAAGCGACGCTTGTCGGTGCACGACTTACAGGTGCCGATCTGCGAGCGGCCTACCTCTGGCGGGCCGACATGAGCAGGTCGGACGTCAGCGGCACCAGGGTTTCGCCATCTACGGTGCTGGCTTCGGGCAGCTATGCCTCGCAGACGTGGGCGTCGGAGCATCGTGCAGAGTTTTTCGACGATGCGCCTGAATCCGTTCACGCGGTCGCCGGAATGGCTGGTGCCGGTCAGGTTTTGCCGACGGTATCGGGAAACGTCGGAAATTCTGAGTCGGGGAAAAGCGGATCGAAGGGGAACCTGTGGCGCATGTCCGGTTCCAGCGCCGCTGTCGTCTATGATCGGGCGCTTTATAAAAAGCTGAAATCCGGGGTATTTGCCTGGAACGACATGCGCAAGCGCGACCGGGCCATGGAGGTCAATCTCCGTGAAGCGAAGTTCGATCAGAAAAATCTCAGTTACGCCGATCTTGCCCATGCCTGGCTGCAGGGTGCGAGTTTCAGGAAGGCCGATCTTTTCGATGCCGACCTTCGCAACGCCGATCTTTCGGGGTGCGATATGCGCGAAGCGAATCTTGAAAAGGCCGATCTGGGAGGAGCCGATCTTTCCGGCGTGAATCTCTGGCGGGCAAATCTCAGCCGGGCGCGTCTTAACGGCGTTAAGGTTTCCTCCTCTACCATCCTCGATACCGGCAAAAAGGCCAATCAGGAGTGGGCCGAACGGCATGATGCCGTATTTATTCATGAGTGAGCCCGAGGGCTCAAGAGCTGTTTTTATGGAGGTATTCTATGATGTTTTCCAATAACCGGCCACTGGTTTCGGTCGCTGTCCCTATGTACAATAACTCCCGTTTTATCGGCGATACCATCCGTTCGATTCTCGGGCAGTCGTTTTCCGATTTTGAACTTCTGATATACGACGATCAATCAACCGACGACTCGTTTGATATTGCGGCATCATTTTCCGATTCTCGTATCAAGCTTTTCAGAAACCCTGTCAATCTCGGGCCCGAGCAAAACTGGAACCGGGCGATCAGCGATGTCAGGGGCAGGTACGTCAAGCTCGTTTGCGGAGACGATATTCTTTTTCCGGAATGTCTTGAAAAGCAGGTGGCTGTTCTCGACAGTTCCGCTTCTGCAGGAATAAGTCTTGTGAGCTGTCCCCGCACCATCATCGATCCTGAAGGGAAATCGCTCATTAAAAAAGTCAACTTTGTCGCCAAAGGCCGTAACGAAGCGGTTGACGTGATCAGAAAAATGATCCGCATGGGCACCAATATCATCGGCGAGCCGGTATGCGGGCTCTATCCTGCGGAACTCATCGGAAAAATAAACGGGTACAGTGCCGTTGTGCCTTATACCATCGATCTCGATTTCTGGATACAACTGCTCAAACACGGTGATCTCTATATGATTGACGAACCGCTCTGCGCCTTTCGTATTTCAAATGTTTCCTGGTCGTCGAGAATAGGTGAGATGCGTCAGCAGCAGTTTCTTGAGTTCATGGAACATGTGGCATCGGACAAGCGCCATGAAGTAACTGACCTCGATATGTTTATCGGCCGCATCAATTGCGCCGTCCAGTCCATGACCAGTCTCATGGGCTTCAAGCTGTTCGCCAGCCACGAGTGATTCCAATTCTGTTTCAGTAATGCGCTTATAATCCAGGAGCGGACGATGAGGGAATGGGAAGATGAAGATCGTGTTACGGGGGCAGGGGAGTATGCTCGCTGTTGCATTGCGGAGTATAGCTCGCTTCGCATTGGGAGTATCGCTTCGCGGTAGAAGATGGAATAACACACAGGAAGAGAGGAGACATGACCATGAGACTCAGAGGTAAAACAGCGCTCGTTACGGGAGCGGCAGGGGGCATCGGGAGTGCTGCTGCGCTCTGCTTCGCCGAAGAGGGCGCCTCTCTGATACTGAGCGATATCGATCTTGACGGTTGCGAAATGCTCTGTCGCCAGATTACGGAGCATGGCGGCAACGCTTCGGTTGTTGGTGCGGATCTGACCAGTGAAGAGCAGATTGTCGATCTGTTTACGGCCATACGAAAAACCGAGGGCCGGCTCGATATTCTGGTAAACATCGCAGGGGGCGATCTCGATCCTTTTTCCGGAGCTGATGCGATCAGCGGCGAGGCGATTGATCGGAATCTTGCGCTCAATCTGAAGTCGTGTATGCTTTCCTGCAGGGAAGCTGTCAAAATCATGCAACCCCGGCAGTACGGACGGATCGTCAACATGAGTTCCCTTGTTTACCGGGGTGCCGATCATCAGTTTTCCTATGCTGCCGCCAAAGGCGGTATTGCCGCATTTACCCGTTCCCTCGCCCTGTCGCTCGGACAGAGCAACATAACCGTCAATGCCCTTGCGCCTGCCCTTGTCGATGTGCCCGTTTTCCGAAAAGCTCTCGGTACAGAGCTCTGGGAGGCTCTGGTCAGGGAGTGCGCCTCCCGTTATCCGCTCAAACGGGTCGCAACCACTCTCGATGTTGCCAAAGCGGCCCTGTTTCTCGCTTCTGACGACGCATCCTTCATAACCGGCCAGATTCTCGAGATTTCAGGGGGCGCAAGGCTGTAGTCGGGGTTATGATTACTTCCGTATTTTGCTGATATTGACAACAGGTGGCACCGGCAACCCTGGCAGTTTGTTTTTCCCGAACCTAAAAAGGAGATAGAGGCATGTCAATCGAATCCGCAAGGCAATTTCTTGTACAGCTGACCGAGGAGGAGGCTTTTCGTGACAATCTGGTGCGACAGCTTGCCGAAAAACGTCGCGAGTTGGTCAGCGCTGCAGGATATGATTTTACCGAAGAAGAACTTGAAGCGGCAAAATCGGTCCTGCCGCCCGGCGCTCTCGGCCATGTGGCAGGCTGGTTTTGTGACGTTGAAAATGATAAAACGGTTATGCGCGGAAGACGGTGCGGAGGGGGCCTCTGGCATTGAGCCGATGGTTTGCGATGGTCCGTTTCCAATAAGAAATCAGCCTTTTTCAACCCTCAATTGTTGAGCCATGAAACCCATCTGCATCAATAATTACTGTTTTGACCGTGTCCATATCTGGGTTCAGTATGACTGGCAAATTCCCCAGTTTGTAGAACTTGTTATTGAAGTGTTTTATCCGCTTAACAGGGATGCCAATGGACTGGTGATGTTCAATCACGGATTTCTGATCGGTAACGATATATTGTTCTACCCGAAAAAAATTATTGGATCTTTCATCAACGACAATCCGCTTTTCGGGATCAATCCGTCAGCTTACTACAACTACACCTCTGCCATTGTCGAGAAAAACTGGGCCATGGCGTTCGTTACCGCTTCTCACATGCAATCCGTAGCCATGCCCTGGGTTGATTTTGGCGGGAATCCAAGAGTTGGCCAGGACGCTTATGCCGCAGCATCATATCTTGTCAAATATGGTGCCACCGATAATTTTTATAAAATTGACGAGCATAACCGTAACCGATC
Source organism: Pelodictyon luteolum (assembly GCA_020721225.1). Taxonomy (GTDB): domain Bacteria; phylum Bacteroidota; class Chlorobiia; order Chlorobiales; family Chlorobiaceae; genus Chlorobium; species Chlorobium luteolum_C. The sequence goes on along the minus strand of DYNE01000028.1, from coordinate 7,569 downwards.
GTTTTACGATCGTGAAATACTCGACAAAACCCGGTTCATGAAGAGCAATAATGTGATTTTTGCCGGTCACTCTGTTGGCGGTGCTCATGCCCAGGTTGCCGCCGTCGGCTTTGAGAAACTGCGGGAACTTGGCAGAAAGAACTTCCGCCCGTTCAATCCGGTGATTTTCGACCGGGAGTTTCTCCCTGCCTATTCCGACCGGATGGCAGAGTGGGATCCCGAAGACAGGGCCAATCCTGTCGGATTGATTCAGTTGTCGCCGGTCGATATGAAGTTGCCTGTTCTTGCTCCGGGAATGCAGCCATACCGGGAAATTCTTGCAGAAAGAGAGATGCCGCTTTTGATGGTGATCGGGCAGTGCGACTGCGCAACGCTGAAAAGCTCAAATCCACCGGCATGGTCTTCAGATTCCGATACAGAAACCCAGTTCGCTCAGCTTGCATCCGCAAAGAGCTGGTCAGCCATCGCATGCGTAGAAAAGGGAAGCCATTGCGGTTATTTGACCGAAGAGAGCTTTTTTTGCGATCAGGCCGATAAACCCTCTGAATGTACTCTCTGTCCCGAAGGCGAGAGCTATGCGTCAAAGGGAGCTGAAACGGCCTTTACGGCTGAACTGTTCAAGCGCTTTATCAGGCTTTATCCAGACGAGAAGGGGTTTCAGGGCGATTTCAATGACTGGAAGGGTAGTGAATTCATGCAGTGGCTGAACAAACCGACTCCTGACGGACGTGTCAGTCTGGTTCCGTTTGCCGATGGAGAGTATGTCGATTATGCCCGCCCCTGACTGATCGATCTCGGCCCTCCCTTTCTTTATGTGGCGTGCAGTTCATCTCTTCGGAATTCTCAGCAAGTTAAAATGGTTTGTTACGATACCGGGCTGCGGTGCAGTCCGGTATTTTCTTTCCGGCTCCTTTTTGGAGTTGGAATTCAAAATATTCGTACTTTCCAGTCATTGATACCGGAAAGCGTTTTTTGCGCTCTGTTCAAGGATTTGAAAAGGTTTTAATAGCTATGATGTTAACTACCGGCCCCGAAACAGCGAAGGTTTCGCATGCTGTCCCAAGGGAAATACCATTCAACTATACTTCGGCTGACGATCGGCAGGCGATTGCCTCGCTGCTTGGCCTCGATATTGTAAGAACGCTCGACGAGCTTCGAGAGCACCGGGTTACCGGACGTTCTGCTCGCCTTCTCATGGGGATTATCGGTGAAATTCTTATCCATCGCCGTAATCCCTATCTTTTTCAGGAGCTTGTCGACTCGTCCCAGCGCCGCCAGCGCCTGTTCGAAAGGGCTGCAAAGGATCTCGATATTATTGCCAATACCGCTAACGGCGAAACCAGAGTCATAACGGTCGTTGCCGCCGTACGCGAACAGCTTGACCGTTTCAGGACAGCCGTTGAAAATACTCCCGAGCTTCGCAGACGGCTGAAGCGGGAACTGGGGGCGGTTGTGGGTGTCAAAAATGTACTTTACGATCCCTTCTCTCTGGCAGCGCATGCAACCGACGCTACCGATTGGAGGCTGCATCTTCCCGTTGCCGTCGTTACACCTGCAGAGGAGCACCAGGTAGCTCCTCTTGTTACGGCCATTGCCAATCTCGGGCTCAAGATCATTCCGAGGGGTGCCGGAACCGGACTTACCGGGGGAGCGGTTCCGCTGCGTTCCCGTTGCGTCATTATCAATATGGAGAAGCTCAATCGCATAAAGGGCTTATCCGTACGTGATTTCAGGCTTGCCGACGGCTCGGTGAGGCAGGCTTCCGTCATTGACGTTGAGTCGGGAGTGGTAACCGAGAAAGCCATGCATGAAGCCGACGAACACGGGCTGGTTTTCGCGACCGATCCTACAAGCGAATGGTCGTGCACGGTTGGCGGCAATATTGCGGAAAATGCCGGAGGCAAAATGGCTGTACGGTGGGGCACCTGCATCGATAATCTGCTTGAATGGAACATGGCCATGCCTTCAGGCGAACGGTGGACGGTCAGAAGGACCGATCACCAGCTTCGGAAAATTCTGCATGAGGACACGGTCTCTTTCGAGGTGCTCGATGAAGCAGGAAAACGTCTTGAACGGATCGAACTTACCGGTACCGATATACGTAAAAAAGGTCTCTGGAAGGATATTACCAACAAGGCGCTCGGTGGTGTTCCGGGTCTGCAGAAAGAGGGAACTGATGGCGTTATAACATCGGCGCTCTTTGTCCTGTACCCGAAATACCCTGAAAAGAAGACGCTCTGTCTGGAGTTTTTCGGTCACGATATGGACGAGGCAAGCAAGGTTATTGTCGAGTTGTCAAGAATATTTCCTCTCCCCCTGAACGATGAAGAGGCGTTGCTTGCTCTTGAACATTTCGATGACGAATACGTCAGGGCAATCGACTATAAAGTCAAGGCTCCGCGTCCGCAGACACCCAAAGCGGTTTTGCTTATCGACATAGCCGCCCGGACGCCTGCCGAGGTGCAGCGCGGTGTCGAACGTGTGGATGCGCTGCTTGAGCGATATCCGAATACGCTCATGTTCGTGGCGCGCGACAATGCCGAATCGGTACGATTCTGGGCCGATCGCAAGAAACTCAGCGCTATTGCCCGAAGGACCAACGCATTCAAGCTTAACGAGGATATCGTTATTCCTCTCGAAGCGCTTGCTGAATTCGCACGTTTCATCGATCACCTCAATACCGGCGAGGAGCGCTATTCGCAACTTCGGTTTATCGAACGGGCGGAAGAGATACTTAAAACCGCAACGGTACATGAAGATGGCGGCCAGTACGCCTCAAAAGTTCCTGCAGGTCTTGGCCTATGCGGCGAGTTCCGCCGGAAACTGCTTGCCGCTCCGGATGATCTGGTGCGTTCTCTCGATATTCTGCACGAGCTTGGCAGGGAACTTGCCGAACTGTTGCAAGGGTATCCGAAAATACTGGGAGCCGTCGAGCAGATGAACCAGTACGTTCGTAACAGCCGCATTGCGATTGCGACTCACATGCATGCAGGGGACGGCAATGTGCATGTGAACATTCCGGTGCTCTCCAATGACCGGGTGATGCTCGAACGTGCCGATAACGTTGTCGATCAGGTGATGGGAAAGGTTATTTCTCTTGGGGGCGTGGTTTCAGGAGAGCACGGTATCGGCGTTACCAAACTGAAATACCTGGATGCCGCCATCGTTGACGAACTTGCCCGTTACCGGAAAAAAGTCGATCCGCAAGGGCTCATGAATCCCGGAAAGCTTGAAGATTTTGATGCTCTCAGATACATTTTCACGCCGTCGTTCAATCTGCTTGAACTCGAAGCGCATATTCTTAAACGGGCCAAGATCGAGGAGTTATCCAAAAAAGTCGATTACTGCATCCGATGCGGCAAATGCAAGACCGACTGTTGTGTGTACTATCCGGCCCGAGGCATGTTTTACCATCCCCGAAACAAGAATCTTGCTATCGGTTCGCTTATCGAGGCCCTGCTTTTCGATGCCCAGCGCGAGCGATCCACCGATTTTGAGCTGCTCCAGTGGCTCGATGAAGTTGCCGATCACTGCACGATCTGTCATAAATGCCTCAAACCCTGTCCGGTCGATATCGATACCGGCGAGGTTTCCGTGCTTGAGCGCGAACTGCTTGCCGGCAGGGGATTCAAGCACTCCTCTCCCATAACCGAGATGACTCTGCAATATCTCGACAGCCGTTCTTCGGTATTCAACAAGGTGTTCCGCAACTCCGTTCTGCGTTTCGGCGGTGCGGTCCAGCGGGCCGGGTGCCGGATTACGGCGCCGCTGCAGCACGAGGACGATCCCCCGGCATTCTATCCGCTAAGGCTCTTGCGCTCTTCGGTACCGCCGGTTCCCGAAAAGACGCTGCGCGACGTTCTGCCCGAATGCGGTCAGGACCAGGTGCTGGTTTTCGAACCTTCGGGGGAGATTCACTCTACGGTTTTTTATTTCCCGGGCTGTGGTTCGGAGCGCCTGAACTCGACCATTTCGATGGCGGCTCTGCATGTGCTGCTCGATATCGGTACACGCGTGGTTCTTCCTCCGCCATTTCTTTGCTGCGGTTTTCCCGCTCACGTCAATGCGAAGAGCGATCAGTATTCGAATATTGTATTGCGAAATACAGTGCTGTTCAGCCAGATTCGCGAAATGTTCTCTTATCTCGATTTCGATGCCTGCGTCGTAACCTGCGGCACATGTCTTGAAGGCCTCGATTCCATCGAGACCGGAAGACTTTTCGGAGGCCGGATCATGGACGCATCGGCATATGTTCTTGAAAAAGGACTCAAGCTCGATGGCAACGGAAGGTATCTCTATCACGCTCCCTGTCACGATTCGCTAAGCGGAAAAGCACTCGAAACGCTTCGGAAGCTGGGAGGATTCGAAACCATCGATCCTGTTCCGCACTGTTGTTCAGAAGCCGGAACGCTTGCGCTTTCGCGGCCGGACATCACCGATGCCATGCTGCATCGCAAGCGTGAGGCTATTCGTGAAGCTATGAACGGATCGGAGAGAACGGTCATGCTTACCAACTGTCCCTCCTGTGTCCAGGGACTCGGCAGAAATCTCGATCTTGGTATCGAGCCGAAACATCTCGTGGTGGCGCTGGCCGAAAAGCATTCCGGCGAAAAGTGGCAGGAAAAGCTGCGAGTCCAGGCAATCCGGGCAACGGCGGTCAGTTTCTGATTTTCCAAAAGGGCCGGCCATTTACCTTGAGCAACCTGCATCGGGAGTGACGTATGACGAATCAACTCTGGCATACCCTGACTTCAGAAGCTGTGCTCGGCAGCCTCGGCGTTACTCCGTCCGGGCTCGATTCAGCAGAGGCGGATCGCCGTATTCGGGAGTATGGCCTGAACATCCTGCAGTCGAAAAAGGGCGTCAGCCCATGGAGGCTTCTGCTCGACCAGTTCAAAAACGTTCTGATTCTTACCCTGCTTCTGGCCACCGTGCTGTCGGCTTTTCTTGGTCACGGCCTCGAAGCTGTCGCGATTACGGTGATCGTGCTTTTCGCCGTGCTGCTCGGCTTCATTCAGGAGTTCAGGGCGGAAAAAGCCATCGATGCGCTCCGGAGCATGGCGGCTCCGCAGGCCAGAGTGATCCGCGACGGCAGGGAACAGCTCGTTCCGGCCTCGGAGGTCGTGCCCGGAGATATGGTGATGCTCGCCGCAGGCGACCGAATACCCGCCGATGCCCGGCTGGTCGTATCGGTCAATCTGCAGGTAGAGGAGGCCTCCCTGACCGGCGAATCCCTGCCTTCCGAGAAGGACGCCGGTGTGCTCTCTCCCGGAAATGCCGGAGCCGGGGATCGCAGGAATATGGTTTTCGCCGGAACTGCGGTGAGCTATGGTCGCGGATCGGCAGTGGTGGTGGCTACCGGTATGCAGACCGAGTTCGGCAGGATAGCCGCTTTGCTCCAGCAGGTCGAAACGGAAAAAACTCCGTTGCAGAAAAATCTCGACAAGGTAGGCGTGTTGCTTGCCCGGGCAGCGCTGGTGATTGTGCTGGTGATCGTCTCACTCGGCCTCTTCCGTGGTCAGTCGTTTATCGATATGCTCATTTTCGGTATAGCGCTTGCCGTGGCGGTAGTGCCCGAAGCGCTTCCAGCCGTTGTTACCATATCGCTGGCGCTTGGCGTGCAGCGGATGGTAAAGCGTAATGCGCTCATGCGGAGGCTGCCGGTAGTCGAAACGCTTGGCAGCACCACGGTGATCTGTTCAGATAAAACCGGCACGCTGACCCGCGACGAAATGACCGTCCGGGCGCTTTATACTTCCGGCACTTTGGTCGAAGTCGGCGGATCGGGCTATATCCCCGAAGGAGCCTTTATTGTGGCAGACGCCGGGGCCCTTCCCGATAGTCTGTTCCGCTTTCTCACGGCGGGCGTGCTCTGCAGTGACGCCCGGCTTATGAAAAACGAAGAGTGCGAGTGGGATATCAAGGGCGACCCCACAGAGGGCGCACTTTTGGTGGCGGCCGTGAAGGCCGGGCTCGACATCGCGGAGCTTCAGGCACGTTTTCCCCGCCTCGACGAGCAGCCCTTCTCCTCCGAAACGAAGCGTATGATCACCCTGCATGACGATGGCGGTGTTTCGAATGCCTTCATCAAGGGCGCTCCGGAAGTGATCCTTCAGGACTGTGCGACGGTGGTGACGCCAGAAGGAGTCGAGCCTCTGGATTCCTCCTTGAAAGAACGGCTGCACGCCGAAGCCGAAGCCATGGGCCGAAAAGCACTTCGTGTGCTCGCCATTGCCGAAAATCGAGGCGTTTCGATCGACACTGCTTCCGTGGGCATGACCTTTCTTGGATTCGCCGGCATGATCGATCCCCCGCGGCCCGAAGCCGCAGAAGCCGTGCAGCGTTGTATCGAGGCTGGTATCCGCCCGGTTATGATTACAGGCGACCATCCGGTCACGGCAGAAGCCATCGCACGCGAACTCGGCATTCTCCGGGACGGCAGGGTTGTCGCAGGAAATGCGCTGCAGGAGATGAGCGACGAGGAGTTGCGCCGTTCGGCAGGAGGCATCAGCGTGTTCGCCCGCGTAGCTCCCGAACACAAGCTCCGTATTGTCGAGGCCCTGCAGCGAAATGGCGAGATCGTAGCCATGACCGGCGACGGGGTCAACGACGCCCCTGCGCTGAAAAAAGCCGATATCGGCATTTCCATGGGTATTACCGGCACCGATGTTTCCAAGGAGGCCTCGGCCATGATGCTGACCGACGATAACTTCGCCTCGATAGTTGCAGCGGTTGAAGAGGGGAGGGGCATCTACGACAACATCAGGAAATATCTGACCTACCTGCTCTCGTCGAACATCGGCGAACTGGGTCTTATGGCTGGCGCTTCGCTGTTCGGTATGCCGCTGCCGCTCACCGCCGTACAGATCCTTTATGTCAATCTCGCCACCGACGGTCTTCCCGCCCTGGCGCTCGCCGTCGATCCGCCCGAAAAGGATATCATGAAACGCCGCCCTAACGATCCCCGTCAGGGTATTTTCACTCGACCTGTGCTTGCGCTCATGCTTGCCGGAGGTATTTGGTCCACGGTGGTGAATATGTCGCTTTTCAACTGGGCCCTTCACTCCGGACGTCCTGTGCGCGAGGCGATGACCATGACTTTCGTCTCCCTAGTGCTGATCCAGTTTTTCAAGGCCTACAGTTTCCGTTCCGAAAGCCGTCCGCTCTATTCCAGACCGTTCACCAACCGGTGGCTGAATCTGGCCATCGTCTGGGAGCTTATCCTGCTGGTTCTCATCATCGCGGTTCCTTTTCTGCGGATACCTTTCAGCACCTTCTGCCTTACGGCCGAAGACTGGCTTATCGTGCTGCTTTCGTCGCTCACGATCGTTCCTGTCATCGAACTGGTGAAGCTTCTGATCCGCAAAGGGGTGATTCGGAAAGACAAGTAATTCCATTTCCAATACAAATATGCAAGTATCGCTTCGCGGGAGTATCGGTCGGGTACGACCGGGAGTATCATTCGCTCCGCGAATGGATAGGGGTAGGGAAGGCTCTCGCCTCCCCTCCCTCCGAACCGTGCAGGCGGTTCTCCCGCACACGGCTCTCCAGTCGATAGTTTCAACTTCG
>DYNE01000111.1 GCA_020721225.1 Pelodictyon luteolum | reverse complement strand
AAAGTTGCAAGCTCCATTCAGGCAGAAAACTCTTACCAAAGTTCCTTGAAACTGATTAACAGGTTCGAGGAGGAAAGGAAGATGCTTACAATGGACGAGATAACAGATGTCAGATTTCGGTATTACGTAATGGGTCAGAAGGTTTCAGAAATTTCAAGAGAGCTGAAGAAGGACTGGAAGACGGTGCAGAAGTACATTGACAGAGTTGATTTCAACAAACCGGTTCCGGAGCAGAGCACGGAGATACGTCTTTGCCCGAGTCTGGAACCGCATAAGTCAACCATTGACAAATGGTTGGAGGAGGACAGAGCCGCACCCCGGAAGCAGAGGCATACAGCCCGGAAGGTATTTAACCGGCTGACGAAGGAGTTTTCGGATTTTGGCTGTTCTTACCGAACGGTGGCAACCTACTATGCCGTGAAGCACAAGGAGGTTTTCAGCGGGTGCAAGGTTGGATTCCTTCCACTGGAACATCGTCCGGGAGAGGGACAGGTTGATTTCGGCACGGCAGATTTTTATGAGAACGGCCGAAGGGTTACAGGCAAGTTCCTTGAGATTTCATTTCCTTACAGTAACAAAGGGTATCTGCAATTGTTCTATGGAGAGAACATGGAATGCCTGTTGGAGGGAATGGACGCAATCTTCAGGCATATCGGCGGTGTTCCCGAGGAACTGTGGTTTGACAACACCAAAACCATCGTTACCAAAGTTATCCGGGGAGGGCAGCGGGATCTCACAGATCGTTTTAACCGTTTCAGGGAACATTACCGTTTCCAGGCGGTATTTATGAATCCCGGCGAAGGTCACGAGAAGGGCAATGTTGAAAACAAGGTTGGCTACCATAGACGCAACCTCCTGGTTCCCATACCGCGCTTTCTTACACTTTCTGATTATAATCAGCAACTTCTTGAGATGTGCGACAAGGATGCAGATAGAGAGCATTACCGCCACAACGAGACAATTGAGGCACTGTTTGCCGAAGATAAGCAGCACTTTCATAAGCTTCCCGAGATCAAATTCGATCTGAGCGGCAGTGGGAGCATCGTGCCCAACGGCTGGGGCAAGTTTTATCTGCATAAAGGGATGCATGAGTATTCTGTTTCGCCCAAATACGCAAACAAAGCGGTAAATCTGAAGAAAACCTCACTGCACCTCATTGTGCTGGATGAGAACTATCGCGAAATTGTGAGGCACCGCCGCCTTTACGGCGACACAAAGCAGCAGAGTATGGACTGGCTTCCCTATCTCAGGCAGCTTTCAGTGCGTCCGCGGGCGTTAAAGTATTCGGGCATTTATGATCTGATGCCGTCTGATATGAAGCAGTTCATCGGGGGACTATCCAATACTGAGACAGGCACGGTTCTCAAGGTTCTGGCGGAACTGACGGAAAAGACGGGTTTTGACGGCGCGCTCAACACTGTAACGCATGCGCTGTCTTACGGGACATCTGACGCGGAAAGCCTCAAGAGCCTCCACCGTCGTCTTTACGGCGAGATACCGGAACTCCCGCCAATGCCTCTTGGTGCGAAAATGCCGGATATCGGTCAGATGAAAAGTTCTCTGAGTGATTACGATACCCTTCTGATGAAGGGAGGCGCCGCAAATGCTTGATGAAGAAATTGCAGACTGCTGCAAGAAGCTGAGGTTGAACCGTAATATCGCTGATATGGCGCAGACGACAACGGGTGAATCACACCAGGATTACCTGTATAAAATATTATCCGCAGAAATAAAAAATCGTGAACTGGGACGGGCCGCGACAATGATAAACAGCGCCGGTTTTTACAGCACCAGGACATTTGACGGATTCCGCTTTGATGAGGTTTCACTTCCCTCCGGCTTGACGCAAGACGGCTTGAAATCACTCGATTTTATTCGGGAAAAGAAAAACATCATCATGTACGGCCGAACAGGAACAGGCAAGACCATGCTCTCCATTGCTCTTGGGGTAAGCGCCTGTCAGAAAGGCATTCCTGTTAAATTCTACCGTACGGCGGCGCTGATCAACCAGCTTTCGGAAGCCAAAAAGGCCGCCGCCCTGGGAGTGCTGCTGAAAAAACTCAATCAGGCATCCCTGATTATCCTTGACGAATGGGGGTATGTGCCCTACGACCGCACCGGCGCGCAGTTGCTGTTTGACTATCTCTCCGAAATACATGAGAGCAAATCCGTTATCCTAAACACAAATCTTGAGTTCTCCCGATGGGTTAATGTGCTTTACGATGAGCAGATGACCGCCGCCCTGGTGGGACGGCTCATGCACCACTGCCATCTCATTTTATTTCCGGGCGAGAACAATCGGCTCAAGGAATCGAGCATCAATGACCTCTACCGTTCGATAGCCTCGACAAAACGCGAAGGAGAATACAT
>DYNE01000003.1 GCA_020721225.1 Pelodictyon luteolum | reverse complement strand
TTTTGATTGTACTGTAATGAGTTACTGTTTTTTATTATGGGGAACTTCGGATTAAAGCGCCGATCAGTACCAGACTTCTCTATGCGAAGGAACTGAACCGTCTGAACTCTGCATATAACTGCCGTCCCCTGATCACCTATATCTGCGGCGCTTCACTTCTGCTGAAAACCATGCTTCGCCTGTTTGCGTCTTATGTACAGCAGCAGTTCATATTCGTTCCGACCCTTCAGGACGCATTCAACCTGATAAATGCCGCGAAGAGCCCCTTCGCCGCCAAAATGGATCGGGAGATCACCATAACGCAGAGTGAAGTCGATCGTTTTGCCGCCCTATGCGGACAAATTCTGTTCGACGAACACTATATCATCAACGAAAAAGAAAACATCATTGCGCCGGGGAATCCGCTGCACGATCTCTACATCATAATATCCATGCTGAACAATGATCTCAAGGAACTTCAGAAAACCGAGAAAGAGCAAAAACAGAAAATCGAGGAGGCGCTGGAACATGCACGCACCCTGAACATCAAGCTGTCCGAAGAGAAAAAGAACGTCGAGAAAAAAGAACAGATTCAGCAGATTCTTATAGAAAACCTCAAAAAAGCGAAAATAGAAGCGGAAATGGCAAGCCAGGCAAAAAGCGAGTTTCTGGCAAACATCTCCCATGAAATAAGAACGCCGTTGAACGGCATCATCGGCATGAGCGAATTGCTGCTTGACGCGTCGCTTGACACGCCTCAGCAACGGAACTATTGCGAAACGATATTTGTATCCGCAAAAAAACTTTACCAACTGATTAACCACATTCTCGATTTCAGCAAAATCGAATCGGGACAGCTCGACAAGGAAATGTCGGTTCTTGACATCGGAACGATCTGTCACGATGTTTTTTCCCTCCTGAACGAAAACGCCATAAAAAAAGGGCTGCAACTAACCATCAACATTTCGAATGAGATCCCCGAAGCAATGCTGGGTTATCCTGCTTATCTCCGGCAGGTGCTGATCAATCTGCTTCAGAATGCCATAAAATTCACCTACAACGGCAAGGTTGCCCTCAATATCGAACCAATATCCGATACTCCCGGGAAGCTCGTCCTCCGTATATCAGTCCGGGATACCGGCATAGGTATTCCGGAAGCACAAAAAGAGCTGGTTTTTCAACGGTTCACCCAAATCGATTCCTCCGCTACCCGCAAGGAAGGCGGAGCGGGTCTCGGCCTGGCAATTACCGCGAAACTTGTGGAGTACATGGGAGGTACGCTCAATCTCGACAGTACGGAAAACAAAGGTTCCGAGTTCTGGTTCACACTTCAGTTCGACAAGTTTGATGAAAAGGCAAAAACGTCGGCCATTGCAGAGAATCGCCCGGCGGATATAACCAAACGACCTGAAACGAACGAGGAAAAACCTCTGCCAACAGAAAGAAACGACCGGAATTCCGGAATAAAAATACTGTTGGTTGAGGATAACATCATCAATCAGCAGGTGGCGATAGCCATGCTCTCAAAACTGAATGTATCGACCGACACCGTAACGAACGGACTGGAGGCGATCGATGCTCTGAAAAAAAACAGCTATACCCTGGTATTCATGGATCTCCAGATGCCGGTTATGGGCGGGCTCGAAGCGGTTAAAGCGATACGAAACAAGGAAACAGGAATTGCAGATCCCGATATTCCTGTCATTGCCATGACCGCCAATGCGATAAAAAAAGACAAGGATGAGTGTCTTCAGGCCGGAATGAATGACTTCATCGTAAAACCAGTAATGATACGGGAGCTCCAGACTGTGCTTGAAAAGTGGATTCCCCGGTATCGCCGCTGAAACGATTCATCCTTTTTCGGAGCCACGGCCTTCCGGGTTTACTGCACCATACCGGCGATATGGCGTTTGATAAGATCAGCCTCCTCTGCGCCGAGTCTTAACTCCCCTGCCCCGATAATACCCTCAACCTGAGCGGCGCTGCGTCCTCCGACAATAGCCCCGGTAACGGCCAAATGGCGAAGGGTCCATGCAATGGCAACCTCGCCGGGCGAACGTCCGTAAGGAGAACCGATACGGCGAAGCAGTTCGACCAGTTCGAGATTTGCTGACAGCCGGGGCTCCTGAAACTCCTTGTTTTCACGTCGCCAGTCATCCTGCGAAAAATTTTTAACCCGTTCACGCGTCATGGCCCCGGTCAGCATGCCGGAAAGCATGGGAGAGTAGACAATCACACCGATTTCCCGTTCCATGCAGAAAGGAAGAATTTCGGTTTCCACTGCGGGGCGAAGCATAGAATAGGGCGGCTGGAGCGATGCGACAGGCGCGATCTGCATGACACGGAGCATCTGTTCGACATTGAAATTCGAGACACCTATATGCCGGACAAGCCCTTCTTCCCTGAGAGCGGCCATCGTCTGCCACCCCTCCTCAAGATCGGGCTCCGGATTTGGCCAGTGTATCTGGTAAAGATCGATCGCGTCAACCTTTAAACGCTTCAGGCTCTGCTCGCATTCGCGCCGGATAGAATCAGCCTTGAGACTGCTGCTCATCCGGCGGTGTTCATCCCACACCAGCGAGCATTTGGTGAACACGTAAGGTTTGTTCCCCATCCCCTCGAGAGCCCTGGCGACCAGTTCTTCCGAATGACCAAGCCCGTATACCGCCGCGGTATCGATCCAGTTGATGCCGAGTTCGACGGCTCGCTGAATTGCGTTTATGGCATCGGCGTCATCCTGGAACCCCCAACCGTAAGCCCAGCCGCCACCCCCGATTGCCCAGCTTCCGAAACCCAGAGGCGTCAGATGCATGTCCGTATTGCCGAGTTGCCGTGTCTGCATGATGTTATGATTTGCCTGTGTTGCATCTGTTATCCGAAAAAATCCACTCCTTCCTTTCCTTATATATAATAAGAAAGACAAGACAAACATGCCCGATTTCTCCTGACATCCGATAACGGCTCGACTCCGAAGCATAAACGGAACTCTTCAGGTTTATACCGGAAACCGTTTTCCCGAATGGAAAGGTAATCTGTTTGCAGGCTCCCCTGTTCAGCTTCGCTTCCGGCGCATGGTGCTTGACGGCAGAAAAATAACCGGCAGCAGAAGCTTTTACGGGCTATAAAGGAACGAATCCGTGATGTCCGGGAGGGAGCTGACGGATAGTGACAACGGTCGCCTTCTGCGCGTCGAACCATCCGGATAAAAACATTCCGCCATCCGGCATTGCCCATTACAAAAACAGAAATAAAGCCCTGAACTGGACGGGGCGTTTTTCTGATGCATAAAAACTACATAAAAGTATTTTTTTCAGGCACTCCCGAACGCTCAGGACGACAATGTCCCTTCTTCCCGGCCGGCGAATCCTCCACATCCGCTCCTGCCATTGGTGCAAATAGCTTTCATCCCTCGCCATCAAAAGATCAGCACCGAAAAAACGCTCCCCTGCGACCTCCCTGCAAGCGGTTTCTGCCCCCCGTCGCATGCTCGCGTCAGCGGAGAAAACCCCTGTAAGGAGCAGTGCCCGTGCAGACAGACGAAAATTATACCGAAATGTAGCTTCCTGAATTATTCCACAAAACTGTAGATATTTTTTGCTGTAAAAATCCTTCCAGACTAAAAAATTATGCTGAACTGCAGAAAAAAAGAAGAGCGGTCAAGACAGGTAAAAATATATATAAAAATAATTTAACCCATTCCTGCCATAAAAGAAAAAACAAACTCGCCTGAAAAGTGCCCTCTGGCATGTCTTTTGCATATAACTATCATAAATAATCAGGCTTCGAGAAAAAATATCCTGAATTATTTATAGAAAAGACAATGATAACCTAAATAAGAACGAACATGAGAAAAGTCGCGATTTATGGAAAAGGTGGCATCGGCAAGTCAACCACGACACAGAACACGGTTGCCGGTCTTGCGGAAATGGGCAAAAAAGTCATGGTCGTCGGTTGTGACCCTAAAGCTGACTCTACCCGTCTCCTGCTCGGCGGTCTGCAGCAGAAAACCGTTCTCGACACCCTGCGAGAGGAGGGAGAAGAAGTCGAACTTGAAGATATCATCAAAGAGGGATACAGAAACACCCGCTGCACCGAGTCCGGCGGACCGGAACCAGGCGTGGGCTGTGCAGGACGCGGCATCATAACCTCGGTCAACCTGCTCGAACAGCTTGGAGCCTACGATGAGGAATGGGATCTCGATTATGTGTTCTACGATGTGCTCGGCGACGTCGTATGCGGCGGATTCGCCATGCCTATCCGCGACGGCAAGGCAGAAGAGATCTATATCGTCTGCTCCGGTGAAATGATGGCCATGTACGCGGCGAACAACATCTGCAAAGGCATTCTGAAATATGCAGATGCCGGCGGCGTCCGACTCGGCGGCCTTATCTGCAACAGCCGCAAGGTCGACAACGAGCGCGAAATGATCGAAGAGCTCGCAAAGAAAATCGGCACCCAGATGATTCACTTCGTGCCCCGCGACAACTTTGTGCAGCGTGCAGAGATCAACCGCAAAACCGTCATCGACTACGATCCGACACACGGTCAGGCCGACGAGTACCGCGCACTTGCCAGAAAGATCGACGAAAACGAAATGTTCGTCATTCCCAAGCCGCTGGAAATCGAAGAGCTTGAATCGCTTCTCATTGAATTTGGTATCGCTAACTAATAAACGGAGAACTCGCACATGTTAATGATCAGAACAATCGTCAGGCCGGAAAAAGTCCATGAAGTCATGCAGGGGCTGCTCGACGCAGGCTACCCGGCCGTTACAAAAATATCGGTTGTAGGACGGGGAAAACAGCGCGGCCTTCGCGTCGGCGATGTCGTGTACGATGAACTCCCCAAAGAGATGCTCTTCGTCGTGGTTCCGGATGCCGACAAGGATTTCGTGGTAAGAGCCATCATGGATCACGCAAAATCCGGAACTGAAGGCAAATTCGGCGACGGCAAGATTTTCATTTCGGCTGTCGAGGAAGTCTATACCATAAGCTCGGGTGAACAGGAAACCGAAGTAATGCTTGCAGAGAAGGAGGCCTGATGAGAGAAATAATAGCAGTTATCCGGATCAACAAGGTGAACGAAACCAAGAAGGCGCTCGTCGATGCAGGCATCCCGGCATTCACGGCTACCGGAAGGGTTATGGGTCGCGGCAAAGGCCAGGTTCACTTTGACATTCTCAAGGGAGCCGAAACAGGCCATCCCGAAGCTATCGCCCAGCTCGGCAATGCACCCCGACTGGTTGCCAAAAGAATTCTTACCGTTGTCGTCCCTGAAGAATTATGCAAAACGGCAATCGATACCATCATCAAAACGAACCAGACCGGAAATCCCGGAGACGGCAAGATTTTTGTCACGCCGATTGTTGAAACCATCAGGGTGAGAACAGGTGAAGAAGGCAATGAAGCGCTGAACTAACACAGAATATTTTAAAGGTGTAAACGGAGACAGTTACATGGAGGCGAACATACATTTCCCAGATCCTTCCAAAGTCAGGGAGGAGCTGACACAAAGATATCCGGCGAAGGTTGCCAAGAAACGCACGAAGTCGATTATCATCAACGACCCGGAAACCATACCGGAAGTACAGGCAAACGTCCGTACCGTCCCCGGTATCATTACGCAGCGCGGCTGCTCCTATGCAGGCTGTAAAGGTGTTGTGCTCGGCCCGACACGCGACATCGTCAACATCGTTCACGGACCGATCGGCTGCAGTTTCTATGCGTGGCTGACCCGCCGTAACCAGACAAGACCGGAAACTCCGGAACACGAAAACTATATCACCTACTGTTTCTCGACCGATATGCAGGAAGAGAATGTGGTGTTCGGCGGCGAAAAGAAGTTGAAACAGGCAATTCAGGAGGCGTACGATCTTTTTCATCCGAAATCCATCGCGATCTTCTCAACCTGTCCGGTAGGTCTGATAGGCGATGATGTGCATGCCGCATCAAAAGAGATGCGCGAGAAGTTCGGCGACTGCAACGTGTTCGGCTTCAGCTGCGAAGGCTACCGCGGCGTCAGTCAGTCAGCAGGCCACCATATCGCAAACAACGGCGTATTCAAGCATATGGTAGGACGCAACAACACCATCAAGGAAGGCAAGTTCAAGCTGAACCTGCTCGGTGAGTATAACATCGGCGGCGACGCATTTGAAATCGAGCGCATCTTCGAAAAAGCGGGAATAACCCTGGTTGCCTCCTTCAGCGGCAACTCGACCGTCGGCCAGCTTGAAAACGCCCATACAGCCGATCTCAACGTGATCATGTGTCACCGTTCGATCAACTACATGGGCGAGATGATGGAGACCAAATATGGCATCCCATGGATGAAGGTGAACTTCGTCGGCGCTGAATCGACCGCAAAATCGCTGCGCAAGATCGCGGAATATTTTGGAGACGAAGAGTTGAAAGCCAAAGTCGAAGAGGTAATTGCCGAAGAGATGCCGAAAGTGAAAGCCGTGATCGACGATATACGTCCGAGAACTGAAGGGAAGACCGCCATGCTCTTTGTCGGCGGATCGCGAGCCCATCACTACCAGGATCTCTTTACCGAGCTTGGCATGACAACGGTTGCCGCCGGTTATGAATTCGCTCACCGCGACGACTATGAAGGCCGCCATGTGCTGCCGAGCATCAAGGTCGATGCCGACAGCAAGAACATCGAAGAGCTGAAAATCGTAGCCGATCCGGAACTCTACCAGCCGAGAAAAACCGAAGCCGAGCTTGAAGCGCTCAAGGAAAAGGGGCTGGAAATCAACGGCTATGAGGGCATGATGAAGCAGATGATGAAAAAATCGCTCGTCGTCGATGACGTCAGCCATTACGAATCGGAAAAGCTGATCGAAATCTACAAGCCCGATATCTTCTGCGCCGGCATCAAGGAGAAATATGTGGTACAGAAAATGGGTGTGCCTCTCAAGCAGCTGCATAGCTATGATTACGGCGGACCTTATACCGGCTTCGTCGGCGCGACAAACTTCTACAGGGATATCGACCGTATGGTCAACAATCCGGTCTGGAAGCTGATCAAGGCCCCCTGGGAAACAGCAGGAAA
This sequence comes from Pelodictyon luteolum, assembly GCA_020721225.1. Taxonomy (GTDB): domain Bacteria; phylum Bacteroidota; class Chlorobiia; order Chlorobiales; family Chlorobiaceae; genus Chlorobium; species Chlorobium luteolum_C. Next base: position 83,362 of record DYNE01000003.1, on the reverse strand, counting down.
CGGAAAAGGCGCGGAACTCGAAGCCAGCTACGTCACACAGTAATCAGGAAAAAGGAGACTATTGAATTATGCTATTAAGACATACACCAAAAGAGGTTATAGCGCGTGAAGGGCTGACGATCAATCCGGCTAAAACCTGCCAGCCGATAGGAGCCATGTATGCGGCGCTCGGCATTCACGGCTGTCTGCCTCACAGCCATGGCTCACAGGGATGCTGCTCGTATCACCGCAGCACCCTGACCCGCCACTATAAGGAGCCCGTTATGGCGGCAACCAGTTCTTTCACCGAAGGAGCCTCCGTGTTCGGCGGCCAGGCCAACCTGCTCGCGGCAATCGAAACGATATTTTCGGTTTACGAACCCGATATCATTGCCGTGCACTCGACCTGCCTGTCGGAAACCATCGGAGACGACTTGCAGCAGATAACGAAAAAAGCCAAAGATGACGGAAAAATTCCGGAAGGCAAATATGTGATCTACGCAAGCACGCCGAGCTTCGTCGGCTCGCACGTAACCGGCTATGCCAACATGGTAACAGGCATTGCCGAGCAGTTCGCCCAGTCAACCGGAGAAAAGAAAGAGCAGATCAACATTATCGCCGGATGGATGGAACCCTCCGACATGCGCGAAATCAAGAAGCTCTCCAAAGAGCTCGGAGTGAAGATCGTGCTCTTCCCTGACACGTCGGATGTGCTCGACGCTCCGCAGACCGGTAAACACGTGTTTTATCCTAAAGGTGGCACGACGGTCGAGGAACTGAAAAGCATCGGCGACAGCTCCAGCTCTCTGGCTCTCGGCTGCATCAGCGCCGAACCGGCGGCTATCGCACTCGACAAGAAATGCAAGGTGCCGTTTGAAACCGTGGATATGCCGATCGGCCTCTCTGCAACCGACCGCTTCATCATGTCGCTCAGCAAAGCTGCAGGCGTTGAAGTTCCCGATGAGATCACTGCTGAAAGAGGACGCCTTATTGACGTAATGACAGACATGGAGCAGTACTTCTATGGCAAGAAAGTCGCGCTGTTCGGCGATCCCGATCAGATCATACCGCTTACGGAGTTCCTGCTCGATCTGAACATGAAGCCGATTCACATCGTCAGCGGTACTCCCGGTCAGCGCTTTGAAAAACGCATGAAAGAGATTCTCCGGAGAATTCCTGAAGCGAACTTCAAAAACGGCCTGAACGCGGATATGTTCCTGCTTCATCAGTGGATGAAAAATGAGCCGGTTGATCTGCTTATCGGCAACACCTACGGCAAATACATTGCCCGCGACGAAAACGTTCCGTTTTTACGGTTCGGATTCCCGATTCTCGACCGCATCGGGCACAGTTACTTCCCGAACATCGGCTACAGCGGCTCGCTGAGACTGCTCGAAAAAATTCTCAACGCCTTCATGGACCGCCAGGATCGTGAAGCTCTGGAGGAAAAGTTCGAGCTTGTCATGTAAGAAAGGAACTGAAAGGACATAAAGGACCAATGCAAAACTCCCGGCTTTGCCGGGAGGGGTCCCCGGAATTGGAATTACTTATTGAAAAAGGGGTTGGTATCATGAAGGAAGAAATCGGGATACTTGAAGGAAGACAGGGCCAGGTCTTCGAAAAAAAAAGCGGCAAGGCGGAACAGCTCGATATCTCATGTGAAAAAACAAGCCTGTCCGGATCGGTCAGTCAGCGAGCCTGCGTGTTCTGCGGTTCCCGTGTGGTGCTCTACCCTGTAGCCGATGCCCTTCATCTCGTTCACGGCCCTATAGGATGCGCTGCCTATACCTGGGATATACGCGGAGCGGTCTCTTCAGGCCCGGAACTGCACCGGTTGAGTTTCTCTACCGACCTCGGAGAGATGGATGTGATCTACGGCGGTGAAAAGAAACTCTATCTTTCGCTTATCGAACTGATCGACAAATATAAGCCTAAAGCTGCATTTATCTACTCGACCTGCATTATCGGCCTTATCGGTGACGATATCGACGCCGTGTGCAAAAAGGTGTCGAAAGAGACCGGCATTCCAGTTCTGCCGGTACATTCCGAAGGGTTCAAGGGAACCAAGAAAGACGGGTACAAAGCCGCCTGCACCTCTCTCATGAAGCTGGTAGGCACCGGCTCTATCGAAGGGATCAGCCCTTACAGCATCAATATTCTCGGCGAGTTCAACCTTGCCGGCGAAGCCTGGATCATCAGGGAATACTATGAAAAAATGGGCATCGAGGTGGTTTCCACCATGACCGGTGACGGGCGTGTGGACGCCGTACGCCGTGCTCACGGCGCTACGCTCAACGTCGTTCAGTGTTCCGGATCCATGACCACATTGGCCAAAGATATGGAAGAAAAATACGGCATTCCCTATATGCGCGTCTCCTACTTCGGTATCGAGGACATGTCCAAATCGCTCTACGATGTCGCCAAACACTTCAGCGACCGGCCCGACATCATGGATGCGGCAAAAGAGATTGTCAGCAAAGAGGTAGCGAAACTCTACCCCGAACTGCAAAAATTCAAAAAAGTCCTGGCCGGCAAAAAAGCGGCCATATATGTCGGCGGGGCATTCAAAACATTTTCGCTCATCAAGGCCCTGCGTTCGATCGGCATGTCGGTTGTCCTCGCCGGTTCGCAGACAGGCAACAAGGATGATTACGAACGCCTCAGGGAGATGTGCGACGAAGGAACCATCATCGTTGACGACTCGAATCCCGTCGAACTCTCGAAATTCGTGCTTGAAAAAGAGGCCGACCTGCTTATCGGAGGGGTGAAGGAGCGGCCGATCGCCTACAAACTCGGTATCGGCTTCTGCGACCACAACCACGAGAGAAAAATTCCTCTGGCAGGATTTATCGGCATGTACAACTTCGCAAAGGAGGTCTATCAGTCGGTCATGAGTCCGGTATGGCAGTTCGCTCCGAGAAAAGGAGGCAAAATATGAAACATGCGAAAACCGCAACCCAGAACGCCTGCAAGCTTTGCAACCCTTTGGGTGCATGCCTGGCATTCAGGGGCATAGAAAAATGCGTACCGTTCCTGCACGGGTCACAGGGATGCGCAACCTATATCAGAAGATACCTGATCAGCCACTACAAGGAACCGATCGACATTGCCTCTTCGAACTTCAACGAAGAAACCGCCGTGTTCGGTGGCAGTCATAATCTGCAGCTCGGGCTGAAAAACGTAACCCAGCAGTACAAACCGGAAGTTATCGGTCTGGCAACCACCTGTCTGAGTGAAACCATCGGTGATGACGTGCCCATGATTCTGCGCGAATATAAAAAGGCATTCAGGAACGGCTCCCCCATGCCGGTCATGATACATGCCTCGACGCCAAGTTATCAGGGCAGTCACATCGACGGGTTTCACGCAGCCGTGCGTGCCACCGTTGCGACTCTTGCGGTTAAAGGCGCCGAACGACAGCATACGGTGAACATATTTCCGAATATGATTTCTCCTGCTGATATCCGTTACATCAAGGAGATCCTCGAAGCCTTCCGGCTTCCCAATATGCTGCTGCCTGACTATTCGAAAACACTTGACGGCGGCCCCTGGGGCGAATACCACCGGATCCCGCCCGGAGGCACACCGGCAAGCACCATAGCCTCAGCAGGTTCCGCATCGGCAAGCATAGAATTCGGAGCAACGCTTGAAGCCCCGAAATCCGCGGCGGGATATCTTGAATCGGCATTCGGAGTCACCCGTCATCATATGGGACTTCCGATCGGCGTCAAGGCAAGCGACCGGTTTTTTGCGCTGGTCGAAGAGCTGAGCGGACAACCGGTACCCGAAAAATACGAAGACGAACGCCGGCGTCTCATCGACGCCTATGCCGATGGACACAAGTACATTTTCGAAAAAAGGGCGATCGTGTACGGCGAAGAGGATCTGGTCATTGCCATGACCGCGTTTCTGCTGGAGATCGGCATAACCCCTGTACTTTGCGCATCCGGGGGTAAAAGCGGCCTGCTGAAGAAAAAAATCCGGGAACTTGTACCGGACCTCGATGAAGGGGAGATCAAAATCCGCGACGGCGTGGACTTCGTCGATATCGAAGATGAGGCCAAGGTGCTCAAACCGGATTTTCTGATCGGCAACAGCAAAGGCTACACCATGTCGAGAAAAAACAACATTCCGCTTCTGAGAATCGGTTTTCCCATTCACGACCGTTTCGGAGGACAGCGGCTGCACCACCTCGGATACCGGGGCACCCAGGAGCTGTTCGACAGGATCGTCAATATGGTTATCGAAGAGCGGCAGAATGCTTCATCAATCGGTTATACGTACATGTAAAAGGGAGGAATCCATGACACTGAACATTAAAAATCACCCCTGCTTCAACGATTCGTCCCGTCACACGTTCGGGCGGATTCACCTCCCGGTTGCGCCGAAATGCAATATACAGTGCAACTACTGCAGCCATAAGTTCGACTGTATGAACGAGAACCGTCCTGGAGTCACAAGCAAGGTACTCTCCCCCCGGCAGGCGCTTTACTACCTGCAGCAGGCCATGGAGATCTCTCCGAACATTGCCGTGGTCGGTATTGCCGGACCGGGCGATCCGTTCGCAAACCCTGACGAAACCATGGAGACGCTGCGCCTGGTAAGGGAGCACTACCCGGAAATGCTGCTCTGCGTTGCGACCAACGGTCTCGACCTGATGCCCTGGATCGACGAACTTGCCGAATTGCAGGTCAGTCATGTCACCATCACCATCAATGCCATCGATCCCGAGGTCGGCTCGGAAATCTATGCGTGGGTGCGTCATAAGAAAAAAATGTACCGCGATATCGAAGCGGCAAAACTTCTTATCGGCAATCAGCTTGAAGCTCTGAAGCGCCTCAAGGAGGTCGGCGTGACGGCAAAAGTGAACTCCATCATCATTCCCGGCATCAATGATGGACATGTCATCGAAGTCGCCCGTAAGGTTTCGGAACTCGGTGCGGACATCCTGAACTGTCTGCCCTATTATCAGACCACGGAAACCCTGTTCGAAAATATCGAAGAACCCTCACCGGTCGTTGTGGCGGAAATCCAGAAAGCCACATCGGAATTCCTTCCACAGATGAAGCACTGCGCACGCTGTCGCGCCGATGCCGCAGGGATTATCGGAGAAATCAACAGTGAAGAGATGATGCTGAAGCTTGCCGAAGCGGCAAGCCTGCCAAAAAACCCTTCGGAACACCGCCCTTACATTGCGGTCAGCAGCATCGAAGGAGCGTTGATCAATCAGCATCTTGGTGAAGCCGATCGTTTTCTGATCTACGGCATGGACGGCAACAGCGGCATCTGCTCGCTTGTCGACTCCCGTCCCGCACCCCTGCCCGGAGGAGGAGAACAGCGATGGGAAGCGCTTGCACGCATCCTTGCCGACTGCAGGGCTCTGCTGGTCAACGGCGCCGGGGACTCCCCAACGAAAGTGCTGAACAAACAGGGAATCGAGGTACTGGTCATGGAGGGCATGATCGAAGATGCCGTTCACTGCGTTTTCACCGGGCAGGATGTGAAACACCTGATGAGAGGGAGCCAGATCCATGCATGCAAGACCAGTTGCACCGGAACGGGAGGAGGCTGCGGGTAATAATAAGAAACGATCGGTCGGGTCAGTCAGATCCGGCCGATCCGACTGATCTGAAACAGGAAAAACAATCAACAACCAAGACAACCATAATGGACAAACCAAAGCATCACATCTTCGTCTGCGCGAGCTTTCGTGCACAAGGCGCACCTCAGGGAATCTGCCACAAAAAAGAGTCGCTCGGGCTCATTCCCTATCTCGAAAGCGAACTCTCCGACCGCGGCATGTCCGACGTTGCTGTTTCGGCAACCGCATGCCTGAACCTCTGCGAAAAAGGACCCGTCGTAGTGGTCTATCCGGAAAACTTCTGGTATGGCGAAATCGACAGTGAAGACAAAATCGATGAAATTCTCGACGCTCTTGAAGAGGGCGAAGCCTGTGATGAGTACCTGATCAACTGATCGGCATGTTTGCCGGAACGCTCTATCCTTCGAGGAGAAAGCGTTCCGTTTTTTTTATTTACCGTTATACCTTTTATTACACAACGAATATATTCGTTCAGGCTGATCTGCCCGAGAGACAGAAAAACAGGTATTACAACGGCCATCGTTATATATAAACATACATAACACTCGCTTATGGAAAAGAGATGCAAAAAAGCCGTCAGACTGACGACACTGCTCGTGCTGCTCGCAGCCGGAACGGCAAATGCGGAAGAAAAAATACCTGATACCGCATGGAAAAACTATACCACGGAAGAGATAACCGTATCGGGGAAAAAAGGCGACATCCTGCAACGGGTTACCGGAAAGGAATCACAAGTACTGAACCCGTCGCAGATGTCTGTTTACAAGGCGATCAACCTCATGCCCTCCCTCAGCCAGCAGAGCGTCGATCCATACGGACTTGCCGATATCGTCAACTACCATGAATCCTTTCGATTCAGAGGCGTCGAAGCCACGGCTGGAGGCGTCCCGGCTACCACAGCCAACGTTGAAAGCCTTCCGGTCACGGGAAGACCCGGAGGCGGAGCGACGATCTACGACCTCGAAAACATAAGCGACATCGACATCTACACCGGCGTCATGCCGGCATATGCAGGGCTGGGCCTTGCCGATGTCGGCGGCAAAATCGATATGAAAATCCGCCGGCCCGAAGACCGGTTCGGAGTGCGGCTCAAACAAAGTATCGGAAGCAACGACTTCAGCCGCACCTACCTGCGCGCAGACACCGGAACGCTTGCAGGAAGCACAAAAGGGTTTCTCTCCTTTTCGGAGAGTTCCGCGGACAAATGGAAGGGAGAAGGCAATTCCGAACGGAAAAACCTGATGGCCGGCATCACCAGCGAATTCAGCGACAACGTAAAACTCGAAACCTTCCTGACCTGGAGCAAAGGCGACATCCATACCTACAAACCCTTCACCTATACCGAGATCGGCGACCTCGACCATGCGTACGAAACCGATTACGGAACCGAACCCGGCAGTTACGACTACTACGGATGGAACCGCAACGAGTTCGAAGACTGGATGTTTATGGCCAATCTCGAAATAAAAACCGGCGAACGCTCGAAAATCAACGTCAAACCCTACTACTGGAGCGACAAAGGCTACTACCTGGAGACCATCAGCACCCCCAATGGCCAAAGAATACGCAGATGGGACATTGACCACGACCTCAAAGGAGTTCTCGGGGAATACAAAACCAGAGTCGGCGACGTCGATCTCGACCTTGGGTACATCTATCATACCCAGAAAAGGCCCGGTCCCCCGACCTCGTGGAAAAACTACACGGTAACCGCATCCGGCGACCTGAAATTCGCCGGATGGAGCATTCTCTCGAACAGCTCAAGCCACGAACTGCAGACGCCGTTCATCGATGCAGTATGGCACGCCGGCGACTACCAGCTCGAAGCCGGGCTGAAATATGTCAGCTACACCCTGCCATCCATTATCACCTACATGACCGCCGGTATAGGGGATGTCAGTTACGACGGCGCCCTTGCCCTCGATCCTGCGATCGATGCCGAGGCCAGCGCACTCGACACCAAATCGTTCAACAGGCTTTTTCCCAACCTGACCCTGACGCGCTTCCTCGGCGACAACGCGTCGATACATGCGTCCTACGGAGAGAACTACGTCACGCACGTCGATATCTACCCCTATTATATCTCGCAGCGCAGGCAGTTTCATGACAAAGGCGTAACCTTCCAGGATCTCTGGGACAAGCGCCGGATGGAGATCTCGAAAAATATGGAAATCGGCATGCGCTTCACCGGAAACAACTGGAGCATCGAACCGACCGTTTACTATTCCCGACATGAAAACAAGCAGGCGGTACTCTACGATGCCGATATCGACGCCTGTTACCCTATAAACAATGCCGATGCCGAAGGCTTCGGCATCGAGCTCGAAGCCGAGTACAAGCCGCTCGAAGGCCTCAAATGCTACGGATCGTTCTCCTGGAACCGGTTCTCGTTCACCCAGGACATCTACTCGGAAGGAGGAAGCCTCATCGATGTCAAGGGAGCGCAGGTGCCCGATGCTCCTGAATTCCTTGCAAAGGCAATGGCAAGCTGGAAAATCGGCGACTTCACCATTTCTCCGGTCATGCGCTACTCGTCCACCCGCTACGGCGATGTGCTGCACAAAGAGAAAATCGACGGCACCACGCTCTTCGATCTCGACCTCACCTGGAGCAGGGCCATGCCGGGCTTCAAACAGGTTGACTGCTCGCTGTCGCTTTTGAACATCTTCGACGAGCACTATGTGAGCATGATCAGTACATCCGATTACAAAACCCTGAAAACATCGTACCTGCCGGGCGCTCCGTTTACCGTAATGGCAACCGTAGCGCTGCACTACTGACAACGATTCTGCACTGCCTGTTCTTTCTCCGTTACACCATTCCCGGCGTTTTGCCGATCGCCGGGAATATTTTCAACGAACCTTTTCATTACTCCGATGAACCAGAAAAAAACGATCATCTTTCTCCTGTTCCTTCTTGCGGCGATACCGGGCCTGCTGCAGGCAGAAACCCTTACTGTCGCTGCAGGCGCAGGCTACAAACGCCCGCTTATGGAAATCGCCGCCCTTTACGAAAAAAAAACCGGCCATCATATCGATGCCGTATTCGGCAACATGCAGCAGATCTTCTCCCAGACCGAAACCAGCGGAAAGGTCTCGGTTGTTTTCGGCGAAAAAAGTTTTCTGAACCGCTCGACGCTCAGTTTCAGCAGCTTTCACCCCGTCGGAAAAGGGACGCTTGTGCTTGCCTGGCGGAAAGGGCTTGAACTGAAACGGCTGGAAGATATACGAAAAAAAGAGGTCCGGCGCCTCGGCATACCCGATCCTGAAAAAGCCATCTATGGACATGCGGCTGCGGAGTATCTGAAAAAATCCGGATTATCCAAAAAGACAGAACAAAAGCTCATCACCCTCTCGACCGTACCGCAGGTTTCGGCCTACCTCGTCTCGGGAGAGATCGATGCGGGCTTTATCAATATTACCGATGCTATCGGAATAAGGGAAAAAAACGGAGGGATGCTTCCGGTGCCCCGTGACCATTACTCTCCGATCGACATTCAGGCCGCAGTCGTCAATGGATTCGAAAAGAAAAAAGAGGTCACGGATTTTCTCCGGTTTCTGAAACAGAGAGAGTCTCTTGCAGTTCTTAAGCACTACGGCATATGACCCTCGACATAAACGAAATGATCCGGAGTTTCGACAGCCGGAGCGCCGTCACGCTCAGTCTGAACACGGCTGCCGTAACCCTCGCCCTGCATCTTGCTGCAGGAGTGCTTGCGGGTTACTTTCTGACCGGCAGAAAAACCATCCTCCGCTCCCTTGCGGACACGGCCGTCACCCTCCCGCTTATCTTTCCCCCGATCGCTACCGGATTTCTTCTTCTGCTGCTGCTCGGACGAAACGGCATTATCGGCCATCCGCTGCAAAGCGCAGGTATCGAAATAATCTTCAGCACGACAGGGGTTTATATAGCATCGTTCATCGCCGGGCTGCCTCTCGTGATAAAATCGGTACAGAGTGCAATTGAAACCATGGATCGCTCACTTATCGAAGCATCATGGACGCTTGGAAAAAGCAGGGCACAAACCTACATCCTGGTTGTACTCCCCCACATCCGGTATGCCCTGCTCACCGGTCTCATTCTCTCTCTCGGACGCTCGTTCGGCGAAGTCGGCATCACGCTCATTCTCGGGGGCAACATCAGCGAAAAAACGGAAACCATGTCGCTGGCTATCTACAATGCGGTGTTCGAGGGAAACTTTGAAAAAGCCGCACTCCTGTCCGTTATCCTCGCCTTCATCTCGCTTGGTATGTTCGCGATCCTGAAAAAAATCACTCAAACTGCCAATGAAAGCAATACTATCGCCTGAAACTCGTATTTTCTTTTATAGAGCTGAACGCTGCAACCATAGAAAAAAAACGCATGGCAAAATGCCCGAAACAATCGATAGAGCTTGAAGGCTCCATATGGTTTCAGAAAGCGCAGAACCGTTTTCTCGGCGGCGACAGAATAGCCCTGCTTGAAAAAATAGATGAACTCGGTTCGATCAACAGTGCTGCCAAAGCCGTCGGTATAAGCTACAAGACCGCATGGCACCTGGTCAACATGATGAACAACCTTTCGGAAAAACCACTGGTCGACCGCATGACCGGAGGCAAAGGAGGAGGGGGCACCCTGCTGACGAAAGAGGGAAAAAAAGTCATCGAACAGTTCCGGGTTGTGCAGGAAGAGCACCGGAAGTTCCTCGAAAACCTTGAGGAGCGCCTGGGAGAAACAAAAAACCTTTACCAGTTCCTCAGAAGGATATCCATGAGAATCAGCGCACGAAACATATTTTCCGGAATCGTTGAAAAAATCACACGCGGAGCGGTCAATGCCGAAGTAGTGCTGGCACTTCCGAACGGACCGCTTGTCACCTCGGTCATCACCATCGGCGCCGTCGACAATCTCGGTCTGAAGGAGGGCATGAACGCTTATGCCATCATCAAGTCGAACTCCATTATCATCGGCAGAGATCTGCACGATGCCCGAATAAGCGCGCGCAACATCATGTGCGGCACTGTCGGCAAAGTTATCGAAGGACCGGTCAGCACGGAAGTTGACGTTGAAATCGGCGGCGGAAACGTCATTTCGGCAATCATCACCCACGGCAGTTCCGAAAAACTCGGGCTCAGAGAAGGTGAGCACGCCTGTGCGGTCTTCAAGGCATCGAGCGTGATTCTCGGAGTGAACTGAACCGTTTGCTTCATCGGGGAGATACCCTATCTTAAAGGAAAGCCCATTTCTGATAAACGGTAGATATCTCTATACTTTCAATACGCATCCTTGAGCAGTAAGAACCCACTCATCGACCGGTTCCAACGAACCATCAGCTACGCCCGCATAGCCGTAACCTCCCGATGCAATCTCCGCTGTACCTACTGCATGAGCGAAGAGCACGAGTGCCACTCGTCGGCCAGCCATCGCGACACCCTTAAAACTGCAGACATTGCGCTTCTGATCAGAATTCTTGCCGGACTTGGTATCAGGAAAATACGTTTTACCGGAGGAGAACCGCTGCTGCGCAACGATATTGCCGAGCTTGTCAGAACAGCGAAAGATACCGTCGGCATAGAGACCGTATCACTCACCACCAACGGAGTGTTGCTCCACAAACACCTTGACGGACTGCGCAAAGCGGGACTTGATGCCCTTAACCTCAGTATCGATACCCTCGACCGGGAGCGTTATCGGGCCATAACCCGCCGGGACGTATTTGAACAGGTGAAGGCAAATCTCGATATCCTGCTTGCATCGAAAGCCATACCGGTCAAACTCAACGTCGTGATGATGCGGGGCATCAACAGTGATGAGATCGCAGAGTTCATGGAGTTCACCAGGGAGCATGCCGTAACGGTCCGCTTCATGGAACTGCAGCCGTTCGACGACCACCAGATATGGAAAACCGGCAGATTTCTCGGTCTCGATAAAATCCAGGCACTGCTCCGCGAGATTTATCCCGAGCTGCTGCAACACCGGGGAACATCAACCGAATATTTCAGTTTCAGCCTTTCCGGTTATGAAGGTTCGACAGCAATCATACCGGCTTACACAAGAAATTTCTGCAGTCAGTGCAACCGCATACGTATCACATCGGAAGGTACGGTCATCAGCTGCCTTTACGACAAACAGGGAATCGAACTGCTGCCGCTGCTCCAGCGAAATGCGGAAATCGAAGAAATCAGCGACCTGTTCAGAACGGCTGTCCACCAGAAACCTGAAGACGGAAGAAATCAGGGCGAGGGAGAAAACCTTCGAACCAGCATGTCGGAAATCGGAGGATAAACGGCCTATAGCGTTACAACCTGCATACCGGCATGTATTCTGCCGCCCTGCAATACCCTGCAGAAAACCCCTTCACGCGGCATGATGCAATCACCCGTTGCCCTCTGAATCGCGCAGCCGTCATTATGGCACTCCTTGCCGATCTGGGTCACTTCAAGCACTGCCCCTCCATCGACCATCAAACGCTCGCCCGGCTTGAGCGATACAAGATCTATCCCCCTCGTCACGATATTCTCGGCGAAGATCCCGTGATCGAGTTCCGGCATCTTTTCGCGCATCCGGTCGATGCTCTCCCCGGACAGCATGGAAACCTGACGGTGCCAATCGCCGGCATGCGCGTCACCCTCGATTCCCCAACCCTCTCGAAGAACGATTTCCGGCACTGTCCTCTTAACAACCCCTTTTTCGCTGCTGATGCACACCGCTTCTATATATCCCATAAATATCCGGTTAAATGTAAATGCCGATACGGCGATTCAGATGCCGCCGACTGCAATAAAATAAAATATCGCAAGACAGCACAACATATCTCCGGATACCAGAATTTCCGGAAACCATTTTTTTTGGAAATTTGAAAAAAACCATCGATATTAACGATTGTTAACACTTATTAACAATAAGTACGCGAATATGAAAACGAAAAAAGAAACCAACCTGATAATGCGCCTGGCCTGCTGTTGGGGAAAAACAGCACTTGCCGGCACTAAAACGTCACGGGAGAGCTTGTAATCAGCCTCTTGCATGATCGACGTATAGTTGTAAAAGCCGGTTCACAGTACCAGAACCGGCTTTTTTTATTTCAAAAAAAACAAACCGCAGTCATAGCCATGCCAGTAAAATCATATGAAGAAAAATCCGGATCTGTTCCGGAACCCATAGTCAGACTTAACCGCATTGTCCTGCTCACCGGAGTGATTGCGGCAATCGTTCTTCAGCAGCCGCTGCTGATAACCCTGCTGTTCGTCATCATTGTGCCGGCGGTCATGTTCGGAAAAAATGCAAGCCCGATCTTTCTGATCGGCTCACGGCTGCTCTCCCGGCAGATTGAAGGCGCTGCGGCCGAGAGCCCGCAACTGATGCGCTTCAACAATGCCATCGCGGCTATCCTGCTCGGGGCCTCGCAGCTCGCGTTCATTCTGGGATCTCCCGCTGCCGGATGGATTCTTGCCGGCATCACAGGAGCTGCCGCAGCAGTAGCGCTCGGAGGGTTCTGTTTCGGCTGCTTCCTCTACTACCAGTTCAACCTGCAGCGTTACAGACTTTTTGGAAAATAACCGCTTGCCGCGAAAGGAACTCACCTTCCCCGGCTGCGCGATATACTGAACGGAAACCAGCAACAAAACGAAACAATACCGATGAACTCAAACAACTACCGTTTCGAAACGCTTGCCCTTCATGCAGGGCAGCCTGTCGATCAGACACAGTCCCGCGGCGTACCGGTGTACCGCACCAGTTCCTACATCTTCAAAAACACGGAACATGCGGCGAACCTGTTTGCCTTGAAGGAACTCGGCAACATCTATACCCGCCTGATGAACCCGACCACCGATATCCTGGAACAGCGGATAACGGAACTTGAAGGGGGAGCCGCATCCGTTGCGCTCGCATCGGGCACGGCGGCAATCTTCAATGCCGTCATCACGCTGGCGGAAGCCGGGGATGACATCATTGCCGCCAACAATCTCTACGGGGGCACCTATACCCAGTTCGACGCCATTCTGCCTAAACTCGGCATCGATGTCACCTTCGTCGATCCGGATAAACCGGAAAACTTCGAACGGGCGATAACGGAAAAAACAAGAGCGATCTTCATCGAAACCATCGGCAACCCCGCTCTGGATTACACCGGGGTTAAAGCCGTCGCCGATGTCGCCCACCGTAACGGACTCCCCCTGATCGTCGACGCAACGTTCACGACCCCATACCTGTTGAAAACCATAGAGCTTGGAGCCGACATCGTGGTCAACTCCCTGACAAAATGGATAGGGGGGCACGGAGCCGCGGTAGGCGGAAGCATTACCGATGCCGGACGTTTCGACTGGAAAAAAGGTCGCCATCAGCTCTTTACCGAACCGGACGCCAACTACCACGGCCTCCGTTGGGCGCTTGACCTTCCTGAACCGCTCGCCGCGATAGCCTTCGCCCTCCGGGTGCGCACGGTGCCGCTGAGAAACCTCGGATCGTGTATTTCGCCCGACAACTCATGGATATTCCTCCAGGGTCTGGAAACCTTGCCGGTTCGCATGGCGCGGCATTGCGAAAACGCTCTTACCGTGGCGGAATTTCTCGAACGCCATCCCAAAGTGGCATGGGTTCGTTATCCAGGCCTGAAAAACGACCCATCCCATGCGAGCGCATCGAAAGACCTGAAAAAAGGGTTCGGAGGCATGGTGGTGTTCGGCGTAAAAGGAGGATACGATGCCGCAGTCCGGCTTATCGACTCTATCAGCCTCTTCTCGCACCTTGCCAACGTCGGTGACGCAAAAAGCCTCATCCTGCATCCGGCAAGCACCTCACACAGCCAGTTGTCGGAAGAACAGCAGCGGCAGGGCGGACTCTCTCCGGAACTAATACGCCTCTCCATAGGGCTCGAACATCCCGACGACCTGATCGAGGCACTCGATAACTCGCTTCGGCCCTTGTAAATAAAACAGCCTGTATTACCTTGTAGAAGGAGTCAAGGCAACATAACAAACGGCACCATGCAGTTCGAAACCCTCGCAATTCATGACGGACAAACCCCCGACCCGCAGACCGGGTCGGTAACGGTTCCGATTTTTCAGACCTCGACGTTCGAGCGCGAAGACCTCTCACACCGTCGGGAATTCTTTTATTCGAGAATCGGAAACCCGACACGGCAGGCTCTCGAATCGACCCTTGCCCTGCTTGAAAACGGGCGATTCGGCCTCGCTTTCGCTTCAGGCGCCGCAGCTACCATGGCTGCCCTGCAGGTGCTCAGGCCCGGCGACCATATCGTCTCCGCTCTCGATATTTACGGAGGTACCTACCGGATTTTCGAACAGCTCCTGCGTCCCTGGGGCATCGACATATCCTACGCCGACAATGAAGATGTTGAGAGTTACGCCGCCTGTATCGTCCCTGAAACAAGACTCATCTGGCTGGAAAGCCCCAGCAACCCGCTGCTCAGGCTCTCGGACATCCGCGAAATAGCCTCGATTGCCCGGGAACGCGGCATCCTAGTTGCCGTTGACAACACCTTTGCAAGTCCGTACTTTCAGCGACCCCTCGAACTCGGTGCCGACATTGCGGTACACAGCACCACCAAATATCTCGGGGGCCACAGCGACGTAATCGGCGGAGCCGTTGTCATCAACGACCCTGCGCTGCACACCGCCATCAAAAACTACCAGGCCGCAGCCGGAGCCATACCCGGCCCGTGGGACTGCTGGCTCGTCATGCGAGGCATCAAAACGCTTAAAATCCGCATGAAAGAACACGAAGCCAACGCCCTGCATCTGGCGCAACTGCTTGAAGGACATCCGGCAGTCGAGCGCGTCTGGTATCCGGGCCTGCCCTCGCATCCGCAGCATGAACTGGCAAAACGCCAGATGAGCGGATTCAGCGGTATGCTGACCATTGCACTGAAAGGAGGCCTTCCAGCCGTAGAATTGCTGCTCGCGAAGCTCAAACTCTTCGCTCTTGCCGACAGTCTCGGCGGAGTCGAGTCGCTCGTGGCCTCGCCGGCTAAAATGACGCTTGGAGCGCTCTCGGTCGAAGAACGCACTAAACGCGGCTGCAGCGACAATCTTGTGCGCATGTCGGTCGGACTGGAACATGCCGGAGATCTCGAAGCCGATCTGCTGACGGCGCTTTCAGCTCTGAAGCAATCAGACACTCACGCTCCCGAGGGAACCTGAAAAAAAACTGCTCCAGGGCGATCAATAGAGAACGCTCTCCCGGGAGAATAGGGCAATTGTCCTTTCATCGTTATATTCGACCTGAAAAAAACTGCAGATACATTGAAATGTCGCAAATGATTACTATACAGGTAAACGGAGAATCGTTTACGCTGCCTGCCGGGTCATCCGTCAGCAACCTGCTGGCGTCTATCGGCTCAGAGCAGGAGAGTGTGGCAACCGTAGTCAATGATCAAATCGTCCGTCCCGATAATCGTGCTTCATTCCGTCTTAAAAAGGGAGACCGGGTCGAAATTCTGATATTCGCCGGAGGAGGCTAACCGTCTGAACAATACTTATGGACTCTCTGCATATTGGTAGTTATACATTCTCATCCCGCCTGATTCTCGGAACAGGCAAATTCAGCAGCTCAAGCGTAATGCTTGAAGCGGTGAAAGCTTCAGGGACACAGCTTGTCACAGTCGCGCTACGCCGCTTCAACCGCGAGCAGCCAGGCGACGATCTTTTCACGCCGCTCACCTCGATCCCGGGCATCACGCTCATGCCCAACACTTCGGGAGCTTCGACGGCGGCGGAAGCCGTACAGGCCGCGAGAATTGCCCGTGAGCTTTCCGGGAGTCCGTTCATCAAGGTCGAAATCCATCCCAATCCGCAGCATCTCATGCCGGATCCGATCGAAACCTACGAAGCGTCGAAAATTCTCGCAAAAGAGGGATTTCTGGTCATGCCCTACATCCCGGCCGACCCGGTGCTGGCCAAACGGCTTGAAGAGGCCGGCTGCGTATCGGTCATGCCGCTCGGTTCGGCAATCGGCAGCGGACAGGGTCTCGCGACTGCGGAAATGCTTAAAATCATCATCCGCGAAAGTACGATTCCGGTCATCGTCGATGCCGGGCTCCGCTCTCCTTCGGAAGCCGCACTGGCCATGGAAATGGGGTGCGACGCAGTGCTCGTCAACAGCGCCGTTGCCGTTGCCGGCAATCCTCCGGTCATGGCCGAAGCGTTTGCCGAAGCCGTTGCCGCCGGCCGTAAAGCCTTCGCTGCCGGAATTATGGAAAAAAGCGGCATAGCCGTTGCAACAAGCCCGCTCACCTCTTTTCTCGGAACCGAAGCATGAACCCGTTACCTGAATGGCTGAGCGCCGGACATGATGAAACCCGCTTCAGAGCGATGCTCTCGCCGGATTCGCCATACACCCTCGAACAGCTTGCGGGAGAGTCGAAAGCCATAACCCTCCGCAGATTCGGACGCACCATGTCCCTCTACGCGCCGCTCTACCTTTCGAACCACTGCTCGAGCGGCTGTGCCTACTGCGGCTTCGCCTCCGACAGGAAAACCCCTCGACGCCGCCTCGAACAGGAAGAAATCCGAAAAGAACTCGGAGCCATGAAACGCCTCGGCATCAGCGATGTTCTGCTCCTGACCGGAGAACGTACCAAAGCCGCGAATTTCGACTATCTCAGAACCTCCGTCGCCACTGCCGCAGCCGACATGCAGCGCGTAACGGTTGAGGCCTTTCCCATGAGCGTATCCGAATACCGTGAACTGGCTGAAGCTGGCTGTACCGGGATAACAATTTATCAGGAGACCTACGATCCCCTGCGCTACGCCGAACTCCACCGCTGGGGTCCTAAAAAAGATTTCAGGGAACGGCTTGAAACGCCATCGAGAGCCCTTGAAGGAGGCATAAAAACCGTAGGACTCGGCGTCCTGCTCGGACTTGCCGACCCGCAGGAGGACGCGCTCATGCTCTACCGTCATCTTCGCTATCTCGGAAAAACCTACTGGCGAGCGGGACTATCGGTCTCGTTTCCGCGCATACGGCCGCAGACCGGCAGCTACGAACCCCCCTTCCCGGTAAGCGATCACCTGCTGGCCCGCATGATCTTTGCTTTCCGCATAGCCCTTCCCGATGTGGAGCTTGTGCTCTCCACCCGCGAAAGCCCGGCTTTCCGGGACGGTATGGCCGGCATCGGCGTCACCCGAATGAGTATCGCAAGCCGTACGACGGTTGGCGGGTACCACGATGCGGAATCCAGCGACCGGGGACAGTTCGATGTCTTCGACGACCGTACGGTAGAAGCCTTCTGCAACGCTCTGCGCGACAAAAACATCGAACCGGTTTTCAAGAACTGGGAACACGCCTATAATGGCCCTTCACATATGGAAGCGGAAAAATAAACGGCATAACACCCTGAAAAATGGCTCTGAACGACGAACAGCGCAAACGCTTTGCCCGCCACCTGTCAATGGATGAAATCGGTGAAAAGGGGCAGGAAAAGCTGCTGCATGCAAAAGTTCTGGTAGCGGGAGCCGGAGGACTCGGCTCCCCTGCGGCGTTCTACCTGGCAGCCGCAGGTATCGGAACCCTCGGCCTCGCCGACGGCGACAGGGTCGATCTCAGCAACCTGCAACGCCAGATACTGCACACCACGGCATCGGCAGGAACCCCGAAAGTATCATCGGCGGCCGAAAGAATCCATGCTCTCAACCCCGACACCCGCCTCGCACTCCATCCCTTCCATCTTGACGAGAAAAATGCCAAAGCGCTCATCGCACGATACGACTTCGTGATAGACGCCACCGACAGTTTCAAAGCAAAATTCCTCATCGCCAAAACCTGCCAAAGAGCGGGAAAACCTTACTCACATGCCGGAATCACAAGCTATTACGGCCATACCATAACCGTGCAACCCGGCAAAACCGCATGCTACAACTGCATCTTTCACGAAACGGAGCCCGCCGCTGAAGCCGATCCGCATCAGACCATCCCGGCAGGCCCTCTCAGCCCCCTCCCCGGCATCATCGGCTCCATCCAGGCCGCCGAAGCCCTTAAAAACATCCTCTCCATCGGCAAAGGGCTCCACAACACCCTCCTCTCCCTCGACCTCCTGACCATGACATTCCGAAGCATCCCGGTAAACCCCGACCCCAACTGCCCGATATGCGGAAAAAAGAATTAGATATTTTTTCCTCTCTTCCCACATCGCAAGGGCTTGACAGCCAACTTCTTTTCCTGCTAATCAGCTAACCAGCCTTTTTCAACCGCAACCCGATCCCCAGCTACCCACAATCCACTACCCACCTCCCCACTATCCACCTTCCCACCTAACACCCAACACCTAACACCTTCCCCCTTCCCCTCCCCGGGAACTCATTAGTCGCCCTCTCCATTTCTTACTCAGCCATCCCGTTGCAAACAACCATTTTATTTTTTACACTGAGAGCGATTTTTCACCTGAAACAGTCAGCATGAACCATGAACATTGACAGGCGCCTTTTCCAGCTCCTCAAAGAAGAACGGGTGCCGTTTATCGTCTCGATCGTTGCAGGCTCGATCGCCTCGGTAATGCTCATTGCACAGGCCTTCTGGCTCAGCGTAATCATCGACGGTGCTTTCATGCAGAAAAAAGGCCTCGGCGAACTGCTGCCCTTCATAGGTTTTTTCTCTCTCTTCAGCGCCTTTCGCATGTTCTTCAACTGGGCATCTCACGGCGAGGCCAATCGGGGAACGGTTGCCATACGCAACAAGCTGTTCACCCGCCTGACCGGCACAGTAGCCGCTCTCGGTCCGGTCTATGCCCGCTCGGTGCAGAGCGGACGGCTCAGCACAACGCTGCTCAAAGGGGTAGAGGCTCTCGATGCCTACTTCGGCAGCTATATCCCGCAGATCTTTTTTGCCCTGTTCACGCCGCTGCTGATACTCGCAGCCGTATTTCCCGGCGACTGGCTTTCGGGCCTCATTCTGCTCATCTCGGCGCCGCTCATACCGCTCTTCATGATTCTGATCGGCAAATCGGCAAGCGCCATGACGGAAAAGCAGTGGAAAACCATGAGCAGGATGAGCGGCCACTTCCTCGACGTGCTGCAGGGGCTGCCGACCCTGAAACTCTTCGCGCAGAGCAAATCACAGCGCGACACCATCGAGGAAGCTGGTGAAACCTTTCGCCAGGCCACCATGCGAGTACTTAAAATCGCCTTCCTCTCATCCCTCACGCTCGAGCTGGTAGGAACCCTCGGCACAGCCATCATAGCCGTCAGCATCGGCCTTCGACTGATGGGCGGCCAGCTCGCCTTTCAGCACGCCCTCTTCGTGCTGGTACTCACCCCCGACTTTTTCCTCCCTCTCCGCCAGCTCGGTACAAAATTCCATGCCGGCATGGAAGGAGTCAGCGCCTCGAAAGAAATTTTCGCCATCCTCGATCAGGCTCCCGCTCCTCATTCAGTTCGAGAGAAATGCTCCATAAACGGAACCGCTGCCGGTAAAGGCACAGTTACCTTTACCGGAGTATCCTGCACCTATCCCGGATCGGCGCATCCGGCGCTCGAACGCATCACCGCAGACATCCCGACAGGAAAAACCACGGCCATAATCGGCCCGAGCGGAGCGGGAAAAAGCACCCTCGTCAACCTGCTGCTTCGTTTTCAGGAACCCGGCGAAGGCTCCATAACCATCGACGGTCTCCCGATACACGACATCCCGCTGGCAAGCTGGCACGAGGGAATCGCCTGGGTTCCTCAGCACCCGACCCTCTTCAATACCACTCTGAAGGAGAATATCCTTCTTGCGAGTCCGTACGCATCCAGAGAGAAGCTTAACGACGCGCTGAAACAGACCGGGCTCTCTGAATTTGTCGCATCACTCCCCGAAGGGCTCGACACCATGATAGGCGAACAGGGCGCGCGACTGAGCGGCGGGGAAGCGCAGCGGGTCGCGCTGGCACGGGCATTCATCAAAAACGCCCCCCTTCTGGTGCTCGACGAACCGACCTCGCACACCGACCCCGAACTCGAAGCGGCACTGCGCGCATCCATGGCCGCGCTCATGAAAGGACGCACCACCATCATCATCGCGCACCGGCTCGAAACCATACGCTCGGCCGATCAGATCATCGTGCTCAACGCGGGAAAACTCGTCCGCTGCGGAACGCACGTCGAACTGCTCGCCGCCGGCGGCTTCTACAGCGACGCCCTGAAGCTGCAACAGGAGAAGGCGGCATGAAAACGTTTCTTCGCCTGACAGCTCTCGTCAAACCATACTTCTGGTGGATGGCGCTTGCCGCGCTCATCGGGTTCGCCACGACCGGAAGCGGCATAGGGCTGCTCATGACCTCCGGATACATCATCGCCAAAGCTGCCCTGCAGCCGCCGATGAGCGCCCTCCAGCTTGGCATCGTAGGCGTCCGGTTTTTCGGCCTGGCTCGCGGAGCGCTGCGCTACGCCGAACGCCTGCTGTCGCACGACGCCACATTCAGAATCCTCACAAAACTTCGCCTCTGGTTCTATGACGCAATCGAACCGCTCGCACCCGCACGCCTCATGCACTTCCGAAGCGGAGACCTGCTGCAGAGAGTGGTCGACGACATCCAGAGCCTCGAAAACATCTATACCCGGGTTCTCGTCCCCCCGCTGACCGCCCTGTTTATATCGGCGCTGATGTGGTTCCTTCTCGGCAGCTACTCCATCGAGGCATCGCTGCTGATTCTCTTCTTCCACCTGCTTGCCGGTATCGGCGTGCCGCTGCTCGCCATGCGCCTCAGCCGCGGCGTCTCCGTAGGCATCATGAAACAGAAAACCGTCCAGCAGCTGCTCTCCCTCGACCTCTTTCAGGGCATCGGGGAACTGCAGATCTACGGAAAACTTCCGGAGCACCTCGAAGCGATGCGCACAGCCGAAGCAGACAAACTGCGTCTGCAGCGGAAAAACGCACTGATAGACGGACTGCACGAATCGCTTACCGGCCTGCTCATGAACGCCGCGGTCGTAGCCATCCTCTGGACGCTCATTCCTAAACTCTCCACGCCTGATATGAACGGCATATCCCTCACGATCGTCACGCTCGCCGTCATGGCTTCGTTCGAACCCTTTCTTCCGCTACCTGCTTCACTGAAGCACCTCGAAGCCGACACGCACGCAGGGGAACGGCTGTTCGAAATCCTCGACGCCAAACCCGAAACCATCGCCCCGGCAGCTCCCCTGCCCTTCCCGAAAGATCCGGCCATAAGGGCAGAAAACCTCAGCTTCTCCTATCCGGGAAGCCCGGTAAAAACCCTCGACAGCCTCTCCTTTGAGACTCTCCCGGGAGATCACATCGCCATCGTCGGCCCGAGCGGCGCAGGCAAATCGACCATCACCGCCCTCCTGATGCGCTTCTGGAACACTCCCGAAGGCTGCCTCACCATAGGAGGCGCCGACATCGGCCGGTTCGACCCCGAAGAACTGCGACGCAACATCGCCATCGTCTCGCAGCGCACCTATCTCTTCGCCCAGACCATTCGCGAAAACCTGCTGCTTGCCCGACCTGAAGCAACGGACGACGAACTGAAAAAAGCCCTCGCCGCTTCAGGACTCGCCCGATTCTCCTCGAAGCTCGACGAATGGACCGGCCAGCACGGCATGAAACTCAGCGGAGGCGAACGGCAGCGCATAGCCATCGCTCGAATGGTGCTGCAGAACGCTCCGGTCATGATTCTCGACGAAGCCACCGCGAACCTCGACGGCGTCACCGAAAAAGAGGTGACCGAAACCCTCGCCGCCCTTGGTGCAGGCAAAACCATGATCACCATCACCCACCGTCTCAAGGCGATGGATCAGTACGACGCCATCGTCGTGCTCGATAAGGGAAAAATTGTGGAACAGGGCAGCCATGAGAAGCTCATACAGGGGAACGGACTATACCGGAGAATGTGGGAGCTGCAGCATGCAGAGGAACCGGTGTAAAGGGAATTCTCTTTTGCAATCGGATCGAGATTTATTCAGCTATTGCACTGCCAACCTGCGTCCCAATCAACACTGCTCATGTGTTCCGCTTTCCGTAAACTCAAGTATTCTCAGCTGATGTCCGAATTGATCTGAATCGCTTTTAGATCGATCCGATCCCTTTGACAGAGCTTATGGTTTGATGTAGGCGTTCAGGCCGATTGTTACCGGTTTCCCGTCAATTTCAACCGTCGTAACCATGTTCCCGTGAGTGCTGGCAACAACGAGCGTTTTGCCCGATGCTGAAGGGGTCGGTTTCTCAAGATCGATTTCGATAAAGAGCTTGTCGTTTTTAATTGCAACGGTCATTGCCATGGTATTTTCTCCGGTTCCGAGTGTGTAAAATCAGGTAGCAATATACCGAAAAGAGTTTCTGTTGAAACGGAATACAGGCAGGAATGCAACCCTTTTCCGGCACAGAACGCTTGTGCCGGACGCTCTCCCACACCGTGTTACGCTCTCCGGGCGGTATAGCAGATGAGGTAGGCCGGGGGAAAATGCAGACCGGCAAAATACGCATTGAAAATCGATGTGTGTGTTCCCGACACCCTTATCCCGCATGGAACATCAGGGACGGTATTCATTTCATTCAGTTACGGCCCTGAACGAAGTCTCCCTGCAAATTCTGCTGTCGATATACCCTGCATTCCCGCTCTATCCAACCGGGTCAAACCGGATTTTCGAACCAGTCAGGCACGGCAGAGATCCCTGCTCCTGTAATTTTTTGTGAATCGAGCCACCCCGTTACGCGAATTTACGGGTGATCGTCGAGAACAAACACGCAACAGACCATCACGACTGCAGCGCCTTGCCAACGGAAAACGCATCGCCGAGACGCGGGCCTACACCGTGATACCCTCTTCGGGCGGTATCGTAGATGAGCGGCCGGATTTTCATGATGTCCAGAAGACCGTCATCGTCGAACACAGTGGCATCGGCCTTGACATCCATGATTTCGCCGATGAACTGCGTATGCAGGCCGATTTCGATAACGTGCAGGAGCCTGCACTCCAGCACAACCGGGAATTCCGCCGCGTATGGAGCATCGACCAGCTCGCTTCTGACGGGGGTCAGCCCGGCAACGGCAAACTTGTCGGCATCGCGCCCGGATGCGATCCCCACGTAATCGGCCTCGGCCATTCGCTCTTCGCAGGCGATGCCTGCCGTAAAGGCTTTCCGCTCGACGATGCTGCTATGGGAGTAGGTGGCCTTACGCAGCGAAACGGCGACGCAGGGCGGTTTCGAACAGCAGATGCCGCCCCAGGCGGCGTTCATCAGGTTTGGTTTGCCGGCCCGGTCGTAGGTGCCAACCATCAGCACCGGTGTCGGAAACAGGAGCGTTTTAGCTCCAACGGATTTTTTCATACTGATACGTCTCTCGTTGAAATCATGAACTTCAGGACTCCTCTACAATGTGTGATGAGCACTCAAAAAACAAGGGCGGACAGAGCCCCGATAGATCGGGATAAACTTCAAAACCGGAGTCCCGAAAACTTTCGGAATGAGTATTTTGATCCCGACCTGTCGGCACAAGGCAGCAATTCGGGCGCGCAATAATCATTATAGCATTGCCCTGCATGGTATTGACCTCGAAATGAACATGTTTGCCGAACCGAGTCGGTCACTTATAGTAAAAAAGATGTTCAAACGAATCAAACGATTGAGCTGACAACCCGCAACCTCTGACGTTTTTCGCCGCTTATGGATATCGCACAGGCAGCCGGATCCATCCATGTCAGTGCAACCGGCATATCAGACGGATTTCTTCCAAGACGGGGAAACGGTACTGCATTGCCGAAACGAAAATACTCATCGTGAGCGAGGTGCTCTTCACGGATGAGAGGCCAGATACACCAGCGTAAAAATTGCTGGTCTATCGTGCGTTCTTTTTGAGTCTTGTTGTAAAACATATCTACTATTGGCTGCAGATCGGGCAGAACGCCGCCAACTCCGCCCCACATCCCGGCAAGAATAAGTTCGGAATGCGAGTAACAATCCCTCATGAGATGAAAGAGTTTTCCCGATTCAATCCACTCATCCACCGCCATCCGCTCCTGGCAGGTCAGCGGCGAATCGGCGTCCCTGATGAGAAAACGATCAACAGCCGGATCGTTGACAACCAAAAACCGCCAGAACAATCCGTGGTAGGCTTGTTGCATTGTTGGCATCATCACAATCTGCGCTCCGTTCCGACGCAACTCTTCAAGCACCGTTTCTGGAACGGATCCGTCACAGTAAAAACGACAGGTCCAGGCAGGATAAACCACACGGGCAACCCGGGCATTGAAAACCGCACCATCGACATACCGGGTCTTGTTGCCCCAGAGGCTGTAGGCTATGATATTCCGGAATGACTTACGGTTGTGGAAATCAGGAACTGGCCGTTTCAGAATCGTCCAGCTGTCTGCCTTATGCAGTTGAAAAAACGGATTGTCTGCGGAACAGGAGGTACGGTCCTTTATGGTGAGGCTCCTGACCCCGGCTGATTTAGCTCCCTCGAAGTCCCCGAGGCGGTATAGGCACTCGGCAAGGCCATCGTAGGCGTTACTGTTTTCGGAACCATCAGGGTTGCGGGTCAATCCGTTAAAAAATCCGGCAGCTTCCCTGTATTTTCCCGTTCTCAGCGAAGCAAGAGCAAGGTTCGTGGAAAAAGACACTTTATCGGGATAAAGCTCATAACCTTTCCTGAAAAAGGAAATTGCGGAATGAAAATCACCCATGGCAAGATATGCGCTGCCGGCATAGTTTAGATCCGCTGCAGATGGCAATCTACCTGCAGCTTTGCTTTGCTGGATACGTTCGATAAAAAATGATGCCGACTCGCCAAACTTGCCGGCATCGTATAAACGCCTTCCTTCCGATACAACAGATCCCGGCTGTTTGAGCGATCCCTGAATTACCTTCATGATTGGTGGTTTTGCTGGAAATAAGATTTCATAGAACAACGAGACATCTGTCAACAAAATACCCTTTATGACAACGTCGAAACTCCCTGTCGAGAAAAACAGGCATCCTGTGGAAGCACACCTTTCAGCAGGGAATTTCCTGAGTGCCGACAAATACAATTCCGGCCATTATGGCCCTGCGTGTATGCAAATCTATCCCGTAATGTGTAAAAAAACTCGGGAGCCAGAAAAAGATTGTCACATGGAAAAACCCGAACCGGCAATCCTCTGGCTTGATACAGATCATGTACTGTTCTTTCGGAACCGTTACCGCAACAAAAAAAAGCCTACATCGGCTTCTCGAAATACCTGAGCTTCGCCGTCTCGAATCCGAGAGAATCGGCTTTGGCGACAAGCTTCTGCAACAGCACCGGTTCCATTTCAGGCTTTCGGGCGAGAATCCAGAACAGGGATTTCTTGTGTCCGCAGACAATAGCCCAGGAGTAGTTCTCCCTGTCGAGGGCTACGACGTTGTAGCCGGCATAGAACGGGCCGAAAAACGACACTTTGAGAGCGCCTTTCGATGGTTCGCCTGCAAAAGCCGCCTTGCCTTCGATGGACTTCCACTCCCCTTTTTTTGCGTCAAACCCCTTGTTCATCACCTTCACGCTCCCGTCCTCCCGAAGGGAATATTCAGCTGAAACCTGCCCGAGATTCTTTTCGAACGAATTCTCGATCCGGACAATCTCATACCAGCTGCCAAGGTAGCGATCGAGTTTGAAATCATCGACTACTGCAAGCCCTTCCGGCACACCTGTGCAACCGGAAAGCAGCAGCACAACAAGGAAAAAAAGTTTATTGATCATTGAATCAGGGATTAGGGATTAATACATATTTTATACAACCAGAGTTTAGTTTCAACCTTTTTTATTTTGGACAAGAACTCATTGCCTAAAGCCAACATCGTATTCTTGCTAACACGCTGAGCAGCCTTTTTCACCCGTAACACGTCTTCAATCGAATACCACCGTTTTCTTGCCATTCACCAGTATCCGGTGCTCGCTGTGCAGGCGTACCGCTCGGGCGAGGACGAGGCGCTCGAGGTCACGACCCTTGCGGATGAGATCGTCAAGGGTATCCTTGTGGCTCATTCTGACGATATCCTGCTCGATAATGGGCCCCTGGTCGAGATCTTCGGTAACATAATGGCTGGTTGCCCCGATAATCTTCACCCCGCGCTCATAGGCCTGGCGGTATGGGCTGCTGCCCACGAAAGCGGGCAGAAAGGAGTGGTGGATGTTGATGATCCTTGACGGATAGCTCTCGACGAATTGCGGCGAAAGCACCTGCATGTACCGGGCGAGCACCACGGTATCGATATCGTGGTCTTTGAGCAGCTCCAGTTCCTGCTGCTCTATTTCCTGCTTCGAAGCGGCCGTTACAGGAAACACGTGGAAAGGAATACCGTAACGCAGGGCGAGCGGCTCGATATCGGGATGGTTTGAAACGATCAGCGGAATATCGATATGGAACTCACCTATACTGTGCCGCCAGAGCAGTTCCTGCAGGCAGTGGTCGTAGCGCGACACGAACAGCGCAACTCGCATCTTACGACCGCCGAGCCGGATTTTCCAGGATGCGCCGAACTCCTTGGCAAGCGGACTGAACGCATCTTCAAGCTCGGTCGGAGGAATGGAAAAGTGTGAGGTGCTCCATGATACCCTTATAAAAAACATTTTTTCGATGGTATCAACATGCTCGTCAAGATCAAGAATATTGCCGCCACGCTCATAAATGAAATGGGAAATGCGTGAAACAAGTCCCGCCCGGTCGGGACAGGAGAGGAGCAGAATGGCTCCGGGTTCTGAAATGGTCATGAAAAATGTTGCTGATTGAAAAAAAACGACTCGACCGGACAAAGCAGCGGATGGTTATGAGTCAGATAAAATTTAATGTATTTTCATGAACAGTTGTTCATCCCGAAAAATTTCAACTCGTTTTCAACACGCCTGGTCGCATTCAGCCTGCGTAATACACGATCATGACGGCACGCCACTACTGGATCATTGCATCAACGACAATCCTGCTCTTTGGACTCCTGAGCTACTTTTTTCTGGATATTCCGACAGCGCTCTGGTTCGCGAACCTTAAAGAGACCGGATTCTACCGCTCCTTCAAACTCATTACACGAATGGGAGAGTCTCAATGGTACCTTGCCGCAGGTCTCCTCTGCTATCTGCTGCTGTATAAAACGAAACCTGCAACGGCATCGTCGGGCTTGCTGCTTTTTTGTTCCGTAGCGCTCTCGGGTCTCTCGGCCGACCTCATTAAATTTCTGCTTGGCAGAGCCCGACCGAAACTCTATTTCAGTGAGGCGATCTACGGCTTCGACTTCTTCCGTCTCGAACACGCATGGATCTCGTTCCCGTCAGGCCATTCTGCTACGGCGTTCAGCGTAGCTTCGACACTCTGCCTGCTTTTCCCTCGATACAGGATCGTTTTCTTTCTGTGGGCGGCGCTGATCGCCTTCAGCCGTATCGCAACAACCCAGCACTACCTGAGCGACGTGCTCGCCGGATCGCTGCTCGGGGCAGCTTCAACGGCGTTTCTCTATCATCGGTACTTCAAGACTCCATCGCATGCACTCATCCCTTCAACAATCCGGTGAGCAGAGACAGGCGCTGCTCCTGACGATGCTTGTCGGCATAAGTTTTTTTGCCGGACTCGGCTCCGCTCCGCTTTTCGACGTCGATGAAGGCGCGTTCAGCGAAGCCACTCGCGAAATGATCGCAAGCGGCAACTACCTGACCACCTACCTGAACGGTCATCCGCGCTTCGACAAACCGGTGCTGATCTACTGGTTCCAGGTGATCAGCGTGAAAACGTTCGGGCTCAACGAGTTCGCTTTCCGCTTCCCCTCGGCTGCTGCATCTGCAATCTGGGCCGCCTCGCTGTACCGGTTCACCCGCACGGAACTCGGTCGGGAAACGGCCTTTCTTGCCACGCTCTTCATGGTGCTCTCACTCCAGGTAACCATTATCGCAAAAGCCGCAATCGCCGACGGACTGCTGAACTGCTGCCTTGCCGTCACCATGTTCGCCGTGTACACCCACTTCAAAACCGGCTCGCCGGCATCGCGTTATCTGGCGTTTGCCGCCGCCGGGATGGGAGTGCTGACCAAAGGACCGGTAGCCATCCTGATCCCCGGTGTCGTCTCCTTTCTCTTTTTCATGCAGCAGGGACAACTTAAAAACTGGTTCCGAACCGTGCTGAACCTCCGGGCGATCCTGCTGTTTCTGGCTATCGTCATGCCGTGGTACACCCTTGAATACCTCGACCAGGGAATGGCATTCGTCGAAGGATTTCTTTTCAAGCACAACGTCAACCGGTTCAACTCCTCCCTTGAAGGTCACTCCGGATCGCTTTTCTACTACTTCCCCGTGCTCCTGATCGGACTGATGCCCTTTACCGGCATGCTCTTCACCACGCTCTTCAACCTGAAAAAACTGCTCAGTGAACCGCTGAACCGTTATCTCTTCATCTGGTTCACCTTTGTCTTCGTCTTTTTTTCGCTCTCCGGCACCAAGCTGCCGCACTACATGATCTACGGCTATACGCCGCTCTTCATCCTTATGGCCAGGCTCTTTGCCGAAGTGAAAAAATCGCGCATCCTGGTGCTCTGGCCGGTATTTTTTCTCCTGCTTTTCGCCGCGCTGCCGCGCCTCATTCCGGTTGCCGCCGCCCGGATCGACGACCTCTTTATCCTTGCCCTGCTCGATAGTACCCTCCGGCTCACCGGCACAGGCCACTCGCTTCTGCTTGCCGGCGCGGCTCTCCTGATTGCGGCGATTCAGTTCGTCCCGGCCCTCTCCCCCCAAAACCGGCTTGTCGCCGGCGGCCTCGTGTTCTGCCTCTGCATCAACTTCCACTTCATGCCCCTCACCGCGCGGCTGCTTCAGGAGCCGGTGAAGGAGGCCGCCCTGCTCTCGAAAAGGGAAGGGTACAAAGTTGTGATGTGGAAAGTTTACTACCCCTCTTTTTTGCTATATTCCCACTCTTTCGCTGAAAAACGGGCGCCGAAAAAGGGAGAAATCGTACTGACGACCGTCAAATACCTTGAACGGCTCGAAAATCCCGAGCTGCTCTACAGCAAGCACGGTATTGTGCTGGTAAAAAACAACGAAATGAGGCCTCGCCAATGAAGCTCTCGGTGGTTATACCGGTCATGAACGAAACGGAGAATATCAGACCGCTTTTCCAGGCGCTCGACGTTTCGCTCCGCTCCATCGATCACGAAATCATTCTCGTCGACGACGGCTCTACCGACGGAACCGTAGCCGCAGTCGAAGCCTGCGCTCCACCTAACGCCCGGCTGATCGTGCTGAACAAAAACTACGGACAGACAACCGCCATGGCCGCCGGCATCGAATATGCAGAGGGTGAACTGATAGCCACCATGGACGGCGATCTGCAGAACGACCCCGCCGATATTCCCATGATGATGCGCTACCTCGAAGAGCAGGATCTCGACGTGGTTGCCGGACGCCGCGCTTCAAGAAAAGACGGCATGATGCTGCGCAAGATTCCGAGCGCCATCGCCAACGCCATGATAAGAACCCTCACCGACGTACATATTCGCGATTACGGCTGCACCCTGAAAGTGTTCAAGAAGGATGTCGCCAAAAATCTCGGCCTTTACGGAGAACTGCACCGCTTCATCCCGGTACTCGTGCAGCTCTATGGCGCCAGAATGGCCGAAATGGATGTACGACACCACCCAAGAAAGTTCGGCCGTTCGAAATACGGCATCGGCAGAACCTCCAAAGTGCTCAGCGACCTGCTCTTCATGGTCTTTTTCCAGAAATACGGGCAGAAACCCATGCACCTGTTCGGAACCCTCGGGTTCATCTCCTTTTTTCTGGGAATTGCCGTCAATCTTTACCTGCTCGCCCTGAAAATTCTGGGCCATGAGATCGGCGGACGTCCCCTGCTCTCGCTCGGCATCATTCTGACCTTTATCGGCATACAGCTCATCACCAGCGGGTTTGTCGCCGAGTTCATCATGCGCACCTATTACGAGTCGCAGAACAAGAAACCCTACATCATCAGAAAAATCGTTGACAAACCGTAAGCAAAACATATCGAAGCTTCTCAAAACCCTTGTTCAGCTTCTGGTTACCGTCCTGGCCCTCTACCTTGTTCTGACGAAAATCGATACGGCCAAACTGCTGGAAATCATCCGGGGTGCGAACCCCTGGTATCTCCTGCTGGCATTCGTGTTTTTCAATATCTCGAAAATCATCAACGCCCTGCGCCTCAACCGTT
The DNA here is from genome assembly GCA_020721225.1 of Pelodictyon luteolum. GTDB lineage: Bacteria > Bacteroidota > Chlorobiia > Chlorobiales > Chlorobiaceae > Chlorobium > Chlorobium luteolum_C. The sequence continues at coordinate 52,670 of DYNE01000003.1, read as the reverse complement.
TCTTCAGGGATATCGGCATCGATCTCTCCTCCCTGTACAACCTGAAGCTCTACTACCTCGGGATGTTCTACAACCTTTTCCTTCCCGGAGGAATCGGCGGCGACGGTTATAAGATCTACATCCTTCAGAAAAACCACGGCATAAAAATGCTCAACGTTTTTCATGCCGTTTTCTGGGACCGCCTCTGCGGCATCATCGCGCTTGCCGTACTCTCGCTCATCCTTCTTATTCCCAGCAGCTTCGCCCTGAAGCTACCAGAACTGGTGCCCTACGCATGGGTCGCGATGGCTCTCCTCTACCCGGCGTCGTTCCTGCTCAACCGGCTCTTCTACAAGCAGTTTCTGAAGAGCTTCGCAGTTACGGCATGGGAATCGATGCTGATCCAGGTCACCCAGGTCATCGCAGCATTCTTCATTCTCATTGCAATATCGCCCGCCCATCACGCCATCGACTATCTGGCTATCTTTCTCATATCGAGCATAGCCACCGTTCTGCCGATAACGGTAGGAGGAGCTGGGGCGAGGGAGATCACTTTCTACTACCTGCTCGGTTATCTCTCTCTCGATACCGGCATCGGCGTGGCGCTCTCGCTGATCTTTTTCGGCATATCGGCAATCTCGGCCCTGCCGGGCATTATGGGCAGAACCCGGCACGAAAAAAGCGCCCCGCAGGAAATACCGGACACCAGTGAAAAAAAATAAATACTGCGCGGAAGAAGGCAGGAAAATACGGAACCCTTACGGAGCTACTCCCTTCGAACTGAAGCCGTTGTTGTCCGGAGCCAGTCGAGATAGCCTGAAAGACCTGCCGTAACGGGGATTCGGATGATTTCAGGAACGTCGTAGGGATGGTACTCGCTGATGTACGATTCGAGATCGGAATAACGGGATACGGTTGTTTTGATCAGAAGCAGCACTTCCGCCTCGCGCTGCAACTCCCCTTCCCAGAGAAAGAAACTCCGGATACCGGTCATCTGGACACAGGCGGCAAGCCGGTTTTCGAGAATGCTTTCCGCAAGGTTTTCAGCCTCTTCCATTCCGGGAATTGTCGTAACGACCATACAGTACTCTTCGTTCATGGCAACGAAACCTTGACGATTATAAAAACGGCCTGATGCGGAGGCTCTCCGCTTACAGTTCGATCAGTTTTTTCGTGAAACGCTGGAATGGATGCGCTCCGTCGCTCCGAAGCACTACCGTATCTTCAATACGAACACCGAGCCTGCCCGGAAGATAGATGCCCGGCTCGATGGTAAAAACCATGTTTTCTTCGAGATTCCGGCAGTTTTTTGAACTGATGCGAGGCTCTTCGTGAACGTCAATTCCGACCCCATGCCCGAGACTGTGTCCGAACGCCTCGCCATATCCATACCGGTCGATATATGCCCGCGCAATGCCGTCCAGTTCCGACGCCCTCATCCCGCAGCGGGCGCCGTCGACGGCAAGTTGCTGTGCCTCTTCGACAATACGGTAGATCGCCCTGACTTCCGAAGAAACCCTGCCAAGCGCTACGGTACGTGTCTGATCGGATGCATAGCCTTCACAGACGCAACCCATATCGATCACAATCAGCTCTCCGTTCCTGAAATGCGCAGCTGCCGGCTTGGCGTGAGGCATTGCGGCTCGTGAACCTGACGCGACAATGGGATCGAACGAGTCTTTCTCCGCACCGAGCTTTTTGTGCTGATAAGAGATCTCCGCCGCGATATCCAGTTCCGTCGCCTCTGCTCTGATCATGGGCAGAATAAGTTCGAGCACCTGTTCGCTGATGCTTGCCGCCTGCCGCATATGCATCAGCTCGATATTGTTTTTCACCATTCTGAGATCGTCAAAAAAGGATGCGACCGGCACTGGAGCCGTCATTGGTTCCAGTCTGGCGCACAACCGTCGGGCTTCGTCCCACGTCATACTGTCCGACTGAATGCCGGTAGCGGCTCCCAACGGATAACCGCCCGCGACGACCTCGGCCGCAAAGCCGTCGGAAGCAATCACCGTCTCGGCCACTCTGACCTCTGCGGCGGCCTGTTCCCGGTAACGAAAATCCGTAAAAAGAGTGCATCTGTCCGGACTGACGAGCAGCCGGGCATTGGAACCACTGAAACCGGTAAGCCAACGGATAACCGAAAGATCGGATACGATCAAACCGTCAAGATTCAGAGCCGTCATTTTTCTGCGAACTCCCGAAAGCCCTGCCTGACGATACCCGTCAAGATAGTGATGATCCATACTGCTGTTCAACTGCGTGAAAAATACCTGTGCGACATCCTGATCGCTTGCAATAAGCTATATTCTTGTTATAATTTACATTTATTGATAATTCATTCTCTCCGCCAACCATTTTTTTCATGGCCCACAAGGATTTTTTTCACAAGCTGCTCTCCGGAGACCATTTTTCGCAGGAGGAGATGACCCAGTGCATGAACGCCATCATGAACGGGGTTTTTCCCGATACCGTTATTGCCGCTCTGCTCGCACTGCTGGAACGCAAAGGGGTAACCTCCACAGAAGTTGCCGGAGCGTATTACAGTCTTATCGCCAGGGCCAACACCATCGATCTCTCTCCGGATGCCGTCGATACCTGCGGTACCGGCGGCGATCATGCCGGCACCTATAACATTTCCACTATTGGCTCGATCATCGCCAACAGCACAGGCGTACCCATTGCCAAACACGGAAACCGTTCGGTTACGAGCAGCTGCGGCAGCGCCGACGTGCTCGAAGAGCTTGGGTTCCGTATCGATCTGCCTGTGGAAGCCACCGTGGAACTCTATGCCCGGACAGGGTTTTCATTCCTCTTCGCCCCGCTCTTCCACCCGTCGATGAAACGGGTTGCCCATATACGCAAGGAACTCGGCATAAGAACCATATTCAACATGCTCGGCCCTCTTATCAACCCTGCGCGATCAAAAAGGCAGCTTGTCGGCGTTTACAGCAGTGAACTTATGGAACTCTATACCGAAGTACTCCTGCAGACCGGTACACGCCACGCCATGATTGTGCATGCGATGACTGAAGAAGGCATCTCCCTCGATGAACCGAGTCTTAACGGGCCGACCTATATTGTTGAAATCCAGAACGGATATGTCTGTCGGCATACGGTTTATCCTGAGGATTTCGGTCTTGACAGGCATCCGCTTTCGGCCATTCAGGGAGGCGAGCGAAAGCAGAATGCCGCTATCATCAGAAGCATTCTTGATGGCAGCGCCTCACCGGCGCAAATCGATGCAGCTCTCTATACCTCGGCAATGGCCTGTTACGTATCCGGACATGCAAGGTGCATCGATGACGGCCTCACCATATCGAGAGAATCTCTTGAAAGCGGCGATACCGACAGAAAATTCAGGGAGATTCTTGACTTTAACGCAGAACTTTCTGCCCGTTACAGGGGAGCTGTGAACTAAGCGCTTACATTTTTTCCAAAAAACTTGTATTATTGTTGCTTTCTCTGCGGAAGACGAAGTGAGTTTTTAATAGCTATCATGAACGGAAACGACACCCTGCATCCGGATATCCAGCCAAGCATCAGTGATAAACTGCGCATGTCGGGAGTGAGCGCTTCCCGGCAGAAAGCTATTCAGCAGGCTCTGGAAAATGTCAATAAACCAGGGTTCAGAATCGAGCCGTCGGCCATTCTTCCGCTCATGAAACCCGTCACATGGTTTCCTCCCATGTGGGCATTTGCCTGTGGTGTAGTCTCAACCGGCGAGCCTCTTGCATCAAACTGGTCGATCCTGCTCCGCGGCGTCATTCTGGCAGGACCGCTCATGTGCGCGATGTCGCAGACCATGAACGACTATTTCGACCGCGAGGTCGATGCCATCAACGAGCCCGACCGCCCTATTCCTTCAGGCAAAATATCGAAATCAGCCAGCTGGCTTATCACGTTCGGACTCATCATAACCGGCTTTCTGGTAGCTCTTTCGATTCACCCCTATGTCGTCGCCATTGCATTTGTCGGGGTGCTGATGTCGCATGCCTACTCCGGTCCGCCGATCAGAGCCAAACGAAACGGTTGGTTCGGAAACCTGATCGTGGGACTCGCCTATGAAGGCGTGGCCTGGTTGACGGGCAGTTTTGCCATCACCCAGGGGGTACCATCGTCGGAAACCATCGCCCTTGCGATCATATTTTCGCTTGGAGCTCACGGCATCATGACGCTCAACGATTTCAAGTCGGTCGTCGGCGACAACATCCGTAAAGTCGCCTCCATACCTGTGCAGCTCGGGGAGAAAAAAGCTGCCGTGCTTGCATCGGTGATCATGGACCTCGCCCAGATTGCCGCCATCTCAATCCTTGTAATGAAAGAGTCCTGGACGACAACCGCATTAGCCCTGCTGCTGCTGATCGCCCAGTTGCCCATGCAGAAAATCCTTATTGCGAATCCGAGAGAAAAAGCCGTCTGGTACAACGCATTCGGCACACTGCTCTATGTACTTTCCATGATGGTATGTGCGGCAGGCATACGCCCGTGAGGGAACCGATCCTCTGAGGAAACAATGAATTTCAGGTTTCCGAAACTATTGTTATATTCCGGTTCATTTTTTTAACACCAATAGAATTGCATCATGTCCAAAGTTTGTGTCCTGACTGGAAAAAGACCGAAGTATGGCAATAATGTTTCTCATGCCAATAACCACACCCGTACCCGTTTTGAGCCGAACCTCCATACAAAAAGAATCTGGATTGAAGAGGAAAAATGCTGGGTGAAAGTTAAACTGTCAGCCAAAGCCATGAAAATCATTTCCAAAACAGGCACCGCCAAACTTGCCGCGCTCTTGAAATAAGCTGTTTTCAGGAATATTATAACTGGTTCTGCAAAGGCTCAATTTTTTACCGAATTGAGCCTTTTCTGTCTATGAAAAAAAGAGTTACCATCTATACCGACGGAGCCTGCAGCGGAAATCCCGGCAGAGGCGGCTGGGGAGCCCTCATGATGTACGGCTCGGTTAACCGTGAGCTTTCCGGCTATGAACCGGCAACCACCAACAACCGTATGGAGCTTACCGCAGCTATCGAAGGACTCGATGCCCTGAAGGAATCCTGTGTCGTTGACCTGTACAGCGATTCCGCTTATCTGGTCAATGCACTGAATCAGGGCTGGCTGAAGCGCTGGACAACGAACAACTGGACGACTTCAGCAAAAAAAAGCGTCGAGAATATAGACCTCTGGAAAAAAATCCTGAAGTTGGTTACATTGCACCAGGTTACCTTTCACAAGGTCAAAGGGCACAGCGACAATCCTTTCAACAACCGCTGCGACGAACTGGCCCGCCAGGCCATCAAAAACAACACCTGATCCGTTGACCCATGCAGAGTACTTCCGTACCTGAGCAACCGACACTCAAGCGTTCCCTGAAAAAAGGGCCCGGATTGCTTATTTCGATCAGTGTCATCAGCATGCTCTGTTTTCTTGCGGTCGTCGCCTGGATAAACTGGCCGAAACCCCGCCTCGCACCAGAGCCGCTGAACCGAGAGACAAAAGATCTCATAAGCCGCATTCCGGGAAAATCGGACGCAGTAATCTATGTAGGAATGAAAGACATCCGGAACAGCTCCTTCTGGAACGAGGTCATGCCTGATTCATTGAAAAAGCTGCCGCTCATCAGTATGGGCGGAAAACTTGACAGTCTCATGAACAGCCGGGGTTTCGTCATCCCGGATGATCTCGACACCCTGATCATGAGTTTCCGCCAGACCGGCTTTAAAAAGAATGATTTTTTAGGCATAGCGTCCGGACGATTTTCAGAAAAATTTCCGGAATCCTTTCTGAAAGCGAAAAGCCTGGAAACCGCATCGGCAGGAGGCCATACCTGTTATGCGCTCGACCGGAATATCTGGGTAGCTCCCTTTGGAACGAACAGGATTGCCGTAGCCGGCAGCCGGAAAATGCTTGAAGATTTTTTTCAGCCTGCGGGCAATTTTTTCGAGAGGGACTCACTCTCCGCGGCATTGATTGACAAGGCTGTCTATAAATCGCATCTCTGGTTTGCCCTTCCTTCGGCAGAATGGACTAACGGCGCTCTGAAAAGCCTCACTTCTGCTAACCGCGACATGAACGGCCTGGGAAACCTTAACAGGATCCGCCATCTTGCGCTTTCAGCTTCATTCAAGGATGGCATCAGGGCGGAAACCGAATGGGTGTACAAAACGCGACGGACGGCCTTCTTTGCCTCGACATTTCTCTGGGGGGCGGCAAAACTCTCATCTCTTTCCGAATCAAGAACAAGCAAAGAGGCAAGAGAGCTGCTCGATAAAGTCAGGATTCAGCAGAACCTCGAGTCGGTGATTATCCATGCCGACCTCCCCGAAAGCCTCTTCAGAAAATCTGAAAAGGCTCCATAACCTTGGAGTTCATGGAGATACCTGAAACAAAAGGTGGCACCCTTTCCATTCCACAACAAGCTTGCCGTTCACGACGACTTTTTTACCTGGCTGCGCGTCAAGCAGTGAAACCAGACGCTGCAGCATAGCCGCATCCGGCGATGCTCCGGATTCCTGAAGCGCGCGTTTGAAAATCTCTTTCTGTTCAAAAAGAGAAAGTTTTCTGAGCTCTGCGACATCCAGTCGGCCTTCTGCAGGAAAAAGAGCCGGACGCTCTTCTGCAAGACGCTCGAAATACCCTTCGAGAAAGGCCTCCAGCTCACCGGCCTGTTCCGAAAGACGTTGCAGGGAGACCGTAAGTTTATGCTCGAAACGCTCCTCGATAAGCGGAATGACCCGATTGCGGATAAAGTTTCTGTCGTAATCGATGCTCTCGTTGGAGGCATCGGTTCGAAACGGAATCTCTTTTTCCCGCAGATAGCCGAGAATATCGGACTTGTGCAGAAGCAGGAGAGGCCTGATTACCCTGCCATGCATAGCCCTGATACCTTTAAGGCCAAGCAGCGATGTACCGCGGAAAAGATTGAACAATATGGTTTCTGCATTGTCGCTGACATGGTGACCGGTTGCGATTTTCGTCATCTCCCGCTCCTCGATAAGCGCTTCAAACCAGCTGTAACGCTGCAGTCTGGCAGTCTCTTCAACCGATTTCTTCCAGCTCGCAGAAACCGCTGCGGTATCGAACTGCCTGCAGAAACACTCCACTCCAAGAAGCCGGCACTGTTCCATGACAAACCGTTCATCGGAGTCGCTTTCCTCCCCGCGAAGCTGAAAATTGCAATGCGCGACACTGATTCGGCACCGCACAACCGATGCGACTGCGCAAAGCAGATAGAGAAGGGCCATAGAGTCCGGACCTCCCGATACAGCAACAAGCAGATGCTCTCCCTCTGCGACAAGCCGACGGTTCCGCAGCTGCTGCAGAAATGTTTTTTCGAGACGCTTCACGCTCTTTTCAGTTTTTCATGGTTGCGTACAGAACCAGTAAAATGTATTTTTTCATCCGTATTACCATAACCGGGTTTACTCCTTTACAAATCCTGACATGCTCACACCTTACGGTTACCCGACGATCCTGAAAACCGCATGTATCGCAATACTGTTATCCGGAGCTGCACACCTGTTCGCAAAGCCGCTGCTTCCCGAAGCCTTGATCTTCTCGGTATCCCTGCTCTTGTTTGCGCTGTATTTTTTTCGTGATCCTATGCGGACCCCGCCGGACGAGAAAAGAACGGTTCTGGCGCCAGCTGACGGCAAGGTGCTGCTGGTCAAAGTGCTAAACAACCATTTTACCGGTCCGTCGTCAACACTGGTAAGTATTTTCATGTCTCCATTTAACGTACACGTCAACCGCATCCCCGTAGATGGAACGGTTACGCTTCTCTCCTATCACCAGGGCACCTTCATGATGGCTTTCGATCATCGCAGTCTGGAGAGTAATGAAAAAATGGAAATCGGCATTGAAAACAAGGAGCTTAAACTGCATTTCAGCCAGGTATCGGGATTTCTGGCAAGGCGTATCGTCTGTTCCCTGCAGCAGGGAGAGCAGGTGGAACGGGGAAAGCGGTTCGGCATGATCAGGTTCGGCTCCCGTGTCGATGTGATCGTTCCCGCGCATGTCGAGGTAACCATCGAAGCCGGTCAGCATACAAAAGCAGGTGAAACCGTGATTGCCAGATTCTGAGCGGAGAGCAAGCCGCTTTGTTCCTGAAAAAGTTTGGTTTCGATTTCGGTATTGATTATATAAGTAGCGAGGAATATACTTTTTAATGTTTTAATCCCTGGAGAGACCTTATGTTCGGATTAGGCGGTCAGGAACTTATTCTTATTCTTCTGATCATACTGCTTCTGTTCGGCGCGAAGAAACTGCCCGAACTTGCCCGAGGCCTTGGCAAGGGTATGAAAGAGTTCAAAAAAGCTCAGACTGAAATCGAGGATGAGTTCAACAAGGTTGTTGATGAACCACCCAGGAAAACACCGGAAAATTCAACCGGCTCGAAATCCTGAAATCTGCATATTCCTGAAAAAGCCCACTCAAAAGGGCTTTTTCAGCAGTTTTTATTCCTCCTGTTTTAGCCTTATCTTTCCTGCAGTTTTCTCCAAACAGGAACCCGGCTCATGCTCAGCAGCCTTTACATCAGAAACTTTGCCCTGATACGAGAACTTACCGTAGAGTTCTCCAGAGGCCTCTGCATCATTACCGGCGAAACCGGAGCCGGCAAATCGATGCTTATCGGAGCACTCAGCCTTGTGCTTGGAGAACGCTCCAGCAGCGACCTTGTCCGTTCAGGCGAAAACAAGGCTATTATCGAAGCGATGCTCTGCGGCCCGCTTCCGGATCGGCTCGACTCCCTGCTCGAAGAGGCGGGAATAGAGCGCACGAACGACACTTTTCTGCGCAGGGAAATTTCCGTTTCGGGGCAGTCACGCTGTTTTATCAACGACACACCCTGCACGGCGGGAGTGCTGAAACAGGTCGGAGAACTGCTCATAGACCTGCACGGTCAGCACGACCATCAACTCCTGCTCAATGCGGCTGCTCATGAAGGCATGCTCGATGCGTTTTCCGGATGTGCGTCGGAAAGCTCCGCTTACCGTGATACGTTTTCCCGCCTCTCTTCACTCTACCGTCGAAAAAGCGCGCTTGCCCTTAAGGCCGTGGAGGCAAGAGAAAAAAAAGAGATGATGGAGTTCCAGTTCAACGAACTGAATGCCCTTGACCTGAAAAACGGTGAAGAGGAGGAACTGGAGAGCGAAATAATCCTGCTCGAAAATGCGGAAACGCTCTACGGGCTTGGTTCGGAACTCGGAAATCTCCTCTACGAACAGGATCATTCGGCATATGCAGCGCTCTCTTCCGCCAGGCATATGCTGGAAAAACTTTCCGCCATCGACAAACGGTTCGAAAGCCGTCTTGAAGAGGTACTCCTGGCAGAAAACATGGTTGACGATCTCTACCGTTTTGTAAACCGTTACACCGCGGCTGTCGAATTCAACAGCGACCGGCTCGATACCATGAGAACCCGTCAGCATCTGCTGCAGCGTATACGCAAAAAATACGAGAGAACCCTGCCTGAACTGATTTCCTGGCGAGATGAACTGGCCACCGCCCTTGGCATTGAAGAGTCGATTGCCGAAGAAAATACTCGTATCGACACGGAAATCGGGTCGCTCCGGGAAAAACTCTCAGCCGCGGCGGCATCCCTGTCTAAAAAACGGAAAAACGCGGCACAGCGACTCGATGAAACGCTGCAGCGGGAACTCTCGATGCTCGGCATTTCCAGCGCACGGTTCAAAACGGCATTTACGCCCGACAAGGATCCGGAAGGCGACATAACGCTCGATGGAATCCACTACAAAGCTCTCGCGAACGGACATGAAAAGATCGAGTTCCTGTTTTCAGCCAACACCGGAGAAGAGCTGAAGCCATTGGCCAGGTCTGCCTCCGGAGGAGAAATTTCAAGGGTAATGCTCGCCCTGAAAAGCGCGCTTGCAGAATCTGCGGCACTCCCTATTCTTGTATTTGATGAAATCGATACCGGGATCAGCGGCACAACGGCCCTTGCCGTAGCATCCAGCCTCAAAAGGCTTTCGCGTCTGCATCAGATCATCGCGATCACCCATCTCCCGCAGATTGCCGCCATGGCAGATCTGCACCTTTCGATCAGTAAAACGATCGAAAACGGAAGAACCTCTGCCGGTATCCTGCATCTTGATGAACCGGGACACATCCGGGCCGTTGCCGAACTCATCAGCGGCAGAAACATATCCGAATCATCCCTCAGACTTGCCGGGGAACTGATAGAGAGCGCAAAATCAATTTAGAAAATCCGGAAAGTTTGCCTTATTATTCGTACCATAAGCGATTATCGCCATTAAAGGCGCCTTTTTAATCGTTGCGGGTTCCGGCATGCCGGAAAGCAAGGCTGCGAAGCGGAATAACCTGAATGTCTCCCTGCCGGAAATCGAGGAAACAATGCCGTAAAACACGCAATCAATTACTTAAGGCGGTCATCAACAAGCTTTTATAAGTATGTCCACACGATTCATTTCAGGCTCCGCCGTCGCTCTCGTTACACCGTTCAGGCAGGACTGCTCTGTCGATACCGTTGCATTACGACAACTGGTACGGTTTCACATAGCAGCAGGAACCGATATTATCATACCCTGCGGAACAACCGGAGAATCGCCGACGCTTTCCATGGAGGAGCAGTCACTCATCATCCGTACGGTAAAAGAGGAGGCCGGCGAAAAGATCATGGTTGCGGCGGGAGCCGGAACCAACGCCACGGACCATGCGGTCGAACTGGCAAAAAATGCAGAAAAAGCCGGAGCTTCGGCCATACTCTCGGTAGCTCCATACTATAACAAACCGTCCCAGGAAGGCATCTACCAGCACTACGCCCGTATTGCCGAAGCGGTCTCCGTTCCGATTATCATCTACAACGTTCCCGGCAGAACGGGCAGCAATGTAGCGGCATCGACGATTCTCAGGCTTGCCCGGAATTTCGGCAACATCGCGGCAGTCAAGGAGGCTTCGGATAACATGGCCCAGATTACGGATCTTCTCGAAGAGAGACCGGAGCACTTTTCCGTACTGACCGGCGAAGACATGCTTATTCTTCCATTCATGGCGATGGGAGGAGACGGCGTTATTTCCGTAGCGGCGAACCAGGTGCCCTCGGCAGTCAAGCAGTTGGTCGAAGCTGCCCGGGCAGGACGTCTTGACGAAGCCCGCGCAATCAACACCCGATATCGTCGTCTCTTCAGGCTTAACTTTATTGAAAGCAATCCGGTACCGGTTAAATACGCGCTGGCCCTGATGGGTATGATCGAAGAGGTCTATCGTCTTCCGCTCGTTCCTCTTGCGGAAGAAAACAGGCTCATCCTGAAAGAGGAGCTGCAGAACCTCGGGCTTTTGTAATTCCAATTCTATTTCAATAATTCACTTATAGTCCGGTACCAAGCGATGAGGGAATGGAAAGATGAGAATTGTGGGTAGTGAGCAGTTGTATGGCGGAGATCAGGAGTATCGCTTAGCGTCAGAAGATGGAAGGTGGAGAAAGAAAATAATCTGATGCCGCGCGGCGCACGATACTCCCATTAGCGGAGCAAATGATACGCCCGGTCGTACCAGACCGATACTCCCGCGAAGCGATACTCCTTTTTCACTGGTTAATGGCACCGAAATATCGAAACAGGAAAGGCTGTCCCCCTTGAAAGGACAGCCTTTTTTACTTCTGTTGCAGAAATCTCTACAGTGATGCGAGAGCCTGAACGAAACTGTCGAGTTCCGCTCTTGTACGCTTTTCCGTAACGGCGACAAGAAGGCCGTTCTCTCCTGAAGCGGAAAGATCGTACCCGGCAAAAATTCCTTTCTCCAGCATGGCACTGATGATTTCTGCGGCAGGCAGCGGCGTTTCGAGAACAAATTCACTGAAAAACGGAGCACTGTACTTCAACGAGTAACCTGGCAGTTCGGTAATTCTGCCGGCGAGGTAGTGCGCTTTGAGAGTACACTGTTCGGCGACTTCGCGAATGCCCTCTTTTCCGAGCAGCGAAAGATAGACTGCCGCCTGAAGAGCGCAGAGCGCCTGATTGGTACAGATATTGGATGTGGCTTTTTCCCTTCGGATATGCTGTTCACGAGTCTGGAGCGTGAGAATGAACCCGTCGTTGCCGTCACGATCTTTCGTCATTCCTACAAGACGTCCCGGTATCTTGCGGACATAAGGCTGCCGGACGGTAAAGATGCCGAGATAAGGGCCGCCGAAGTTCTGATGGTTGCCGAGGGGCTGACCTTCACCGACGGCTATATCGGCGCCGTAGCTTCCGGGAGCAGCCAGAATACCAAGAGAAACCGGATCTGCAGAAACTATGAAAAGCGCACCGTTTTCACGGGCTGCGGCGCCGATCGCCTCTACCTCTTCAAGCGATCCGTAAAAATTCGGCTGCTGCACCACAACGGCGGCAATCCTGTCACTCATGAGCCCTTTCAGACCGTCAACAGATCCGATGCCGTTCTCAAGCCGGTTCTGGTGAATCACGCCATGACCCGAAGCCTCCAGATAGGTTTTCAGGACACTGCCGGTATATGGATTCAGCTTGCCGGCAAGCACAACCTGCTCGCGGCCGGTTACCGTCATGGCCATGAGCACCGCTTCGGCAAGAGCAGTCGCGCCGTCATACATCGATGCATTGGCTACATCCATGTCATAGAGACGGCACATCATGCTCTGGTACTCATAGATCGCCTGCAGCGTACCCTGCGACACCTCTGCCTGATAAGGGGTATAGGCCGTATAGAATTCACTGCGCGAAACAATGCTTTTTATGGCTGAAGGAATGAAATGATCGTAAGCGCCTCCCCCAAGAAAACTCACAAAACCCGCGCTGCTGCTGTTGGCCGAAGAAAGGCCTTCAAGCAGCTTCATAACTTCCTGCTCGCTGAGAGCCGGAAAAAGTTCGAGACTCCTGTCAAGGCGAATTTCCGGAGGAATATCCGCTATCAGGTCATCAAACGATGCTGCCCCGATACTCCGGAGCATCTCCTCCCGGTCCTGGTCGGTATTGACGATGAATGGCATTGGTTCAGATAGAAACAGATATGGTTGATGATATTACTCGCCGATAAGTTCGCGGTAAGCAGCTGCATCGAGAAGTTCGTCAAGTGAGGCAGGATCATCGATACGGATTTTTACCAGCCATCCCTCTCCGTACGGCTCCTGGTTGACTACTTCGGCAGCATCGAGAGAACCGTTTACTTCCGTAATCTCGCCGGCAACTGGTGCAAAAAGATCGGCAACGGTCTTTACTGCTTCTACCGTTCCGAAAACTTCATGTGCTTTCAGTTTCGTTCCGGCAGGTTTCAGCTCGACAAAAACAATATCACCAAGCTCGGACTGGGCAAAATCAGTAATACCGACAAGCGCAGCGCTGCCGTCTTCCAGCAGCTTGATCCATTCATGGTCTTTGGTGTAACGAAGATCGTCAGGAATACTCATGAGAAAAATAACCTGGTTTAAAGTTGGCTTGAGAAATGCAGTAATGCTGAAAAGCAAGGTAATATATTTTTCACAGAGCTGAAACAGAGCGTCATATTACTTGCCGCAAAATTGAACAGCGCTTCACGAAAGGCGCTGCCGCATGGCTTCATAGAGAAGAATGCCGGCCGTTACGCTGACGTTGAGAGACTCGATGCATCCGGCTATGGGAATGCGTACCGAGCTGCCGCAGAACTTCATGGCTTCAGGAGAAAGTCCGCTTCCCTCTGCACCCAGCACCAGTGCCGTCGGCCCTTTCAGATCGGCATCGGTGTAGTTGAGTTCGGCATCCATATCCGCGGCATAAACATGAAACCCTCGTTCATGAAGATATTCCATGATGCGCACAAGACTTTTCACCTTGCATATCCGCATATGGGAGAGGGCTCCTGCAGAAGCCTTGTGAACCGCAGCATTGACCGGAGCGCCCCGGCCCTCGATCAGTATGACGGCATCGGCAGCGGCAGCTTCGGCCGTTCGGATAATAGCGCCGATATTGTGCGGATCTTCAAGACCCTGAAGTATGACAAGTAACGGTGCGGAATTGCGGGGATGATCAAGAATCTCGTCGATTGTATAGAACGTTACGGTGCTGATGAGAGCGCATATTCCCTGGTGCTTTGCCGTACCGGCAATCTGGTTCAGTTTTTCAAGCCGGGCTTTGCCGGTAACAACCTTCTGTCTCCTTGCGGTTATCAGAATCTCCTTAAGCTTCGGATGCGACGTATTGAACTGAAAATAGATCTTCTCGATAGTGTCAGGTTTGTTCTGAAGGAGCTCGAGAACCGCATTGCGGCCATAAACAACATTTTCAGACTGTTCTGTGTACATTGTTCAAAATAACTTGTAATGGAGTGGCCGGAACGTCGCTCCCCTGAACCTGTCGGGAAGCGACGCTCCGCTGAAAAAATACCCTGCTTCGCCGATCACTTCGAATGTAATTAAATTGACTTGAATTCGATTTTTTTTATATCTTTTAGATCACTCTCATTTAGCACTTTTTCGACTTCGGATGTAACTTTTTCCAGTCCACAAAAGTTTACATTCCTGTGTTTGGTGCCATTTTTTTTCTTCGATCGCTGTTTTTCATTTATTAAATAAATCCAGTAACAACTGCCAATATGAGCCGGACGTTTAAGACAATGGAGGGAAATGAAGCCTTAGCTCATATCTCTTACCGTACCAGTGAAGTTATTTCAATCTACCCGATAACGCCGGCATCCCCTATGGGCGAATATTCGGACGCGTGGGCTGATTTAGGAAAAACCAACATATGGGGTACCATCCCGAAGATCGACGAGTTGCAGAGTGAAGCCGGCGCAGCCGCTGCCGTCCACGGTGCATTGCAGACAGGCGCCCTTACCACGACGTTTACCGCATCTCAGGGTCTGCTTCTGATGATTCCCAACATGTACAAGATCGCCGGAGAACTCTCTCCCTGCGTCATTCATGTTTCGGCCCGTTCCCTTGCTGCCCAGGCGCTCTCGATTTTCGGAGACCACGGCGACGTCATGTCCGTCAGAGGTACAGGGTTTGCCCTTCTTGCTTCGAGTTCGGTACAGGAGGTCATGGATATGGCCCTCATCGCAGCTGCAGCGACCCTCGAGTCAAGAATACCGATCATGCACTTTTTCGACGGGTTCAGAACCTCTCACGAAATATCAAAAATCGAAGTGGTTCCCGATGAGATCATCAAGGCCATGGTCAGCGACGAACTTGTCATTGCCCACCGCAACCGTCGCATGAGCCCGGATGCGCCGACAATCCGCGGCACATCCCAGAACCCGGATGTCTATTTCCAGGGGAGGGAAACGGTCAACACATTTTATGAAGCGTGCCCCGGCATCATCGAACGTCTGATGGACAAATTCGGTGAACTGACCGGACGCCACTACAAACCATATCAGTACTACGGCGCTCCCGATGCCGAAAGAGTTATCATTCTCATGGGCTCAGGCGTTGAAGCCGTGAGGGAAACCGTCGAATTCCTCAACCTTACCGGCGAGAAAGTCGGCGTCATCAATGCGCGCCTCTTCCGTCCTTTCGATATTGAGCGTTTTGTCAAGGCTCTGCCGGCATCGGTCAGATCCATTTCGGTACTCGACCGGGTCAAGGAACCCGGAAGTGCCGGCGAACCGCTCTATCTCGATACCGTCAACGCACTGCTCGAAGGGTTCAACAACGGTCTTATCAAAGCCATACCGGCAATCACAGGCGGCAGATACGGACTCTCTTCGAAAGAGTTCACTCCGACCATGGTCAAGGCTGTTTTCGACAACATGGCTTCCGCTTCGCCGAAAAACCATTTCACGGTCGGCATCACTGACGACGTCACCGGTTCAAGCCTCGATTACGACCGCTCATTTGCCATCGAGCCGGATGAAGTATTCCGGGCTATCTTCTACGGCCTCGGCTCTGACGGCACTGTTGGAGCAAACAAGAACACGATCAAGATTATCGGCGAAAACACGCCGAACTACGCCCAGGGCTACTTCGTATACGATTCGAAAAAAGCCGGATCTATCACCACGTCTCACCTGCGTTTCGGACCGAAACAGATTCATTCGACCTATCTCGTCAGTGAGGCGCACTTCATCGGCTGCCACCACTGGATTTTTCTTGAAATGATCGATCTGGTCAAGAATCTCAAACAGAACGGAACCCTGCTGCTGAATTCGCATTATGCGCCTGAAGAACTTTGGGACAAACTGCCGAAAATCGTTCAGGAACACCTGATCAGAAAACAGGCGAAACTCTATACCATCGACGCCTACAAGGTTGCACAGGCAAGCGGCATGGGTCAGCGCATCAACACCATCATGCAGGCCTGCTTCTTTGCCATTTCCGGAGTTCTTCCCCGTGAAGAGGCTATCGAGAAAATCAAGGAATCCATCCGCCAGACATACGGAAAGAAAGGCGACGAAGTCGTCAACCAGAACATCCAGGCGGTTGACAACACCCTTGCGAACCTTCATGAAGTAACAATCGGCTCCGTTGCAGAAAGCGAGAAAGAACTTCGTTCACCGATTGTCGGCGAAGCACCCGAATTCGTCTGCAATGTGCTTGCAAGAATCATTGCCGGTGAAGGAGACGACATCCCGGTCAGCGATATGCCGGTTGACGGAACCTATCCTACGGGAACCTCGAAATTCGAAAAACGGAACCTTGCCGAAAACATTCCGATATGGGAGCCCGATCTCTGCATCCAGTGCGGCAAATGTTCGCTGGTCTGCCCGCATGCGGCAATCAGGGCGAAAGTGTACGATGCGAACTACCTGGCCAATGCGCCGAAAACCTTCAAGTGCATCGATGCAAAGGGCGCCAGCTGGGCCGGAATGAAATACACCATCCAGATCGCCCCTGAAGACTGTACGGGTTGCGATATGTGTGCGCATGTCTGCCCTGGAAAGGATCGCGCCAATCCCGAAAGAAAAGCGCTGGAAATGCGCCCCCAGGCTCCGCTGCGTGAAGCGGAAATCGACAACTGGAACTACTTCCTCAACATTCCGGAATACGACCGCAATAAAATCAATGTGCGCCTGATCAAGGAGCAGCAGCTTCAGCAGCCGCTCTTCGAGTTTTCCGGAGCTTGTGCGGGATGTGGCGAAACCCCCTATGTCAAGCTTATGACCCAGCTCTTCGGCGACAGGCTGGTAATCGGCAATGCAACGGGATGTTCATCCATTTACGGAGGCAACCTTCCAACGACGCCCTACTCGACCAATGCGGCAGGACTTGGACCGACATGGTCGAACTCGCTCTTCGAAGACACTGCGGAATTCGCGCTCGGCTTCAGAAGCTCGATCGACAAACAAAGGGAATATGCCATGGAACTCGTAAAGAGAATGGCTTCCGAAATCGGCGAATCCCTGGCCACGGAGATTCTCGAAGCGAAAGAGATCAACGAACCTGAAATATTCGAACAGCGCAAACGGATATCGGTACTGAAAGATAAACTTCAGCAGATCGATTCGGCCGATGCAAGAAATCTGCTCTCGGTTGCTGACATGCTGGTTAAAAAGAGTGTCTGGGGTGTAGGCGGCGACGGCTGGGCTTACGATATCGGCTACGGCGGCGTCGATCATGTAACGGCCAGCAACAAGAACATCAACCTTCTGGTGCTTGACACGGAGGTTTACTCCAATACAGGAGGCCAGGCATCGAAAGCAACCCCGAAAGCGGCTATTGCCAAATTCGCGGCAGCCGGACGCGTCACGAACAAAAAGGATCTTGGGCTGATCTCCATGAGCTACGGTACTGCCTATGTCGCAAGCGTAGCTCTCGGCGCTCGTGACGATCAGACCCTCAAGGCATTCCTCGAAGCGGAAGCTTATGACGGTCCTTCGGTCATCATTGCCTACTCGCATTGTATTGCCCACGGCATCAATATGGCAACAGGCCTCGACAACCAGAAAGCTGCAGTCGATTCCGGCCACTGGCTGCTCTATCGCTACAATCCCGATCTCATGAAAGAGGGCAAAAATCCGTTGATTCTCGACTCGAAAAAGCCGAAAATACCTATTGCTCAGTTCCTCGACAATGAAAACCGCTTCAGAATGCTCAAGAAAAGCCATCCGGCTCTTGCCGAGCAGTACTATGCGGAAATCCAGAAAGCCGTAGATGCTCGCTGGGCTCATTATGAGTATATGGCAGCCAGATCATTCGACGAGTTAAAAGCCTGACGGGAAACCGGCACGCAGGGGAGACAAAAAAGAAAAGGCGGGAAATTCCCGCCTTTTCTTTTTTTTATTTGCCTCTCAATCGCTTCACTTTTTCCCGCTGGGGAACAGCTTTCTCCTCCAATCCAAGTCTCTCATATACATCAAGAAGATGTTCGGCGATTTCCACTTCACCAGGAGCGAGGAGTACCGCTTTTTCAAGGTAACCGAGAGCATCGGTAAACTCTCCCAGTTTATAAAGCACCCATCCCAGCGTGTCCAGATAGACGGGATTATCCGGTTCACTACCCACCGCCTGCAGAGCCATTTTCTTTGCCGTATCAAGATCGCGCCCACGAAGGGCAAGAAGATAGGCATAGTTGTTCAGCGCAAGCACGTTAGCGGGATCGAGCAGCAGAATATCGCGATACATGGTCATGCTCCTTTCTGCATTCCCGAGCTTGTCATAACACATCGCAAGCGTAGAAGCCGCCTGGAGGTAGAGCCAGCGCTCCTTTTGCTCGCCTCCCAGTTTAATGGCTTTTTCGAGCAACAATGCGGCTTTTCGTGTATTTCCCGACTGAAAAGCCGTATATCCGTCAAGTACAAGAACTCTCATCCGCGATACCGAAGGAAGTTTCTTTACCTGCTCGACCTCATACGCAGCTTTCGCATACTCTTTCTGCATAAGATAGGCGGAAACAAGCTCCTCCCATGCTTCGACATTCGAAGGCTCTTTTTTGAGCACTGCCCGAAACTCGGCAACCGCCTCGAACGAACGTTTTTCCCTCAGATACAATCTCCCTTTGAGAAGCATAACTTTCGGCTCCCCCGGATGGCGTTTATCGATTGCGGTGATCATTCCCCTGAATGGATCCGCATAGACGCTATCCCTTGCAGATCTGACATAAAACAGCTCGGCAAGAGTAATTTTCTGATCGAATTTGAGTTTTGAAGTATCAAAGAATGCATCGAGATCAAGCTGAAATGTCCCGCTATCGCCGGACTTGACCGAAAGCTCGAGCAGAGCGAGCCAGGCAGGTACGAAATGAGGATTGGCAGCGATAATCTCCCGAAAGGTTTTCGATGCGAGATCGTTCTGGCCGCTTTCCACATAGAGCTCTCCAAGGGTAAGCTTCAGGCGCTCTTTCTCTTCGCCCTCCTCAACCAATGCCGATAGCGTTTCAATCGCATTCTGATAATGTTTCAGCTTGATTTCAAGCAGAAGAACCTGAGAGCGGGTACTGTTATTGGATGGATCGAGCGCAAGGAGACGCTGAAAAATACCGAGAGCCTGTTCCGGATCTCCGGCGGCTATGTGCTCAAGAGCGAGCAACGTAAGATAATCGGTGTTTTGCGGCTCAAGCTGAACAAGCTGCCGGTAAATATCGACAGCCCTCGGGGAATCTTTCATCAGATGAGCGACAGCGGCAAGCATCCTGAGATAATACCGGTTTTCAGGTTCGCCTGCTGCGGCTTTTTCGGCATAGACCCGTGCAGAATCGATCACCCCAAGTTCAAGAAAGGAGCCGGATATGGCATGATCACGTGCGGCCTCCGCAAAAGAGCCGTGGAGCTGAACGCTGCGATATCCGTCAATCGCTCCCCAGAAATCACCTTTCTCGGCAAGCAGCAGCGCAGCTATAAAACGATTTTTTGCTTTCTCAGCCGAACTCTCCTGGACGGTTGCGGATACGGAAACCTCGTGTGAGGCAGCGAATCGGGGAGTACACGAAGAAAGAAACGAAAAAACGATAACCGGAAGAAGAAAAAACATGTACCGAAGAAACCGGAAACGCATGACATGGCCGTTACAGCCGTTGATCATCCTCGAGCGGCAATTCGAAAAGGGGGCCATCGCCTCTGCTTTCCTGAACAGAAAAACGGAGAAGAGCCCGACGCGTTGCAACACGCCCTCTCGGTGTTCTGGCGATATAACCCGCCTGTATGAGATAGGGTTCATAAACCTCCTCGATAGTGTCCTGCTCCTCCCCTACGGAAACAGCAAGAGAAGCTGCCCCGACAGGTCCGCCGCTGAACTTGTTGACTATGGTATCCATGATCTTCTTGTCCATATCGTCAAGCCCCTCTTCATCGATCTCCAGACAGTCAAGCGTTGTCATGGCTATCGAACGGGTGATGAGCGGAGCATCGGCAACCTGGGCGAAGTCACGCGCGCGTCTCAGAAGCCTGTTGGCAATTCGGGGAGTTCCCCTGGAACGTCCGGCGATTTCAGCTGCCGCATCCTGATCAACCCCGATGCCGAGTATTCCCGATGCTCTGATAATGATTTTTTCAAGCAGGTCGGCTGAATAGTAATCGAAACGGCTGTTGATGCCGAAACGCGCCCTGAGCGGAGAGGTTAACAGTCCTGATCGGGTTGTCGCCCCAACCAGGGTAAAGGGCTCGATCCGCAGCTGTACCGCTCGGGCAGACGGCCCGCTGTCCAGCATGATATCGATACGGAAATCCTCCATCGCCGAATAGAGATACTCTTCAACTGCCGGAGGCATGCGATGAATCTCGTCGATAAACAGAACATCGCCTTTCTGCAGTCCGGTCAGAAGACCGGCAAGATTTCCCGCCTTATCGAGAAGAGGGCCTGAAGTTGCCTTGATACTGCTGCCCATCTCGGCGGCAATGATATGAGCCAGGGTGGTTTTCCCCAAACCTGGCGGTCCTGAAAGCAGCACGTGATCGAGCGCATCCCCTCTCATTTTCGCTGCCGATATAAAAACTCTGAGATTATCCGTCAGACGCTGCTGACCGGCAAAATCAAGCATTCTTATCGGACGGATCTGCTCTTCAAACCGGGTTTCAAGAGCATCAGCCGGAGTATTCAACAGTTCGATTCTCACGTATGGAGATCTTTCATTACATGGTTCAATCAGATATCAGAGCCTTATTCTCGGATCGGCAACGGCATAAAGGACATCGGCAAGCAGATTGCCCAACACAATCAATGTGCCTGAAATAAAGGTATTGGCAATAATGAGCGGATAATCCCTTGCAAAAATCGCTTCGACGGTAACCCGACCCATTCCCGGAAATGCAAAGATAACTTCAATAAAAAGCGCCCCGCTGAAAATAAATGGAAGCGAACTTCCGATAAGGGTAATCACCGGAAGCAATGCATTTCGAAGGGCATGGTGAAAAATAACGACTTTCTCAGGAAGCCCCTTTGCCCTCGCAGTTCGTATATAGTCCTGACGGATCACCTCCAGCATGCTGCCTCTTACATAGCGCGCAATACCGGCGGATCCGTTGATGCTCAGCACCGTAACCGGCAGAACGAGATGCCATATACGGTCAAGAAAAAAACCGAACGGCCCGAAACTTTCCGCCCCGATTTCATTGAGGCCGGAGGCTGGAAACCACTGCAGCTTGAGAGCAAAAAGAATAATCATCATGAGAGCAAACCAGAACTCCGGCATGGAGTAGAAAAACAAGGCCGTAACCGTCAGAAACCTGTCAAGAAAACTATTCTGCCGGACAGCTGAAATAATCCCGATAATGATGCCGAAGGTAAAATTCGCCACCAGCGTCAGAGCTGCAATGGTCACGGTTATCGGCAGAGCTTCGGAAATAACCTCGAAAACAGGCTGCTGAGCACGGCTGAAGCTTCTCCCGAAATCCCCCTGCAGCACGTTTCCGAGCCATTTGACATACTGCACCGGAAGAGGGTCGTTGAGGCCGTACTGTGCCCTGATCTGTTCGGCGACATTGGGACTGACACCCGGCTGAATGAAAAATGCGGCCGGATCACCGGGAGCGAGCCTGATAATAAAAAACGTCAGGGTAAGTACCCCGAATATCAGGGGCACGGAAAGCAGCAGTCGTTTCAGAATATAGGTCAGCATAGGATACTACGGTGCATGTGTTGCCGATGGAGTGAGCGTCCAGTCGTCAATATTGTAAAAAGTACCGGATATATTAAGCTGTTCGCCGCCGATTCTTTTACTGAATCCCTGAGTCTCACGGATCCAGTAGAGAAAAGTAACCGGCTGGTCGCGATGGATGATATCCTGATACTCCAGCCAGTAGGGACGCGCATCGGTCTGAACCATCTTCCCTTTAGCCAGCTCACAGATCTCATCGATTCTCGGATTCCGGTAACCGACGAAATTGAAGGTACTCTTCTTGAGATCCGAACCCCAGACATCGAGAGGATCTATCTCCAGACCGATAGACCAGCCGGCCATCCATGCGTCGAGTTTGCGATTCTGCAGGTTCTCGAAAAAGACGTTCGATTCCTGCACATCGAGCCTGCAATCGATACCTATAGCCTTGAGGTTCTGCTGAATGATCACGCTTGCATAGTTTCTGCGTGCGTTGCCGGAATTGGTGTAAAGCACAAAGCTGAACTTTCGGCCGTTTTTCTGAAGAATGCCGTCCGGTCCGGGTTTCCAACCCTGTTTTCCGAGCAGCGATACGGCCGCCGCAGGATCATAGGAGTGAGGAGTGATCGAGCGGTTATAAGCCCATTTAAGCGATGGCGAAATATCGGTATTGCAAAGCGTGCCATACTCTTTGAGATAACCGTCGATAATCGCTTCGCGATCAACCGCCATGGTAAGTGCCCGTCTCACTTCCGGAGAACCGAAAAGCGGATGCGGCACCGTTTTACCGGTTTTATGGTAAACCGCCTGATCGATATTCGACCAACCGACGTAATCATAGACCCTGAGCCCGACGCTCTTGATTTCAATTTCAGGATTTGCTTTTACCAGCGAGGGGAAATCCTCAGGCTTGATATTTTCCACGATATCAACGGCATTGGTCTGCAGTTGAGCAAGTCTTACCGTATAATCCGGCACAATCCGCCAATTGATCAGCGCGATGTTGCCGGGTTTCGGCAGATTTGATCTCCTGTTCGAAGCAAGCACAAGCTCCTGCTGCTTGCCCCATGACTGCAGCCTGTACGGTCCGGCCCCGACGGGCTTCTGATTCAGCGGCGAACTCCTTAAATCCTCAGGCTTTATACCTTTCCAGAGATGTGCGGGAATCGGGGTAAGCGACGTATGAAAAAGTGCGAGATGTTCCGGAACCGGCTTAAAAAATCTGAAAATCAGCGTTGTATCGTCAGGGGTTTCGATTGCCCTGTCGAAATCGACACTGCCTTTATCGGCACCGATCAACTCAGCCAGGTACTGCTGACGGGGGCTTGCAATGAGAGGATTGCCATAGAGACGGTAGGTAAAACTGAAATCCCCCGAAACAATCGGTTTTCCATCATCCCAGAAGGCGTCGGCACGCAGGATATACGTTATGGACTTGTGATCAGCGGACATCTTCCAGGTTTTTGCCAGCGCAGCTTCCGGTTTTTTCCCTCCGATTGAAGGGCGGAGCTGTTTTTCAAGGGCCAGAAAATTCAGAAGCCCGGTTGTCGTGTCGAATTCGCTCTGGAGCAGAGAGGGATAGATCAGCCCCGATATGTTGCTCGAAGTGACACTGGCCCCTATAACCGGATTGAGAAAATCGGCATCGCCAAGCATGGCGATAACCAGTGTCGTATCTTTTGCCGCACTGCCCCGCTCCCTGTTGCCGGAACCGCTGGTGCAGGAACTCAGCAGCAGCGAAAGGGCCAGAAAACAGCAATACAGGGCGGTGCCCCTGTACGACCTCATAACACCATCAGCTTTCATCATCCTGTTCATTTCCTTTATCGATAGAGGTTCTGATCCGTTCAGTCAAGGCTTCTGCGGCAACATAGTTCGAATAGTGTTTCAGAAGGAAGTTCAGTGCAACAACCTCGATGATGACCGCAATATTTTTTCCAGGGAAAATAGGCAACTGAACAAGCGGAACTTCGACGCCGAGAATCTTGATGGATTTCATATCGAGACCAAGACGTTCATAATCCGTCTCGCGATTCCATTCAAGCAGTTCGACAACCACCTGCACATCCTTGATGTCGCGAATTGCCCTGATGCCGAAATTAGCCTTCACATCAACAACGCCCAGACCTCTGATTTCCATAAAATGATCGATAATATCGTTTCGTCTCGCATTGAGCACCAGAGACTCGCCTTTACGCCGGATAATCACGACATCATCGGCAACAAGTCCATGACCCCGCTCGATCAGATCGAGCGCTATTTCCGACTTTCCAAGTCCGCTTTTTCCGGTCAGCAGAACCCCTACGCCGCAGACATCCACCATGGAACCGTGATACTGCTGGTGCAGCGAAAACTGATCGTCAAGAAAATCGGTGATCAGATACATCGCCTTGGTCGAGGAGTGGCGGGTTGCATACACGGGAACTCCGGCTTCGGTTGCCATTTCGAGCAACTCTGGCTGGAGCTTGTTGGTGCTGGTCAGGATAATGCAGGGAACCTTGAAACGCACGAGATTTTCAAACGCTTTTCTACGCTCGGCCTCATCATGATTGTTGAGAAAACGCGTCTCGGTATTGCCGAGAATCTGCACCCGTTTGTAGGTAAAGAGGTTGGTGAACCCTGCAAGCGCAAGGCCCGGACGATGAAGCTCACGCTCGGAAATTCGCCGTTTCTGTTCATCGACCCTGTTCAGCCTCCGCAACTTGATATCGTGATTCCGTCCGATATTTTCAAAAAAATAGGCGACCGTAATCGATCGCTTTTTCATCCCCTTCTGATCAAAATTCATGGCGAAAACGTAAGTGGTGACGAACTATCCTGCGCCGCCTGCAGTAACTTTGTACAGGCGGCGCAAGCAGGATTATTGAGTCATTTTTTCCTTGTGTCTCTGCAGCTGACGGGCAAGAGAATCAACGCAACCGTCCACTGCCGGCTCATATGCAGCTGCAGCATCCCTTGCCACCAGCACATTCTGTGGAACGTGCACGGTTATTTCGGCAAGTTTGTTCTTTTCGACGTCGTTTTTCTGATGATCAAGAATAATATGACACGATATGATACCCGGAAACACTCTTGCCAGAGACTGCACCGCAGTGCGGGCATACTCTTCTATACTGGTGTGATTACTGGAGTGACGCAGGGTAACCTGTACGCTCATGGTTTCAGTATCGACAGACTTGGTCATAGAAACCTCCAAAGATAAAAGGTGAACATAATGAAGGAACAAGACATCCCTTGAACAGGCGAGGTCAACAATTAATCAAGCTTTAGGATGGGCTTTCCGGTAAACCTCACTGAGCCTGCTGAAGGTAACGTGGGTATAGATCTCCGTTGTTGTCAGGCTGCTGTGGCCGAGCATTTCACTGACGCTTTTCAGATCGGCCCCGCTGTTGAGCATATGGGTGGCAAAACTGTGTCGAAGGATATGTGGATTTCTCTCTTTCTGCTCCGTTACCGGTGTCAGATACTTTCTGGTGATCCTCTGGACAAGCATGGGATAAATCTTTTTGCCTTTTTTCGTTACAAACACATGCGTGAAGGCCCCGGCATCGCCCTTCAAGAATATTCTAAAGAAGTTTCGCCGGACTTCAAAATATTTTTTCAATGCCTCAACGGCACAGGAGCCAAGCGGGACGATCCGCTGCTTGTTCCCTTTTCCCGTTATTTTCACATGACCGCTATCAAGACTGAGATTATGCATTTCAAGCCCCGTCAGCTCTGATATCCGAAGTCCGCAACTGTACAATACCTCAAAAAGAGCGCGGTCGCGTTCAAGCTCGAACTGCTCCTGGAGATCCTGCGTACCGGAATGGGACGCGGCAGCTGAAGGGCCGGAAAGAACTTCCCCGAAAAGCTTCTCCGTCTGCTGCTCTGTAAGAAAACCGGGCACGGTTCTCGGATATTTCGGCGTGGTCACATAGGCGAGAACGGAGGTTCTGATGATACCGATATGCTGCAGATACCGGTAAAAACTTTTCAGCGTGGCAAGTTTACGGGCAATCGACTTGGGCTGCAATCCGTTTTTGAGCAGATAACCCATATAGAGACGCACATCGACAACGGCAAGCTGTTCGGGTAAAAAATTCCGCATATCCTCGATACCGAGATGAGAGGCGATAAAGCTGCTGAACTGGTCGAGATCATTGCGGTAGGCCGTGACGGTATGAGAAGAGACGTTTTTCTGGCTCTTCAGATAATCGAGAAATCGTTCGATTTCCGGGTAGCGGCTTCCATCAGGGTCATGCGGCTGTTTTTGGGAAAGCTGAGGCTTCATATATCTACAACAATGAGTTCCGAGGCCTCTTTTATATAATATAAGCCCCTGTTTCGAAGCAGAAAACTGTTTACTGCCGGTACATCCCGATTTTCAGCCATGATATCTTCATAGAGAAGCTCCCCTTCATACACAATGCGAAGCGTGCTCTGCCATGCTCCGGAAAATTGATGCCGCTCATGATCCGCGACTACCGTTACGTTATCGACAGTCAGACATTCAGTGAGTTCCGTAGCGGCCGCACAGGCATCCCGGGGCATCCTGCATTGAAAAGAGCCCTCGACGGCAAATTCGGGAAGCGTCACCTCCTGCCGTTCCTCTTCGGAAAGCCCTTCGAGTCTCAGGGCGTTGACCGCGCCGCTGTCGTTACCCGGTCGTCTCATTTCTCTGCCGGTAAGCGGATCGACAATCAGATAGTTCCGTTCAGGAAAACCGGCAAACACCGAAGGGATATAAACAAGAAAGCCTTCTTCGATGGTGATGCAATAAACGATATCACCCCTGAACCAGACCACTCTGCCCGTTGCGGCATCAACGGCCCACAGACCTCTATGTTCCGGACTGTTCTCCTGATAGCTATGAAGATAGACAAGATTTTCTGAAACCGTCTCGATTCCGGTAAACCAGCCCTCTCCCGCCAGCGCCCCCCCTTCGGAAATCAGCAGCAGATAGTCATCGACCAGAATCTGCCCCGAACGGTCGTCAATGAAAAAAAAAAGCGAACGCCGCTGATTCAGGCAACGTTTCTGACCGACAAGCGCCCCGCTCCGGGTAAACATCAATCGCCAGATCATTGCATCGTCACCTGCAAGGTAACGCCATCGAATCCGGCATTCGGGTTTCATCCTATCCATCATTCTTTTTGCTCAATCTGTAGATGTTTACTCCGACAGGCAACTTGCCGTCAGTGTAACTTTTGCTGTATGTAGTAATTGCATAACCGTTCTCTCCGGCAAGTTCGAGAAACTGTCCTGCAAGCCGCCTTCGGGGATCGGCTATATATGCGGCGCCTCCCGGTTTAAGCAATTTATCTATCGCGGTTACGATAGGAAGCAGGTTGACACGCTCATAGAGCACATCGGCCGCAAAAAGCATATCGAACCGCTCCGCGCATTGAACCGCTCTCCAGTCGAGACGTCCCGTTTCGACCGGAACCTTGTTCATAAGAGCATTGTACCTGATAAAACGCAACGCTTCAATGGAGTAATCGGTTGCAAAAACAGCCGCTCCGCAAGCTGCCGCGGTAACCGACACCATTCCCACGCCTGCGCCGATCTCGACGACGCGCTTGCCCGTCACGGAAAGCTCATCGGCAATAAATCCGGAAAGTATTATCGCTGCAGGCCAGATTTCAGCCCAGTATGGCATCTGCTCATCCCGGACAAACTCTTCCGGAGATATTCTGTCGAGAAGCGCATAACTGTCCAGTACGCTGAGAAAGCTGAATGCCTTCCGGCCAATGCAATATGGCGTTTCCGAAAGATCATACTCTCCGGAAAGCTCATGGTAAAGCCCTTCAAGCTCCGTAATCGGAGGCTCATGCCGCAGGTTCATAGCGAGTAATCAGGTTACTGTTATCAGATCGTTCCTCTCTCTGAAAAAGAAAAAACCGGAGGAATTTAATGAAAATCATACCGGATTTCTATTTTGCAGGGCAACGTAATGCTTCAATACCTTAAACCGAAGATAAAACCTTATGAGAAAAGAGCTTCTTGAAGTATTTGACAATACCTTCCCGGAACGGGACTACATCATCGAAATTGTCAACCCTGAATTCACCTCGGTCTGCCCGAAAACAGGCCTTCCCGATTTCGGCACCATCACCGTAACCTACGTCCCCGACAAGGTCTGTATCGAACTGAAGTCGCTCAAATATTATTTTCTCGACTTCCGCAACGCAGGCATTTTTTATGAAAACGTCACCAACACCATTCTCGACGATCTCGTCGCGGTATCGCAGCCGAGAGAGATGACCGTCAAAAGCGAATGGAAAGCCAGGGGAGGTATAACCGAAACCGTAACGGTCACACACAGCGGCAGAAAAGCGTAACGGAGCCGGAAACGGCACCAACAGAAAAACCCGGCATGAAAACCGGGTTTTTCTGTTTAAAAAGGGTGGGATGCGCGAATATCAGTATTTCGCATTGAACCAGGGGACCATCTGCTTCACATCGGCATCTGTGATGCCGGAGTTCGGGACGATTTTCATGGTCAGGATAATTTTCTCGGTTTCACCCTGCTTGATGTATTTTTTCAATTTATCGCCAACGGAATCAAGCGTATGACACTTGTTGCACTTGTTGTCAACCAGTTTTTTTGCGGCATCGAAATCAATAGAGGCAGTCTCGCCCGAAGCGGGAGCTGCAGCGGCAGCAGCGGCTTCATCTGCGGCATCCTTTTCAAGGCTTTCCTTTGTGGCATTGACGAAATCAGTGTCGCCTTCGAGAAAAGCGGTCAACTGAGGCACCGAACGGATAGACTGTCCTTCAAGAGTGGTGGTGCGTCCTGTAGTGGGAAGAAGAATACCTGAGGGTCTGATCCAGAGAATAACGAACATGAGAGCAACAATGCCGAGGGCTCCAAGCGGAAAGCTTAAAAACCATCTGTCGCTGATTCGGGAAGACATCTTTCCCAGCGTCATGATGATCAGTGAAGCACAGAAAATCAACAGAAACCAGCCCGAAAAAGAGCGTATCGGAGTAAGAAAAGCAGAAATGTTTTCAGCCGGCACCTTGTACCCGGTTAAAAACGACACCCCGAAAAACAAAGCCCCCATTAAGACAGCTCCACCGATTGCAAGAGCAATAAGCTTACCGTTTGATTTGTTGTCCATGACAGGTAGTGAATTAGGTGTTAGTGGCTTACAGATGTTTTATTAAGCAAGATAAGCATAATATGTAAAGGCGGCAAACAGAAAGCAGAAAAACATAAACCTTTACCGGACTGATCGTTCCATTCCTGCAGGAAGAAGCGAAGAAAAATGAACGATCGGGCTGACGGCAAAAAAGCCGGCGAGCTTCCGGATTGCCCGATGTAATAATAAATTCCTGTTGCATCTAACCTCTTTTTTGCAAATACTCATGATATACAAAGCCCCGAACCATTGAAAACATTTTCCGGATACTCATGATTACCTCAACCAGCAGCGTCATAGATTTTGAAAAAGCCGAGCGGGATACAACCTTCCTGCTCGAATGCTTCCGGGAGGTGCTCCGCGATCTTGGCGAGCACGAACTGGCGGACCATCTGCCATTTGAAAATGCCGGCATCCCTCTTGAACGCTATCCGAACACCGAGCGCGCCCTGCAGGCTTTTTCCATTTTTTTCCAGCTCCTCAATATGGCGGAGGAAAACTCCGGCGCTCAGAACAGACGTGCGCTCGAAGCCGAAAAAGGACTGGAGTACCTCACCGGACTATGGGGGAGAACTCTCGGGCGGCTCAGGGATACAGGCATCGCCGAAACGGAAATCCGGACACTCCTGCCGGAGATCGCCGTCAATGCAGTCCTGACGGCGCATCCTACAGAAGCGAAACGTAAAACCGTACTTGAACAGCACAGGCAGCTCTATCTGCTTCTGGTAAAACGGGAAAACCAGATGTGGACCCCTCAGGAGCAACAGGAGATCCGCAATGAGATCAAGGTTGTCATGGAAAGGCTCTGGAGAACCGGCGAAATTCTGTTCGACAAACCCGAAGTATCGGCCGAACGGCGAAACGTGATTCATTACCTCTGCAATATTTTTCCGGAGGTTCTGCCCCTGCTCGACAAGCGGCTCATCCAGGCATGGAAAGGCACGGGATTCGATCCCGGCAAACTTTCCGATCCGCGCTCGCTGCCCCGACTCTCGTTCGGCAGCTGGGTCGGAGGCGATCGAGACGGTCATCCCCTTGTAACGGCCGAGGTAACGGAAGAGACCCTTGCCGACATGCGAAGCAACGCCCTGATGCTTGTCCTCCGCCATCTCAGGGAACTGGCATCGAAACTCAGTCTTTCCGAAAGGCTCCATGCTCCCGGAGCCCCGCTTGCCCGTCGCATCGAACATCTCGCCGGAAGGCTCGGAGAGAAAGGGCAGGAAGCCATGCGGAGAAACCGCCACGAACCATGGAGGCAGTTCATCAACCTCATGATCGCCTCTCTTCCGCTTGAAGCAGGAATATCCGACGCCATCAGAACGACCTCCGAACCATGCTGCTACATGGATGCGGCCGAACTCCTTGAAGACCTCGCTCTCCTGAGAGAGTCCCTGACGGCAATAGGGGCCCACTGCATTGCCGATACGGATGTCGCGCCGGTATTCCGGATCGTGCAGACATTCGGCTTCCATCTCGGATCGCTGGACATCCGTCAGAACAGCCGCTTTCACGACCTTGCGCTTTCCCAGCTGATGACGGCAGCCGGTCTCGACGGAAGCGGCTTCCTGGAGTGGGACGAATGCGAAAGAAGAGCGTTTCTCGACCGGGAACTGCACTCTCCCCGGCCATTTACCCATCCGGATATGACGGCCGGACCCGAAGCCGAAGCTGTACTCGCCTGCTACAGGGTATTGCTCGATCACGGCAAACAGTACGGAACCGACGGCCTGGGCTCCCTTATCGTCAGCATGACCAGAAATGTTTCAGACCTTCTCGTTGTCTATCTTTTTGCCAGGGAGGTCGGGCTGATGACCCCTTCCGGCGACGGAGACGCCTGCATGCTCCCGGTCGTTCCGCTTTTTGAAACCATCGACGACCTGAAAAAAAGCCCGGCGATACTGCAGGAGTTCCTTCTACATCCCGTAACCGCAAGAAGTCTCGAATACCGCAGAAAAAAGGCTGGAAAAGCGCGGCGGGTTCAGGAGGTCATGATCGGATACAGCGACAGCAACAAGGATGGAGGCATTTTCGCAAGCACCTGGACGCTCTATCGGGCACAGGAAGCGCTGCTTGAGGCAGGCAGGCTTTGCGGAACCGATATCCTGTTTTTTCATGGCAGGGGCGGAAGCATAAGTCGGGGTGCCGGACCGACCCACCGGTTCATCAAGGCACAGCCCTACGGATCGTTCCGGGCCGGAATGTGCTTTACCGAGCAGGGAGAAACCATCGCTCAAAAATATGCGAACCGCATCAGCGCCGTCTATAATCTCGAACTCTTCATGGCTGGAATTGCCGGCTCCGTAATCAGGCAGCAGCAAAGAAAAAAAACAGAATACCCCCTCGAACCGATCATGGATCGGCTGTCCGAAAAAAGCCATACCGCATACAGGCAGCTCATCGAAACCGAAGGATTTCTGACCTTTTTCAGGGAAGCCACTCCAATTGATATTATTGAATCGAACCGGATAGGCTCGCGGCCTTCAAGAAGGAGCGGAAAAACCACCCTTGCGGATCTTCGGGCAATCCCCTGGGTCTTCAGCTGGAACCAGGCCCGATTTGCGCTTTCGGGATGGTACGGAGTCGGGTCTGCGCTTGAAGCCCTGCACGGCATCGATCCGGAAACCTTCGATGAAATCCGCTTCCGCAGCCATGTATGGCCGCCGCTTCGCAACATTGTCAGCAATGCCGACGCCAGCATTGCCTCTGCTGATCTGCAGATCATGCACAAATACGCCGGGTTGGTCACCGACGCAACTGTCAGGGAACGCATCCTCGGCATGATCGAAGCCGAATACCTGCGAACAAAAGCCTATATCGAAATTCTTTTCGCCGAACCGCTTGAAACCCAGCGGCTCAACGTCAACCGGTTCATTGCCCCCCGACGCGAAGGACTCGCCATGCTGCACCAGCAGCAGATCACTCTCCTGAAGCGCTGGCGGGAACTCCGTCATACCGGCATGGATGAAGAAGCCGACGGCATGCTGCCGGAGCTCTTTCTGACGGTCAACGCCATTTCCGGAGGCCTTCGAACCACAGGGTAATATTCAGGCCCATCAGAAAAAAAGGGCGCCTCTATAATGATATAATGAGCGATCAACGCGCAAGCTCCATGAAGGAGCGAGGGTATAAAAGCTCGAACGCAGTCCCGATAGAGCGGGATAAACTACGAAACCGGAAAATCAGACAACGCTGTCGGGTTACGAAATAACGCGGATGGACACAGAAAACGGTATTTTTCAGCAGTAACAGCAAAGAAATAGCCATATATTTCAGGCAGAAACCGAAACCATTGACGTTCAGAACCACCATTACCATACGCCCATGCTTTCAAGACTCTCAGCAGCGACCCTTATAGGCATCGACGCCGTCAAGGTTGATGTGGAAACCAACGTATCGGGAGGCATCCCTTCATTCACCGTGGTCGGTCTTCCGGACAACGCAATACGGGAAAGCCGCGAACGGATACTCACCGCCATAAAGAATTCCGGCTTCGACATGCCGCCGAAAAAGGTAACGGTCAACCTCGCTCCCGCCGACATCAAAAAAGAGGGAACCGCTTTCGACCTGTCGGTCGCCATCGGACTGCTCGGCTCCCTGAAACTCGTAGATCACCGGTTCAGGAACACCCTCATCATGGGTGAACTCGCCCTCGACGGCTCGATACGCAGGGTGAACGGAGCCTTGCCGGTTGCGATCATGGCAGCCAGGGAGAAAATCGACAGAATCATTCTGCCCCTTTCCAACGCGGCGGAAGCCGCCGTGGCAGTATCGGCCTCAAAAGCCGATATCCGGGTGTACGGCGTAGAAACCCTGAACGAAACCGCGGAGCTTCTGAACGGCAAGGAGAGCCGCCCACCGGTTGAAGTGAACGTATCCGAGCTCTTTTCCGAAGAGCCTGAATATCCCGTTGATTTTGCCGACATCAAGGGGCAGCAGGCCGCCAAGAAGGCTCTTGAAATCGCCGCCGCCGGCGGACACAATCTGCTCATGATCGGGCCTCCGGGCAGCGGCAAAACCATGCTCGCCAAGGCTCTGCCCGGCATTCTGCCGCCTCTTGGATTCGAGGAATCGCTCGAAACCACAAAAATCTATTCTGTAGCGAACCTGCTTGAAAAAGACCGGCCGCTCATGGTAACGCGTCCCTTCCGTAACCCGCACCACACCACCAGCAACGTCGCGCTGATCGGGGGCGGCACAACGGCGAAACCGGGCGAAGTGAGCCTTGCGCACAACGGCATTCTCTTTCTCGACGAGCTCCCCGAATTCACCCGAAGCGCCCTCGAAGTTCTGCGCCAGCCGCTCGAAGACCGGGAAGTAACGGTATCGAGAATATCGGTGACAACCCGCTACCCTGCAGGCTTCATGCTTGTCGCGGCCATGAACCCCAGCCCGGCCGGCGCCCTAAAAGACCGGGACGGCAACCTGACCGCCTCGCCCAAGGAGATACAGCGCTACCTTTCGAAAATTTCCGGCCCGCTGCTCGATCGGATCGACATTCACATCGACGTGCCGAAAGTGGAAAACACCGAACTGTTTTCGGACTCAGCCTCGGAAAGCTCGCACAACATCCGCGCACGGGTCATTCGGGCACGGGAGCTGCAGCGCGAGCGGTTCGCCGCAGCCTCCTGCACCGGCGTCTATACCAACGCGCAGATGAACACGAAACTGATCAGAAAATTCTGTGCGCTCTCCCCCGAAAGTTCGCAGAAGCTTATGGACGCCATGAACATGCTGAACCTCTCGGCGCGCGCACACGACCGCATCCTCAAAGTCAGCCGCACCATAGCCGACCTCGAAGGATCGGAAACGATCGAAATGCGCCATCTCGTGCAGGGCATCCAGTACCGCAACCTCGACCGCGACTTCTGGAGCTTCTGAACACGTTACGGATAGTCATAATAAATTCTTTTGCTGACTGTGATTATTTCAAAAAGAGAGCGATGACGTTATTCGCGCTCACCTCCAAAGGAGGCCAGAAAAAAACTCTATATCCAGGGTCGAAGATTGAAATCCACCGTTATTCGAGATAAACACAATACCATCAAGCCCTTATAGCCCTAACTCGCTATGCGGACCAAGACGAACCAAATCAATGGTTTCATCATCAGGTTTTCGATAAATTAGCACAAGATCCGGCTTTATATGGCAATCCCGACAATCCTTCCATTTCCCACCCAGTGGGTGATCAAAAAGGTTTTGTGGCACGTCTTTATCTTCTACCAAAAGATTGATAACGGCTTTCAACAATTCTTCCAGTTTTTTTCCATGACGCCCTTTTTTTTCTCGTTTATAATCACTTTTGAAATTTGATGTTCGTTTAATCGTCCTCATTAAGTTCTTTGAAAAGTTCATCCACCGATCCGATAGTGCGCGTATTTCCTGCCCTAGCCTCTTTAATGGCCTGAATTGTTTCGTTATTAGGAATAAGCGGATTAAATGGAAATGCTTTTTCCGCAACAATTTTTTTCATCAGCAACCTCACGGCATCGGACATTGTCAATCCCATAGCAGCAAGAATTACAGCTGCCTCATCCTTGGTATCCTGATCAATTCTTGCTCGCACAACAGAGTTAATAATCATATTAAAAACTTATATATAAACACTTTAGTTAATTTCAATATATTGCACTTCAATATATAATTGTAACCACAAAGTAGCTACAGTTATACAAACATAAAGAACATCCCGGAAGTTCCCAAGCCATGATGTGATCCGTTAATGAGAACATTTGCTCTTGGTAAAAAACCGATTGCCTTAACAAGAAATTCTTCCGGCATCACTCTTTGCCTCTGTACCGCCACACAAACAACCGCTCTGTCAATTTCCCTGTTCCGGGGTTTCCCCTCCGGGATGTATATTCAGGTTTTTCCTGCAACCTGCATCCGAAGCAACAAACCATTGAAAGCACACACATCCATGAACAGGAAACGCGCCCTTCCGTATGCGCTCATGCTGGCAGGCCTGCTGCTGGCACCTCCGGCGGCTACGGCTGCCGAAACCCTCGAAGAAAGGGTTATCCGGCTCGAAAAGGAACTTGCCGAACTGAAAACACTTGTCCGGCAGACAACGCCAGCCCAGGCGCCGGCTGCCGCAGTGGCGGTCCCTCCGGCCGCTCAGACCGCAAAACCCGCGCCGCCGACGGGCATTGCGGTAACCACCGCTTCGGGAGTAAGAGCGCAGCTCTACGGATTCGCCCGCTTCGACGCATCGTACGATACCGGACAGATCTACCCCGGCAATATCGCCCTCTGGGCACAGCCTGTACAGGGCGGCGATAACGACGGCGAATGGAACCTCACCGCTGGAGCCACGAGGCTTGGCATCAACCTCAGCGGGCCGGACAGCGAAAACCTTAAGCTTTCGGGCAATATCGAACTTGATTTTCTCGGCGGCGGCACGGAAAACAACCTCAACCCCCGGCTGCGGCACGGCTACCTCAAGGCGTACTGGCCGGCTTCGGATTTCAGCATCATAGCGGGCCAGACCTGGGATCTTGTCTCATCCCTGATACCGTTCGTCGACGACCCCGGCCTCATGTGGGCATCGGGCAATATCGGCATGCGCCATCCGCAGCTCCGGTTGACAAAAGGGTTCAGCGTTGCCGAACAGAGCCGTCTGGAAATCGCCGCAGCCGCATCAAGAAGCATCGGGGAGAAAAATTCGCTGGGCATCGATACCGGTAAAGACGCCGCAATGCCGACCGTGCAGGGTCGCATTGCGCTCTCCGCTCCGCTGATTGCTGAGGGCAAACCGGCGACCATCGCCGTTTCGGGCCACTACGGCCAGGAGGAGTGGGACAGCGACCTTAACAATACGCACCTCACTCTGCCCTCATGGTCCTGCAATCTGGAACTCCTGCTCCCCGTCTCCTCGAAATTACTGTTGGCAGGAGAGTATTTCACCGGATCGAACCTCGATGACTATGCGGGAGGGATCTTTCAAGGCGTCAACGCAAAAGGTGCGGAACCTGAGGAAATCAGGTCGAGCGGAGGATGGGCTGCACTCAGGTACGCATACTCCCCTGCCGTGGCGCTCAGTATCGGAGGCGGTATCGACGATCCGGAGGACGGCGATCTTGCCGACAACGCCCGTTCGGCAAACCGCTCACTGTTCGCCAGTTATGTGAACCAGATCACGCCGAACTTCATTTTTGGCCTGCAGCTTTCAAAATGGAACACGGATTATAAAAACGCCCCCGACAGCGATGCATTCAGGGCGCAGAGCTCGATGACCTACAAATTCTGAACCTCATGAACCAACGCCTCCTGCGGAAAAGCCGATTGCCGTTTCCGCAGGAGACCCCGCCCGTCAGCGGATGATGATTTCGCAGGGCATGGCGGCAAGCATCTCCACCTCTCCGCTCCGCATCAGCATCTCGTGCATGCGAAGCATGGCGCTGTAAGGCGACTGCGGCGCAACCTCATGCAGCACCCTTCTCATGGCCATCCGCTCCAGACTGCCGACAATACCTTCAGGGTTGCCTTCCAGAAGCATCTGAAACCAGCTTTTCTGTTCCGGATAGAGCAGAATCCGCGGCTGTTTCGACTTGTCCATCCCTGCAAGTCGCTGAGCCGCCCTGACCGCCGCAAAAAGTCCTCCCGCATGATCGACAAGCCCTTTCTGTTTCGCCTGCCTGCCGGTCCAGACCCGACCTCCGGCTACCGAATCGACCGCGGCAACAGACATCTTCCGTGATGCCGCGACCTTGCCGATGAAATCGAGGTATATATCGCCGGAAGCGCTGATAAATTTCTCGTATGCTTCGCCTTCAAGGGGCTTGAACACCGTATTGGCATCGGCAAAACGCCCCCGCGTAACCACATCGCGTCCGAGGCCGGCTTTCCGCGCAAGCTCGCTTATATCGGGCTTGAGCGCGTAAACGCCTATGGAACCAGTAACGGTAAGCGGCATCGCATACACTTCCCTCCCGGCCAGCGCCGCCATGTAGCCTCCCGATGCGGCAATGCCCGACATCGACACGACAAGCGGTTTCTTTACCGCCGCCGAATCAAGCATCTGCAGCATATCGGAAGAAGCAAGCGCATCCCCTCCGGGACTGTCGATACGCAAAACAAGCGCCTTGACCTCTTTATCGGCAAGAGCCGCGTCAAGAGAACGGCGAAGCATGCCGACATCGGTACCCTCATCAACGCTCATGGCAGAACTGCCGACACTGCGGACAATCGGGCCTGAAAGCGTGATCACGGCAACAGCCTCGCTGCCCGAAGCCTTTACCGGCCAGTCGAGCGTTTCGCGATATCTGTCTGCCTGAACGAACAGCCTGTCGTTCTCCTCCGGCTCCTTGCCGCTTATCCTGCGGGCTATCGAGCGTTTCAGCTCCCAGATCGTAGCGACACCATCGGCAAGACCAAGCTTGACCGCCTTCGCGGCAGGGACAAGCGCGACATTGTTAATGACCGATTCAAGCGAGTCGCGACTGATACCGCGCCTTTTTGAAACGTACCCGATATAATCGGCATAGACGTCGTCAAGCAGGGCGTTGATCTGCTCGATATATTCGGGACTTGCTGCCGTTCTGGTATAAGGCTCAACCCCGCTTTTGTACTCCTTCCACTGCGCTGCCTGAAAAGTAACGCCGATCCTGCCGAGCGGAGTCGTATAGTAGAGCGATTCGGCCTTGAGCCCGTCAAGCAGAAGATAACCGCCTCGTTCGACGACGACCGAGTCGCAGGCGGAAGCCAGCAGATAGTCGCTGTCCTCTGCCGAATGCAAATACGCGATGACTTTCCGTCCGCCGGCGCGGACTTTCTCGATAGCCTGCCTCAGTTCGGTGATTTTGGCCGGAGAGGTACGCACTCCGCCGATTTCAAGCAGTACCGTATCTATGCGCTTATCGCCCGCAGCCTGGTTGAACATGAAAAGCAGATCCTGAAACGACAGGGATTCGTCCTGCATGAGATAGGGAACCGGCGAGGATTCCGCGATTCTCTCCTCCAGCGATCCGCCAAGAGGCACCCGCAGAACAAAACGATCGGGAAGATCGTGCGATGAACGGAAAAACGCAAAAAACAGAACCGCAATAATCACCGGCACAAGCACAAACACAAAACATCCCGTACGCAGACAACTTTTTCCTTTCATGGTATCAGATAATGGTATCTATGGTTCAATGACAAAAAGCCGGCGCAAACAGCGAAAAAAAACACTCACTCATAGAGCAGACAACTCACCCGATGGGCATCGTTCCCGTCGAGCGGCAACAGCCGGGGCTCTCTCTTGCTGCACTCCGGCTTCGCAACCGGACAACGCGGATGAAAGCTGCAGCCCGAAGGGATATGCATCGGGCCCGGAAGATCCCCTTTGAGAAGAATCCGTTCTTTTTTTCCGTCAGGCTCCGGAACAGGTATGGAAGAAAGCAAGGCGCGCGTGTAGGGATGTTTGGGATTGGCGTAGAGTTCCTGCGATGAGGTGATCTCGACGATTTTTCCCAGATACATCACCGCTACGCGGTCCGAAATGTATTCGACAACCGAAAGATCGTGAGCGATAAAAAGATAGGTAAGCCCGAAATCCCGCTGGAGATCTTTCAGGAGGTTGATGATCTGCGACTGTATCGAAACATCGAGAGCGGATACCGGTTCATCGCAGATGATAAAGGACGGATTCACCGCCAGTGCTCTCGCGATGCCCACCCGCTGCCGCTGCCCTCCTGAAAACTCATGGGGGTACCGGTCGGCATACTCGCTGTTCAACCCGACAATATCAAGCAGCTCAAGGGTTTTTTTGCGGGCCGCCTCGCCTTTTGCAAGCCGGTGAACAACAAGCACCTCGGCAATCGTCTGACCGATGGTCAGCCTGGGATTGAGCGAACCGAAGGGATCCTGAAAAATCATCTGCATCTCTTTGCGCAAAGGACCGAAGGCGCGGTTGCTCAACGAGGATATCTCCCTGCCGTCAAACACCACCGTTCCGCCGACTACCCCGTGCCCGATACGAACGAGTGCCCTGCCGAGAGTTGTTTTCCCGCATCCCGACTCGCCGACAAGACCGAGGGTTTCGCCTTTGTTCACCTCGAACGAAACCCCGTTAACGGCACTCACCCGTCGCGCCTTACCCGACGCTCCCCCTGATTTAAGCGGAAAATGAACGAAAATATCCTTTGCCGAGAGGAGCTGATGCTGTGGGTTCATCGTTACCGAAATAGCTGTTTATCATATTTTTATTATTATACTAAAAGCATGCCGAAACTTCCATAAGAAACCTGACATGCAACCCTGTCTTTACTATTTTGCCTTCTGAACACAAACATAGCGGAACGCTCTATGTGGTTGCGACGCCACTCGGCAACCTCGACGATATTACCCTGAGAGCCATAAAAACACTCGAAAATTCAGAAGCGATCGCCTGCGAAGACACCCGGAGAGCCTCTATTCTTCTGCGGCATTTCGGTATTACCGGAAAACAGCTGGTCAGTTACCACGACTTCAACGAACCGGCGGCAATCAGCCGCATCGCCCGACTGCTTGAAGAAGGGCTGGATGTATCGCTCATTACCGATGCGGGAACGCCGGTCATCAGCGACCCTGGATATCTCATGGTTCGCACGCTCAGAGAAAAAGGGTTCACCGTTCTACCCATTCCGGGACCGAGTGCCCTGACGGCAGCACTCTCCGTCTGCCCTCTGCCGGTAAGCAGTTTTCTCTTTGCCGGCTTTCTTCCCCACAAAAAAGGGAGACAAAGCCGTCTGGAATACCTGTCGTCGCTCGGCATGACCTTCGTGCTTTACGAGTCCCCTTACCGAATAAAGAAGCTGCTCGATGAACTCGCCGCGCATCTTCCCGATGCGGAGATATTCATTGCCCGGGAGATGACAAAAATTCACGAAGAGTACCTTTCCGGATCTGTCGAAAACATAAGAGAACAACTCCCTGACGAAAAAATACGGGGAGAGTTTGTTGTGGTCGTTCATCCGGCAAACAGCAAAAATACAGCCAAAAACACCTTACCCAACAAGTACGAGCAACATGCAGATCATCACTGAACCCTGCCAGATGCAGGCTGTCGTCGAAAAACTTCGCCTTAACCGTCAGCTCATTGCGGTTGTCATGACCATGGGGGCCCTCCATGAAGGTCATCTCAGCCTGGTCAAACAGGCTCGATCTCTTGCAGGAACCGTGATCCTCACCATATTCGTCAATCCGAAACAGTTCGGACCGGACGAGGATTTCCATCGCTACCCCAGACCCTTTGAACTCGATGCGTCACACGCAAAAGCCGCCGGTGTCGATTACCTGTTCGCCCCCTCGCCCGAAGCGATCTATCCCGAAGGTTTTCAGACAACGGTGCAGACGGGAGCAGTAGCGGAAGGTCTCGAAGGGATGAAACGTCCCGGACACTTCAACGGCGTCGTGACCGTAGTCACAAAACTGCTGCATATCACCAAACCCCATATCGCCCTGTTCGGAGAAAAGGACGCCCAGCAGCTTGCCGTCATCAACCGTCTTGTCCGCGACCTGAACCTCGACGTCCGCATTATCGGAGCGCCGATCGTACGCGAGGAAAACGGCCTTGCCGTCAGTTCACGAAACATCTATCTATCGAAAGAGCAGCGGGAATCCGCGACGGTTCTCTTCAGGGGGATACTCCATGCAGAAAAAGAACTTGCAGCCGGCAGAACCGATCTTGCGGCTATTGCCGGAGAAATCGAACGGATGATCGCCGGGGAACCCGAATGCAGACCGGACTATGTCTGTTTTGTTCATGACAATGATTTTATGACGGCAGAAACTGCCGAGCCTGCAAGGGAGTACCGCCTGCTGATTGCCGCCTACGCCGGAACGGTGCGCCTTATCGATAACCGGAGATTTACAACCTGAGGAGGTGCGGAAGAGGCTGATTGCCGTGAAACTCTTTTTTATATTATATTACAGGATTGATTGTTTTTCTGCTCAACTGCCAGGAAAAGAAGAGCATAAAAAGCACCCGAAAGCAGATTTCTTTTACCATTAATTTCAAATGATTTCCATGATTATCAACAAAGCTATTGATCTTGGCCAGGGAAAAATAATCTCTATCGAAACCGGTAAAATGGCAAAACAGGCCGACGGCTCCGTAGTTGTCCGCCTTGGCGACACCATGGTGCTGGCAACGGTTGTATCAAGCAAAAAAACGCCCCCTCCGAATCAGGACTACTTTCCGCTCCAGGTTGAATACCGCGAAAAATATTCTGCTGCGGGCAAGTTTCCCGGAGGCTTCTTCAAGCGTGAAAGCCGCCCCTCCGAAAAAGAGATTCTCTCGGCAAGACTGATCGACCGCGCTCTCAGACCGCTCTTTCCTGACGGCTACCTCTTCGAGACCCAGATCATCGTAACGGTTATCTCTTCCGACCAGATCAATGATGCCGACGTACTCGGCGGACTGGCCGCATCGGCAGCCATCATGGTCTCCGATATCCCCTTCCATAACGCGATGTCCGAAGTCAGGGTGGGAAGAATCAACGGCAAATTCATTATCAACC
This sequence comes from Pelodictyon luteolum, assembly GCA_020721225.1. Classification (GTDB taxonomy): domain Bacteria; phylum Bacteroidota; class Chlorobiia; order Chlorobiales; family Chlorobiaceae; genus Chlorobium; species Chlorobium luteolum_C. Next base: position 11,144 of record DYNE01000003.1, on the reverse strand, counting down.
CCGATGTCAACGAGCTGGTAAGCAGCGATCTCGATATCTGTATCGGCGGAACAACCGATACCATCTGCATGCTCGAAGGCGAGATGAAAGAGATCTCCGAGGCCGAGATGCTTGACGCCATCAAGTTCGGTCACGATGCCATCCGCAGGCTCTGCGCGCTCCAGAACGAGATCGCGGCGGAAGTTGCAAAACCTGCCCGCCCCTTTGCCCCGACAGTCATTCCTTCAGAGCTCACCGACCTTGTCCGCGAACTCTGCGAAACCCGGCTCCGGGAACTTGCCTATACCCCGCTCAGAAAGGAAGAGCGCGCCGAACAGACCGCCGCCATCTATCGGGAGATCATACAGTCAACCGTCGAGCACTTCAAAGCGGCCATCAGCCCCGAAGAGCTTCAGGCCGATCCTTCCAAAGCGCTCTGCCTGAACGAACATATCATTGACGAGCAGATTCATGCGGTAGAAAAGAAAGTCATGCGCCACATGATTCTTGACGACGCAAAACGCCTTGACGGAAGAACCCTCGAAGAGGTTCGGCCGATAAGCATCGAACTCGGCATCATCCCGAGAGCCCACGGCTCGGCGCTCTTTACCAGAGGAGAGACCCAGGCGCTTGTCACCATTACCCTCGGCACAAAAAAAGACGCACAGTCAGTCGATAACCTGACGAACAACGCCGACAAGAAGTTCATGCTCCACTACAACTTCCCGCCATTTTCAGTCGGCGAAACCGGAAGAATAGGAAGTACCGGCCGCAGGGAGATCGGTCACGGAAATCTTGCCGAACGGGCCATTAAAATGGTTGCTCCTCCTGAACAGGAGTTCCCCTACACCGTAAGAATCGTTTCCGACATTCTCGAATCGAACGGCTCTTCATCGATGGCCTCGGTATGCGGCGGAACCCTTGCACTTATGGACGGCGGCGTTCCTATAAGAAAACCGGTTTCCGGCATAGCCATGGGGCTTATCAAGGAAGGTTCCAACTATGCGGTCCTTTCGGATATTCTCGGCAACGAAGATCATCTCGGCGATATGGATTTCAAGGTATCCGGCACCCGCGACGGCATTACCGCCTGCCAGATGGACATCAAGATCGACGGACTGGATTACCACATTCTCGAAAGCGCTCTCGAACAGGCGCGCAGGGGACGTCTGCACATTCTCGACAAAATGGAGGAGGCTATTCCCTCCGCCCGCGTTGAGCTTGCGCAATTCGCCCCGAGGCTAACGACCATACAGGTACCGGTTGACGCCATCGGCCTCATTATCGGCAAGGGCGGAGAAACCATCCGCAGCATCACCGAAGAGACCGGAGCGGAAATCAATATCGAGGATGACGGAACCGTGACCATTGCCTGCTCAAGCGTAGAAGGCACCCACGCTGCCCTGGCCACGATAAAGACCCTCCTGGCCAAACCCGAAGTAGGCACCACCTACCTCGGCAAAGTGCGCGACGTCCGCGACGAACTTGGCGCCTTTGTTGAATTTCTTCCGAAAACCGATGGACTTGTACACATCTCGGAAATATCGGCAACCGAGCGGGTCGCAAAAGTGAGCGACCATCTTAAAATCGGCGACCGGATAAAGGTCAAGCTGGTCGATGTCCGCAAGGATCCCCGTACCGGCAAAACCCGCTTCGCTCTCTCCATGAAAGCGGTCGAAACAGATGCGGCCAACGGCGCGCCTCAAGAAAACAACCAGGAAAATCAGTAAAAAAAAGATTTTCGCACCAGAAGCAGTGCAGGGCCTCCTGCACTGCTTTTTTTTTATGAAAACCATTTTTTCAGCGGATGGCTATTCATATTTTCAGCATACTTTTTATGCTTACTGAAGCGAAAACAGGAATTTGAAGAGAAAAAAAACTCATGCGCTACGAATTTTCAGCAATAGAAAAAAAATGGCAGGCGATCTGGCAGGAAAACGGCACATTCAGAACCGGTGAATCCACAGAAAAGCCGAAATACTACGTACTTGACATGTTCCCCTATCCAAGCGGTTCCGGCCTGCATGTCGGCCATCTGGAAGGGTACACCGCATCCGATATCATCGCAAGATTCAAACGAAGCCGCGGCTTTAACGTGCTTCACCCCATGGGCTGGGACGCTTTCGGGCTTCCTGCCGAACAGTATGCCATTAAAACCGGCACGCACCCGAAAATTACGACTGAAAACAACATCCGCAGTTTCAGGGAAACCCTGCAGGCAATGGGCTTTTCATACGACTGGTCCAAAGAGGTCAATACAACCGATCCGGTTTACTTCAAATGGACACAGTGGATATTTCTCCGCCTGTACGAGATGGGACTTGCCTACATGTCCGATGTGGATGTAAACTGGTGCGAAGAGCTGAAAACCGTTCTCGCCAACGAAGAGGTCGATGAAAAAATCGCCGACGGCTACACCGTTGTACGCAAACCGTTGCGGCAGTGGGTATTGAAAATAACCGCCTATGCGGAACGGCTGCTTGCCGATCTTGACGAACTCGAGTGGCCGGAAAACGTCAAGCAGATGCAGCGCAACTGGATAGGCCGCTCCGAAGGCGTTGAAATCGATTTTGAGCTGCGCTGTCACGGTAAAAACCTCCGCGTCTATACCACACGTCCCGACACCCTTTTCGGGGCGACCTATCTGGTCGTCTCCCCGGAGCATCCTCTGGCCGAAAAGCTCGCGACTGCCGATAATCTCAAAGAGGTCAAGGCATACATCAGTCGGGCCAAACTGAAAACCGAGCTTGAACGTACCGGACTGCAGAAAGATAAAACCGGCGTATTCACAGGCTCATACGCAATCAATCCGGCAACCGGAAATCCCCTCCCGGTATGGATATCCGACTTCGTCCTTATCAGCTACGGAACCGGCGCCATCATGTCGGTACCCGCCCACGACAGTCGCGACTGGGAATTCGCGAAAAAATTCAATCTGCCCATCCTCGAGGTCATTAAAAGCCCTCATGATGTCAATGATGCCGTGTTTGAAGGCAAAGAGAGCGTTCCCGTCAACTCTTCGAACAGTGAAATCACCATCGACGGCCTGGCCTTCAGGAAGGCATTCGACACAATGGCCTCATGGCTTGAAAAGAAAGGAGTTGGAAAACGCACGATCAACTACAAACTGCGCGACTGGATTTTCAGCCGTCAGCGGTACTGGGGAGAACCCATTCCGATAAAACACTACGAAGACGGAACGCTCCGCACCGAAACAAGCTTGCCGCTCACCCTGCCGGATGTCGAGGCCTATCAGCCTTCCGAAACCGGCGAATCTCCGCTTGCAACCATCCACGACTGGCTCTATGGCAGCGACGAATTCGGTTCGTTCAGAAGAGAAACCAATACCATGCCGCAATGGGCGGGAAGCTGCTGGTACTACCTCCGCTTTATCGACCCCGAAAACAGCGGGCGGCTGATAGATCCTGAGAGGGAAAAGTACTGGATGAACGTCGATCTCTATATCGGAGGAGCCGAACATGCCGTGCTCCATCTGCTCTATGCGAGATTCTGGCACAAAGTGCTGTTCGACCTCAACGTAGTCTCTACCGTGGAACCATTCCGGAAACTGTTCAATCAGGGCATGATTCTCGGCGAAGACAACGAAAAAATGTCGAAATCGAGAGGCAACGTCATTCCGGCCGACCACGTTCTGAAAACCTACGGTGCCGATGCCGTGCGCCTCTATGAGATGTTTCTCGGACCTCTCGAACAGGTTAAACCATGGAACACCAATGGCATTGAAGGAATCAGCCGTTTTCTCGGCAAAGTCTGGCGACTGGTCTATCCCGAACAGGAAGGAAACAAAGCGGAACTCACGGATGAAACCATGCCTGAAGAACTGCTGAGACGTCTGCACAAAACCATCAGAAAGGTCACGGAAGATACCGAGGCGCTCAAATTCAACACCGCAATCGCGGAGATGATGGTACTGGTCAACGAACTGCAGCGCAACGGATGCCGAAACAGAACCGCCGTAGAAAGCATGATCCTGCTGCTCGCGCCATATGCCCCGCATATAACCGAAGAGCTCTGGCAGGCGACAGGCCATACCGGTTCGGTAACCGACGAACCGTTCCCGGACTATGTCGCCGGGCTTGCCACCGACAGCGTCGTGCAGATTGCCGTTCAGGTCAACGGCAAACTCAGGGGGACATTCAGCACCCCTGCCGGCACTCCGCAAAACTCATTGATCGAGACCGCCCGGAACGTCGAATCGGTCATGAAGTTCCTTGAAGGCAAGACCATTATGCGAGAAATCGTCGTTCCTGACAAGCTCGTAAACTTCGCTGTAAAATAAACGAAAAGAAACTACAGGAATGTCATAAGTCAGGGATAACAATTATTGAATACTAATAATATTTTATGTAAAATTGGGATTATGTCTTTCGCACACTGACAGGAAAAATAATCACCGCAAGCCACATTTTATCTTGATGTTCACATACCTGTGATGTAGGTATTCTTTTTCAGTTAACCCATAAAAAACGGATCAATGGCTACAGAAGAAAACGCATCAACCAATCAGCAATCAATCAGTTCTGTCCTCTCGGAAAAACGGAAATTTCCGCCTCCGGCGCAATTTTCGCAATCCGCTCACATCTCCTCGATGGAAGAGTACGAGAAGCTTTATGCCGCGGCAGCTGAAGACCCCGAAGCTTACTGGGGTGGAATTGCAGAACAGTTTCATTGGTTCAAAAAATGGGATAGCATACTGGAATGGAATACCCCGTATGCCAAGTGGTTCAACGGCGGAAAAACGAACATATGCTACAATGCCGTCGATGTTCACATGCAGAGCTGGAGAAAGAACAAGGCCGCCATTATCTGGGAAGGTGAAGAAGGAAATCAGCAGGTCATCACATACGGCGAACTGTATCGCCAGGTCAGCAAATTCGCCAATGTACTGAAAATCGCCGGCATTCAGCCGGGTGATCGCGTAGCCATCTACATGGGTATGGTTCCCGAACTGGTTATCGCCGTCCTTGCCTGTGCCCGTGTAGGCGCTGTACACAATGTTATTTTCGCAGGATTTTCAGCTCATGCCATTACCGAAAGAGTCAACGACTCCCGGGCAAAACTGGTTATCTGCTGCGACGGCACAAGACGCCGGGGAAGCTCGATCAACCTGAAAAAAATTGTTGACGACGCCATCGTCAACACCCCTTCCGTCCGCAGCGTCATCGTCCTGAAGGTCACCGGCGAAACCGTCAGCATGCACGACGGAATGGACCATTGGTGGCACGATCTCATGGGTCTTGCCATGGATGTCTGCGAGCCGGTACATGTGGAATCAGAACATCCGCTCTTCGTGCTCTACACCAGCGGATCCACCGGCAAGCCGAAAGGCATTCTGCACACAACGGCAGGCTACATGGTTCATGCCGCAAGCTCTTTCAGATATGTGTTCGACATCAAGGATGAGGACATCTACTGGTGTACCGCCGATGTAGGCTGGATCACCGGTCACAGCTACATGGTTTACGGTCCGCTCCTCAACGGCGCCACCCTGCTCATGTACGAAGGCGCTCCAAACTATCCGCAGTGGGACCGCTTCTGGGATATCATCAACCGTCACAAGGTTACCATTCTCTATACCGCTCCTACCGCTATCCGCGCATTCATCCGCGCCGGCAACGAGTGGGTTACCAAGCACGATATCAGCTCGCTTCGCCTGCTCGGCACGGTTGGCGAACCGATCAATCCCGAAGCATGGATGTGGTATCACAAAATCGTCGGTCAGGAAAAATGTCCGATCGTCGACACCTGGTGGCAGACCGAAACAGGCGGCATCATGGTCTCCCCGCTTCCCGGTGCAACTCCTACAAAACCCGGTACTGCGACCCGTCCTCTGCCCGGTATCATGGTCGATGTCGTTCACAAGGACGGCACCCCGTGCGAAGCCAACGAAGGCGGATACCTGGTCATCAAAAAACCATGGCCGTCAATGCTCAGAACCATTTATGGCGATAACGAACGGTACGAAAAAACCTACTGGTCTGAATTCGACGACATGTACTTCACCGGTGACGGCGCACGCAAGGACGAAGACGGTTACATCTGGATCATGGGCCGCGTCGATGACGTTGTCAACGTCTCCGGACACCGCCTCGGCACCAGCGAAGTCGAAAGCGCCCTGGTCTCCCACGAAGCCGTTGCAGAGGCCGCTGTCGTCAGCCGTCCCGACGACATCAAGGGCAACGCGCTTGTGGCCTTCGTTACGCTCAAGGACGAGTATGAAGGCGACATGAAGCTTCGCGAATCGCTCCGCAACCACGTTGCCAAGGAGATCGGCCCGATTGCCAAACCGGATGAGATCCGCTGGGCGAAAGGTCTGCCGAAAACCCGCAGCGGCAAAATCATGCGCAGGCTGCTCCGCGAACTTGCAACCAGCAACGAAATCAAGGGCGATATCACAACGCTCGAAGATTTCGGCGTACTGGAAAACCTCCGCGACCAGGAAGACTGAGCATTCACCTGGAACGCCCGGTAATCAAACACAAGAAGCGCAGCCCGAAAAGCTGCGCTTCCTTGTTTTTCACCGTAACCTGCCATCCAGCTATCTCGCCATCCAGCCCGGAAAGAGATGAAGACGAAGATGTTTGCCCACGGATTGGCACGGATTTTCACCGATTACGCCTGAATTGAGCAGCGTAGCTACCCAATTCAGGCGCTGTTTTTTCGAGAAGAAGAGCGCGGTTCCCGCTGATTGAATAGCAGATTTCCACAGAGGATTGAGATGAAGCTATCCAGCTATCCCGACATCCGTCGGCACCCATCGGCGACGAACCGCTCGATAGCCGACACAATGCCATCAACATCATCCGGCGATACCCCCGAAAACAATACTTTCTGCGGGTAGATCATCACATTGGGTCCCGTGGCGCAAAGTCCCATGCAGCCGGACGTTGAAACCCTCACGTTTCCTTTCCACCCTTTCTCGTCAACAACCCTCTTCAATGCTGCTTTGACGAGCTCGCTGTTATCGTCCGCACATGATTTTCTTGCTCCGCCCCGATCATTGGTACAGACAAAAACATGCGCGACATAGGGAGATACTTTTTGAACAGCCATGATGCACGATCCTTGTCATTTATAATTTTCCGGAACAGTTGGTCTGATTGCAGGCAGTCCTGTTCCTGACGCTGCTTTTACCAAAACCATTGCAGACATAAAGCCGAATCAGGACGAATGAGCCGCAACAGGCATTGTCGCAACTGTTATGGGTACCTCAAAAAAGTGTCGTGAGCGCCCTGAGTACAAGGCGGACGGAGTCCCGATAAATCGGGATAAACTACGAAACCGAAGTCCCGAGCAATCTGTGCGCGTAACAACTTTTTCGAGGTACCCTTATTGCATCGAATGCAAACCAATCATATTCCCTTCCGTATCGTGAACCAGCGCAATAAACCCATACTCCCCGATAGACATTTTTTCGCTGACTGTTCGCCCTCCGTTTTTGACTGCACGCGCGGCAGTCGCACCGCACTCTTCACAGCCAAAATAAACCAGAGTGCCGCCTGCGCCGGGCCTGAAGCCCTCCATTTTTACCAGCATGCCGCTTGCACCGGGGGTTATCATGGCTGTTTCGTTATCCTTTGGCCCAGGAAAGCTCCACATTTCCATATTCGCCTCCTTGCTTATTTCATCGGTGGGCGGCTGCATCATTTCCAGCGTAACGTCAAGTGTGGCTTCGTAGAACGCCCTGGCGCGCTCCATGTTCTCTACGTAAATTTCAAACCAGACAACGGGGTTGCTTTTCATGATAGTTCTCCTTTTATGAGTGCGGAACACTGGATGGGTACTATACCTGTCACCAGGAACCGGTTTTTTGTCGAATATCATCACTACTTCTTCAACCGGGAGGCGTGGCTATCAGTTCATGAAAACCAGCCACACACCAAGTCGGCAGGTGGAGAAAGTCGTTTAACGCTGCACTTGCAGAAGCATATAAAGTGTCGTATTTATGTACATACAAGATACAATTATAAAATGAGTAGATACGGAAGCATCGAATACAGGATTACAGCAAGAATAGCGAGGAAGAAATCTCCTGTTTTTGTTCGTGATGACTTTATCGATATAAGCGACTACGATCAGGTAGGACGAGCGCTCAGGAACCTGACGAAAAAAGGACGATTGATCCGCCTGGGCTATGGCGTCTATGCCAAAGCAAAAATATCCCCGATAAACGGTCAGCCTGTACCAGTGGCCCCATTACCAACTCTGGCTAAAGAGGCGCTTCAACGCTTGGGTGTCGAAACCGCACCATCCCGTCTTGAACAAGCCTACAATGCGGGAAAGACAACGCAGGTTCCTACCGGCCGGTTAATCGGGGTCAAGAGCCGCGTGAACAGAAAACTCGGGTATCGAGGAGCCTACATCAGCTATGAGCGAGTGGCCTAAGCAAAAAGAGTTTGAAGAGGTTGCGCTTCTTATGGGAATCGATCCATCCTTTATCGAAAAGGATTGGTTCGTAACACAAGTGATAGCCGCTCTGACCTCCTTAAGACATGAAGGATTCGAGTTCATTTTCACCGGTGGCACGACGCTCTCGAAAGCCCATAAGCTCATACAACGTTTTTCAGAGGACATTGATTTCAGGGTGATCGCCCCGCCGGAACAACAAAGCAGAAAACCCCTTTCCAGATTCAAAAAAACCGTACTTGCCCATCTGCTCAAAGCCGGATTTGAAATAGAGGCCCATCAAGTAGAGGCAAGAGACGACAATCGGCATCTTGCTTTTGCTTTCAATTACCCAACTTATTTCCCTCCTGCTGCTGCATTACGACCGCATGTCCAGATAGAAATCTCCGTCAGATCGCCGCAATACCCACACCTTTATCTGCCCGTTTCCTCATTTGTGAGCACAGCATATAATCGCCCACCTGAAGTTGAACGGATAGGGTGCATCAGCCCCATTGAAAGTGCAGCTGACAAAATAAGCGCTCTTGCGTGGCGCATTCCGGTCAGAACAAGGGGAGATGAAAAAGATGATCCGGCTCTGGTTCGGCATCTTCACGACCTGGCTTTACTGAAAAATCAAGCATTGGCCGATAAGCACTTTGCCAAACCGGTCACAACAACAATGGAGGTGGACGACCGGCGGGCACCATCTCTTTCCGGTTTGTCGATCGGAGAAAAAATCGGGCAAATGCTGGAACGTCTGGAAACAGATTCTGAATATCAAACCGAATACGACACGTTCGTCAGTGGTGTTTGCTATGCTGCAGAAGGTGGATTCCCCAACTTCCCGACAGCCATGCAGGCAATTCGTGAACTTGTGCAGATTATTTTTGAGTAAACTGTTCCTTGCTTATTGATATCAGTACGTATAAAGAATTCGCCATCTTTTGTCGAATCTCATCACTACTTCTTCAACCGGGAGGCATGGCTATCAGTTCATGAAAACCAGCCACACAACATGTCGGCAGGAGGCGAAAGGGTTGACCGAAAAACATTCATTCGTCTCATGCAACAACATGGATTGGCATATAATCCTCCCGTACGTTTACATGGCTGTGAACGAACGCTCCCTGATTAACCGCGGCGTGCCGCTTCGATTGCGGCGATGTCGATCTTTTTCATCTGCATCATCGCATCGAACGCGCGCCTGGCGGCAGCGGGATCGGGGTCGGTGACGGCTTCCGTCAGGGCGATCGGCGTTATCTGCCAGGACAATCCCCACTTGTCCTTGCACCAGCCGCACTCGCTCTCCTGCCCGCCGTTGCCAACTATAGCGTTCCAGTAGCGATCCGTTTCGGGCTGGTCAATGGTTGCGACCTGAAACGAGAACGCTTCGCTATGCCTGAACGCAGGTCCGCCGTTGAGCCCGAGGCACGGGATGCCCATCACGGTAAACTCGACGGTAAGCACCTCCCCTTTCTTCCCTGACGGAAAGTCTCCCGGTGCGAGGTGCACCGCACCGACGAATGAATCGGGGAATATCCTCGCGTAAAAGTGAGCCGCCTCCTCGGCATCTCTCTCGTACCAAAGGCAAATCGTGTTCTTTGCTTGCTTGACCATCTCCCTTCTCCATTGTAAGTACCTCGTTTGAAATGCAAATTAAACCTTTAACTGAAAACACTGTTTCTTCCGGAATGCACACATTCGGGAACCTCTAAAAAGTGTGATGATCGATCAAAGTGCAAGGCGGACGGAGCCCCGATAGATCGGGATAAACTACAAAACCGGAGTCCCGAAAGCTTTCGGGATGAGGATTTCGATCCCGACTCGTCGGGACAACGCAGCAATTTGAGTGCGTAATAACTTTTTAGAGGTTCCCATTCATCACTTCCCATAACCCGTTCTTGCTTCAAAATGTTGCTGATCGCTACGCTTTACTGATCCACGTCCTCCAGTGCCATGGCACGTTCTCCACACGCATCCAAACGCCATCAACTTCCTCTCCCAAAGCGATAATATCGAAATGCCTTGTACTTTTATATCAAAGAAACATATATTGCATTGTTTATTTAAATAATCAGTGACGCACCCCACCCATCGGCACACATGCTTCGATTCATTGATAACGATCTTCGGCGCTGGCAGGAAGGAACACGCCGCAAGCCGCTCATCCTGCGGGGCGCCCGTCAGGTCGGCAAAACATGGTCGCTCAAAGAGTTTGGAAGCAAACGATTTGCATCTCTTGCCCTTGTTGATTTTGAACGGAATCAGCCCTTGCGCAAACTCTTCGATGGCGATCTTACGGCAAGGCGCATCTGCTCGGATCTTGAAGTCATCCTGCAGCAAAAGATCACGCCGGGTAAAACCCTGCTCTTTTTTGATGAGATACAGGCATGTCCCCGAGCGATAACCGCACTGCGTTATTTTTATGAAGAAATGCCGGAACTGCATGTCGCGGCCGCCGGATCCCTGCTTGAATTCGCTCTTGACGAAAGTTCCTTTCCGGTCGGCAGGGTTCAGTTTCTCAATCTCTATCCGCTCTGTTTCGCTGAATATCTGGAAGCAATCGGCAACGCCCCTGCGGCAGCTGCTGTCATGGGCAATCCGGCTGAAATATCGCCTGCCGTGCATGACCTTCTGCGCGAGGAGCTGAAACGCTATTTTTTTATCGGGGGAATGCCGGCGGCTGTCAATGCATACCTTCAAACTGATCTTCTACAGTTCACAAATACAAGTATTTCTATTACAATAAGTTGGTG